>JAQSWS010000028.1:5416-62275 GCA_029266495.1 Rariglobus sp. | reverse complement strand
TGGCGGTTGAAGCGCAGCCGCATGCCCGCCGTGGAGGGGCCTGTGCAGCGGATCGCTCCGAGCACGATGTCAATTTCCTCGACCTTCAGTCCAAGGCTCGGGAGGAACGAGGCGGCGAGGGCGCAGCTGCGCAGGACGTGGCAAAAGGTGTATTTGGCCCCGGTGCCTTCGCGGTCCGAACGCAGTTTGAGGTAGCCGCTGTCATGCAGCAGCGCCGTGGCCAGACCGAGTTCGAACTGCCGGTGGGTAAAGCGCCGTTCGTTTGAAGCCTGGCGGGCCGCAAACAAATCCATATAGGCGACGGCCACCTGCAGTGTGTGCCGGAAATCGTGATATTTGAGGTCGCAGGCCTGATAATCCAGATAACCGCCGGTGAAGAGTTTTGTCACCCGGTCGAAAAGCTCCCGGATAAAACCGTCTGAAGCGCCCGGGAACAGATTGCGGGCGATGTCAGAGGCGGCTTCGGTGACGGTCTCCGCGCGCGTGGTGTCAGTCGTGAGAGGCATGTCTTGGGCCGGCCCGGTGATTCGAGGAAATTGTGCGACGCAAAACTATGGCGAAGCGGGTTCCGAGTAATGATTTGCGCAAAGCCCGCGCAAGCCCAATCTTGGGATTCATTTTTGACCGACACTGAGATGATATTGGGACTTACCGGCGGCATGGGCGGGGGGAAATCCACGGCGGCGGGCCTCTTTGAAGAGGCGGGCTTCCGGGTTGCCCCACTGGTCGTAGCAAAAATCGCGGAGCGGTTTCCCGATGTCGTGAACGCGGACGGCGAGGTGCAACGGCCACTGCTGGCGAAGCGCATTTTCGGCAACGACGCGGATCGGCTATGGCTGGAGGAGTTGTTGCATCCTTTGGTTTACGAGCGGTGGCGGGAATTGCTCGCGACCGCTCCGAAGGATCGTTGGGTGATCGAGGTGCCGCTGCTTTTTGAGCAGGGTTTGGAAAATTGGTTTGATTTCATCGTCTGCGTATCCACATCGTCCGCTAATCAACTTGCCCGGTTGATTGAGCGCGGAATTCCCCAATCGCTCGCCGGGCAACGAATTTCCAAGCAATTGCCCTTGGCTCTGAAACTAGAAAAAGCCGATTTTGTCCTGTCTAACGACGGCACGCTGGAAGCTCTGCGCCTGCAGGTGAACCACTTGGCGACGCGGCTGTCCGGTGCTCATTGAGGCAAGGGTTCGGCCTGGTTGATTTTGTTTCCTCATCTTTCCCACACATGGACGAATCTGATTTGAACGCCTCTGCCGGAGCCGGCACGGGCAAACCCAAGAAAACGACCAAGCGTGCGCCTCGCGCCACGAGTGCCGCCGCTCCGAAAAAGCGGGTCGTCAAAGGCCGGACGCCCAAAGCCTCCGCCAAGTCCGCCCCCGAAGGTTCGCATGAGCCGACCTTGTTTGAGCCCGCTGCACCTGCCCCGGTTGTCCACGTGAAACCCGAGCCGGTGCGTGAAGAGCGTTCTGCGCCCGTCGTAATCGAGTCAGCGCCTGCTCCCGCCGCTCCGGAGCGTCCGGTATTCGTGCCGTCGACGGACCGGTCTCACTCGCTCGAAGTCGCTCCGTCGGCTCCGGCTTCGGAGAGCGGGGATTCGTCCGGCTCCACGTCAGATGCCTCGCAGCGGCAGGAACCTTCGTCGCCTTCGGGTAACAACGGTTCGGGGCAGCCGGGTGGTTTCCATCAGGGTGGGGCGCCTGACGACGATCGCGGCCCTTGGTGGAAGCGCAAAAAAGATAAGAAGAACAAGTGGAAGGACAAGCATCAGCCCCACGGTGGAGGCGGCGGTCGTCCCGGCGGACATCAACATCCTCCTCAACCACCCCCGCCCGTGCTGGCCCCGCCGCATTATGGCGACCTGCCTGATCCCGCGCGATTCGCCGATCTTGCGGCGCTCGACACGCTGGCTGCGACTTTGTTGACGGGTAACGGCGAGGCGCCGATTTACGTCGACCACATTTATTCGCTGAATCTCTTCGAACTGACCGGTTATGCGCGCAAGCTCGGGGTTCCTTTTGAAGGCACGCCCAACCGCCTTCAAATGCTGGAAGCGATCTTTGTGCATGCCGGGCAGAAGCAGGTGCCCATTGCAGACCGCGGGCTGGTCGATCTCACCGACAAGGGCTACGGTTTTGTCGTCCATGAGCAGGCGAACTATCGCTTGTATCCGGAGAGCACCTACCTGCCCGAAAGCCTGGTCAAACGCTATGCGCTCAAGCGCGGGCACCACGTTGAAGTGATCGTGCAATCTCCGCAGGCGGGCGACCGTTGCCCGGCAGTGGTCGGCGTGAAGACCGTCATGGGCAAAGCTCCGGAAGAGGCGTCCAAGCTCACGCCTTTTGAGGAGCTGGTTCCCTATTATCCATTGCAACGCATCCTCTTGGAGGCACCGGAGATCCATAAAGACATCTCGATGCGCGCGGTTGACCTGCTCACACCCATCGGGTTCGGCCAGCGTGGGCTGCTGGTGGCTCCTCCCCGGACCGGCAAGACCGTGCTTCTGCAAAATATTGCCAACTCCATCTCGCATAACTTTCCCGAGAAAAAGTTGATTCTCCTGCTCATCGATGAACGTCCGGAGGAAGTGACGGACTTCAAGCGTCATACCCGCGGCGAGGTGGTCAGCTCCACGTTCGACGAGGCTCCCGAGAGCCATGTGCATGCGGCCGAGATGGTCATCGAAAAATCCCGCCGTCTGGTCGAACAAGGCGAGCATGTGGTCATCCTGCTCGATTCGATCACCCGTCTGGCCCGTGCCTACAACGCCCTGGCCGCCAATTCCGGCAAAATCATGTCCGGCGGCGTCGAGGCCACCGCGCTTCAGAAACCCAAGCGCTTTTTCGGTTCCGCCCGTAACATCGAGGGCGGCGGCAGCATCACCATCATCGGCACCGCCCTCATCGACACCGGCAGCCGCATGGACGAGGTGATCTTCGAGGAATTCAAAGGCACGGGTAACATGGAACTCCATCTCGACCGCGGGCTTTCCGACAAGCGCATCTTCCCGGCAATCAACATCGATCGCTCCGGCACGCGCAAGGAAGAGCTTATTTATCACCCTGAAGAGCTGCTGCGTGTCTACGGCTTGCGCCGCGCCATGCAGGGAATTCCTCCGGTGGAAGCGATGGATATGTTAATTCAGCGCTTGAAGAAAACCAAAACAAACGCGGAATTCCTCATGAGCCTCAGCCGCTAGTTCACTCCCTTTGTAATTACCCGACAACTACCCTGATCGGCCCAACGCCCTTATCCCCCACGTGACTCCCGCCGATGATTTCGTCCTACAGCTCGCCCTCGACAAGGGCGTGCTCACGCAAGCCCAGATCGATGCCGCCAATGAGCAGATTGCGGCCCATACCGACCTCACCACCGCTCCTCCCAAGGTGGTCGAAATCCTGATCGCCAACCGCGCGGTCCAGTCCCGCCAGCTCAGCAAGTTGCTGGCGGACGAGTTTGGCATGCCTTTTGTCGACCTGGCCGCGTTGCGGGTTCCCAGTCCGGAGGCAATGGCGCTCGTGCCGCGCGCGATGGCGGTTCGCTACAATGTGTTCCCGCTTTCGAAGGAGGGCGGGGTGCTTCAACTCGCCATCAGCGACCCGCTCGATGTCGATGCAATCGACAGCCTCGGCCATGTGCTCAAGCTCACCATCGAGCCGTCCGTGGCGCCCGCCGACGAAATCAAGCACACCATCGAACGTTTCTATGGCAAGGATGCCAGCGAGCTGGATGCGATGCTGAACGACTTTTCGGTCGGGGGTGCCGAAGCGGCCACCGTCTCGACCGTGGCCGTGGACGGCACCTCCTCCAGCGAGGAAGGCGATGCGCCGATCATCAAGCTTGTTCACCAGATCATTCTGGAGGCGATCCAGCGGCGTGCGTCCGACATTCATCTTGAACCGCTCGAGAAACGTTTCCGGGTGCGCTACCGCATCGACGGCGTGTTGCTCGAGATCGAAAATCCGCCGAAGCGCCTTCAGCTGTCCATGATCTCCCGGTTGAAGATCATGGCCAACATCTCGATCGCCGAGAAGCGCATCCCGCAGGACGGTCGTATTCAAATTAACATGACGGGCAAGCAGATCGACCTGCGTGTGTCCTCCCTGCCGACCGCGCACGGCGAGAGTATTGTCATGCGTATTCTCGACAAGGACGGGCTTCAGCTCGGTCTGCCCGAGCTTGGTTTCTTCAGCGACGACCAGGCGATCGTGGAGCGTCTCATTTCGCTCCCGGACGGCATCATGCTGGTCACGGGACCGACCGGTTCCGGCAAGACGACGACGCTCTATTCCTGCCTGCATTTCATCAACAAGCCCGACCGCAAGATCATCACGGTGGAGGATCCCGTCGAGTATGTGCTCGCGGGCATCAACCAGGTGCCGGTCCGCCACGACGTCGGCATGACCTTCGCCTCGGCGCTCCGCTCCATGCTGCGCCAGGCGCCGAATATCGTCATGGTGGGTGAGATTCGTGACTTGGAGACGGCCGAAATTTCCATCAACGCCTCGCTCACCGGCCACATGGTGTTCTCCACCCTCCACACCAATGACGCCCCCGGCGCGATCACCCGCTTGATCGACATCGGCGTGAAGCCGTTCCTTGTGTCGAGTTCGTTGCGCGCCGCAGTGGCCCAGCGCCTCACCCGCAAGATCTGCAAGCAATGCAAGAAGCCGTATACGCCGGACGCCAACGAACTCCGTTCGCTGAACATCACGGCGCAGCAGGCATCCACCGCGACCTTTATGCGTGGTGAAGGCTGCCAGAACTGCAATGGCACCGGCTACCGCGGCCGCGCCGGCATCTTCGAAATGTTTGTGGTCAACGAAGAGATCCAGCGCATGATCTACGACAATGTCGGCACCGCCAAGCTGCGCGACAAAGCCCGCTCCCTCGGCATGCGCACCATGCGCGAAGACGGCGTGCGCAAGGTCCTCGCCGGCCAGACCTCGATCGACGAAGTTGTCTCGATCACGGTGGGCGACGCCAGTTAAACCCGGTCCGGCCATTTTTATGAGTTACGAAATGAATGACCTGCTGGAGTTGGTGGTGGACCAGGGCGCCTCCGATCTTCACCTGCAGGTCGGCCAGCCGCCCACGCTTCGCCTCAGCGGCGGCATGGTGCCCATTGACGGACCTCTGCTCACCCCCGCCGATACCGAGCAGTTGATGCTTTCGATCACGCCGGACAATCATCAGCAGAACGTGAAGCTGAACGGCGGGTCCGATTTCGGATTCGCCTATCTCGACAAGGCGCGTCTGCGCGTGAGCATCCTGAGGGCCAAGGGCAACTACGGCCTGGTTCTGCGCCAGATCCCGAACAAGATGTATAGCCTCCGGGAAATCGGGATCCCGGACAAGGTTCGCGAACTGCTTTATCGTCCCCGCGGCCTCATCCTCGTCACCGGCCCGACTGGTTCCGGCAAGTCGACGACGCTCGCTGCGATGATCAATTACATCAACGAGACTCGCGACGGCCACATCATCACGATCGAGGACCCGATCGAATATTATCATCCGCACAAGCACTGTATTGTCACGCAGCGTGAAGTGGGCGTTGACGTTCCCAGTTTCTCCGAGGCGATCCGTCGCGCCCTCCGCCAGGATCCGGACATCATTCTTGTCGGTGAAATGCGTGATTTGGAAACGATCGAGGCTGCGATCAGCGCGGCCGAAACGGGCCATCTGGTGTTCGGCACCCTTCACACCAACGGCGCGGCGAAGACCATTGACCGTATCGTGGACGCCTTTCCCGCGAACATGAAAGACATGATCCGCACGCAGCTTGCGTCGTCGATCGTGGCGGTGATTTCCCAGGTTTTGTGCAAAAAGATCGGTGGCGGGCGCATTGCCGGCTACGAAATCATGGTCAACACGACCTCGATCGCCTCGCTCATTCGTGAAAATAAAACCTTCCGTATTTCCTCCGATATTCAAACCGGGGCCAGCCTTGGTATGATTACCCTGGACGCCCATCTCATGAGCCTGGTCAACCGGGACCTCGTCACTCCCGACGAGGCGCTCGACAAAGCCCAGGATCCGCTGGTCATGCGGGAGAAACTTCTCGCGATGGGTGCACAGCTCCGCCAACTCTAATTTTCAAACCGCAATCGCTTTCCCCTTCCGTCGGCTCACGCCGGTTACCCTATGTTCGAAAGCCACAGTCAGGCCATTCTGGAACTTTGCCGCGATCATCACCTGGTCGCACCCGAAACCCTCAACGATCTCAACGAAGAGCACAAAGCCACGGGCAAACCCGTTGCGGACCTCCTCGTTGAGATGGGGCTGGTCGACCGGGCCACGCTCCTGCGCACCATCGCCGCCCACCTGGGCTGCGAATATCTCGAGGGCCACGCCGGCGACATCCCCAACGAGGTGGTCAACGCCGTCCAGGGCAGCCTCGCCCGCATGTATGGCGTCGTTCCCTTGCGTGTCGACGCCCAGAGCATCGATCTGCTGGCCACCGATCCCTTCAACAGCCAGGTCATCGACGACCTTACCTTTGCCCTTGGCAAGGACGTGCGCCTGGTCGTTGCCGATCCCGGTCGTATCGACGGGTTGCTCAAGCTTCATTACGGCGACGACGACGCCACCATCGACGATCTTCTTCGGGAGATGTCGAGCGACGATCACGACGGCCCGCAGGGGGCCGACCGGGACCTCTCCGAGCACGATCTCGAGTCGATGGCCGGCCAGACGCCGATCATCCGTTTCGTCAACCTCGTCATCGGCCAGGCCATTCGCGACAAGGCCTCCGACATCCACTTCGAGCCTTTCGAGCACGAGTTCAAGATCCGTTATCGCATCGACGGCGCGCTCTACGAAATGGCGCCTCCGCCCAAGCACCTTGCGCTTCCCATCACCTCGCGCGTGAAGGTGCTCGCCAGCCTCAACATCGCCGAACGCCGCATTCCGCAGGACGGCCGCATCAAGCTGACCCTCGCCGGACGCCCGGTTGACCTTCGCGTTTCCACGCTTCCCACCCAGTTCGGCGAATCCGTGGTGCTTCGCGTGCTCGACCAGTCCGCCGTGCAACTCGACATCACCGCGCTGGGCATGCCGACGGACGTGTATGAAGGCATCACCGAGATCATCAGGCGGCCGAACGGCATCTTCATCGTCACCGGTCCCACGGGCTCGGGCAAGACCACCACGCTTTATTCCGCCCTTCGCGTCATCAACACCCCCGATCTCAAGCTCCTCACGGCTGAAGATCCCGTGGAATACGAGATCGAGGGTATCATGCAGGTGCCGGTGAACCATGCCGTCGGCCTCACGTTTGCCGCCGCCCTTCGCTCCTTCCTCCGTCAAGATCCTGACGTGATCATGGTGGGTGAGATCCGCGACTTGGAAACTGCGCAGATCGCCATTCAGGCGTCGCTCACCGGTCACTTGGTGCTCTCCACCCTCCACACCAACGACGCCCCCGGCGCGGTCACGCGTCTCGTCGACATGGGTGTGGAACCGTTCCTGATCGCCTCTTCCTTGGAAGCGGTGCTGGCCCAGCGACTTGTCCGCCGGATCTGCAAGAGCTGCCGGACCCCCTACGAACCGCCGGCCGCGCTCCTTCAACAGCTCAACATCGATCCGGTTGACATCGGCAATCGCGAGTTTTTCTACGGCCGCGGTTGTGAGCATTGCAGCAACACCGGTTATCGGGGTCGCATGGGCGTCTATGAATGGCTCCGTCTGAGCGAAGCCGTCCGCGACTTGGTCGTGGCCCGCGCCTCCACGATGGTGATCAAGCAAAAGGCCCTCGAACAGGGGATGCGCACATTGCGAGACGACGGCCTCCGCTCTATTTTTGATGGCGCGACCTCAATCGAGGAAATTATCAAATACACCTGATTAGCACCCGGCACGTTTCCAGCATCGACCTGCAATCCGATCTTCTCCACAAAACTTACCAATACCCTTACCCTATGCCAAAGTTCACTTATAGCGCCATCGAGTCGGCCTCGGGCAAAGAAAAAAAAGGCGTGGTCGAAAGCACTTCGTCCGAACAGGCCGCCGCCGAATTGAAGGCGATGGGCCTTATCCCCACCGCGCTCGCTCCTGAAGGCGGCGCCGGTGCGACCAAGCTCTCCACCGGAGCGAAGAAAGATGTCCGCAAGCTCAACTCCCCCTCGGCCCCGGCCGACATGCCTCTGCGGTCCAAGAAGAAAAAAGGTTCGATCACCTTCGGTCGCGTTATCAACAACGCCGGCCTGACGGTGTTTACCCGCCAGCTCGCCACGCTGGTGAACGCGGGCATGCCCATCATGCGCAGTCTGGAGACTCTCGCCCGCCAGGAGAAGAATCTCCCCTTCAAAGAGGTTGTGGAATCCCTCGTGGAGAGCATTCGTTCGGGCAGTAACTTCTCCGACGGCCTCTTGCAGCACCCCAAGGTGTTCGACCGCCTCTATGTCAACATGGTCAAGGCGGGTGAAGCGGGCGGCGTGCTCGGGACGGTCTTGGAACGTCTTTCGCGCTTCATGGAGAAGGCCGAAAAGATCAAGGGCAAGGTGAAGTCAGCGATGACCTACCCGGTCATCATCGTGTTTGTTGCCGTTGGTATCGTCGGCGCACTGATGATCTTCGTTATTCCGCAGTTCGAAAAGATCTTCTCGGGCATGCTCAAGGGCAAGGCGATGCCCGGCCTCACGCTGGCGGTGCTCTCGGTCAGTAACTTCATCAAGGATCACTACTTGATCACAATCGGCATCATTGTGGTGGGTTACTTTGCCTTCAAAGCATGGCATAAGACCCGCGGGGGCACACGAGCGGTGGATTGGTTCCTATTGCATGCCCCGGGCGTGGGACCACTTTTCCTCAAATCTTCCATCAGCCGGTTCACCCGCACGCTGGGCACATTGCTGGCCTCCGGCGTTCCGATCCTGCAGGCACTGCTCATCACCCGTGACACGTCCGGCAACGTCCACGTCGCCGATGCGCTCAATGTCGTTCACGACCGCGTGAAGGAAGGTGACAACGTCGCCCGCCCGCTCGACTCGACGAAGGTCTTCCCGACCATGGTTACGTCCATGATCGAGGTCGGCGAAGAAACGGGTGCGCTTCCTGAGATGCTCAACCGCGTCGCGGACACTTATGATGACGAAGTGGACAACTCCGTCGCCGGCCTCACCTCGATCATCGAACCGGTCATGATCGTGTTCATGGCCGTGATGGTGGGCACGATCGTCATCGCGCTCTTCCTCCCGATCATCGAAATCATCAAGGGCCTTCAGTAAGCCGGTTGCGCCTCCGGCGATTGGCAAAAAGACGGCCGCCCCCGGGCGGCCGTCTTTTTTTGTGCCTTGTGGCCCGGGCAGGGCCAAATGTCCGGTCCGGCAGAAGGCATTTCTCCGATTCCAGAAGACGGGGGGACAAGCCCGTCTGATCGTCCCGATAACGGTCACGCACTTTGCGTTTGCCGCAGGCGGGCGCGGCGTCTGAATGCCCGTTTCTTTTCATGTATCTCAAGGCGCTCAAGCTTCACGGTTTTAAGTCCTTTGCCGACCCCAGCACCCTCCGTTTCGAGCCGGGTGTGACGGCGATCGTCGGTCCCAACGGCTGCGGCAAGTCCAACGTGGCCGATGCGATCCGCTGGGTGCTCGGTGAGCAGTCCGCCAAGGCCCTCCGCGGTGGCAAGATGCAGGACGTCATTTTCGAAGGTGCCGATACCCGCAAGCCCGCCCAGTTGTGCGAAGTATCCCTGCTCCTGACCGATTGCGAAAAACAACTCGGGAGCGAATTCCACGAGATCGAGATCATGCGCCGGGTCCACCGCGACGGCCAGGGCGAGTATTTCTTCAACGGCCAGCCATGCCGGCTGAAGGACATCCAAAAGCTTTTCATGGATACCGGCATCGGCCGCACGTCCTACTCGATCATGGCGCAGGGCCAGATCGACCAGATCCTTTCCTCCAAGCCCGAGGAGCGGCGCGCGGTCTTCGAGGAGGCCGCCGGCATCACCAAATACAAATCCCAGCGCAAGGAGGCCCTCTCCAAACTCACGCTTACCGATCAAAATCTTGTGCGCGTGGCCGACGTCGTTACCGAGATCGCCCGTCAGATCGGCTCGCTCCGCCGCCAGGCCTCCAAGGCCCTGCGCTACAAAAAACTTTCCTGGCGCCTCCGCCACCTCGCCCTCGCGCACCACGGCTATCATTACGCGCAAGTTACCGCGACCCTCTCGCAATTGGAGGAGCAATTCATCCAGCTTCGCGCCGCCGCCGAGACCCGTCGCACGCACCTCCAGCAGCAGCAGTCCGCCCTTGAAGGCCAGAAAACCCGCCGCACCCAGCTCAACCAGCGCGTGCAGGAGGCCCAGCAGGCCGTCTTCGATTTGCGCTCCGAAAAAGAGCAGGCCGAGAACGCCGCGAACCTTTCCCAGATCAAGCGCTCGGGCCTCGCCGACCGTCTCGAGTCCTCCCGTGACAACCTCGGCGAACTCGAGATGCAGCTCCACGAGTTGTCCTCGCAGGTCGACACCGGCGCGCAGGACAAGGAGCAGCAGCTCACTCTTCTCGGCAGCTCCGACGCGGTCTTCCAGGATCGCAATCGCGAACTCGCCGTCGTCGAAGCCGAGTTGACGAAGCTCGAACAGGAGCTTCAGCAAACCAAGTTCCAGCTCCTCCAGTTCGAGAGCAACGTCGCCCGCCTCCGCACCGATTGCTCCAGCTACGAGGTCGACCAAAAGACCTCCGCCCACCGCCATGAATCCGTCGCCGGCGAACTCGAGCAACTCCGCCAGCAGCAGTCCTCCGCCGCCCAGCAGCTCTCCGAGCTCAACGCCCGCGTCGAGGAGGCCACCGTCGCCAAGGCCCGCGCCCATCAGGAGACGCAGGACGTGCAGATCCAGATCGGCGATCTCACCAGGGAATTCCGCGAGGCGCAGAAAAAGCTCCAGGACATCGACCGCCAGCTCGCCCAGCGCACCGCCCGCCTGAACCTGCTCAAGCAGCTCGCCGAGAAGTTCGAAGGCTTCGGCGAAGGTGCGAAGGCCATCCTTCAGGGGCGTCTCGCCCCCACGCTCGGCTCCTCCACGGCCATTCCGATCACTAAGGGCCTCGAAGTCGTGCCCGCCCATGCCAAGGCCATCGAATCCTTGCTCGGGTCCGCCGTTGAGGCGATCAGCGTCGCCGACGTAGAAACGGCGCAACGCATCCTCGCACAGCTGGAGACTGAACAGATCGGCAGCGTCTGCCTTCAGGTTTCAGGTCTGCAGCCTCACGTTTCCCCCTCCGTCGAGCTGCCTCCGGGTCTTACGCCCGCGACATCCGCCTTGCTCAATCTCGATGCCTCGCATCCCGCCGCCGCGCTCCTCGGCGCCTGCTATGTCGCGGACAACCTCCACGCCTTCCTCGATTTTTGGAAAGCCAATCCGTCGTTCAGCTTCCTCGCCGTCGCCACCGCGAAGGGCGAGATCGTCGACCGCCGCGGCCTGGTCTTCGGCGGCTTCGCAAAAAAATCGAACAACAGCATCGTTCAGCGCGAAATCGACCTGCGCGAGACCGCCCGCCTGCTCGCGGACGATCAGAAGGCCCACGATGACCAGAAGGCCATCATCGACAACCTCAACGCCCGCCTCGCCGAGGCCGAGACCACCCTCGAAGCCAAGCGCGCCGAGGTGCTTGAGGCGTCCCAGAATGTCGCGACGGTCCAGTCCGAGGAGCGCAACGCGCAGCGTGCGCTCGAAGAGATCGGTGCCAAGGCCGGCCGCATGGATTCCGAGCTGCAGGGCCTGGAAGCCCAGCGCAACGAAACTCAGGCCCGCTTCGAGCGCGCCCAGGCTGCGCTCACCGAGGCATCCAATGCGGTCGAAGCCGGCCGCGCGCGTATCCATGAAATGGAGACGCGCATTGTCGAGTTGCGCACCGATCGCGATGTGAAACGCGAAACCCTGGCCCAGGCCCGCCTCGAACTCGCCGAGCGTCGCCAGAAGGTCGAGGTCCTTGATCGCGGCATCGCCGACATGGAGCGTCGTCGCGCCCAGCTCTCCGAGATCCTCGTCCAGCGCCAGCAGGAAATCGAGGTGTGGACCGAGCAGATCTCGTCCCTCGAATCCGAAAGCGACAACCAGAAGGCCCGCGCCGCGCAGATCGCCGAAACCCTCATCGTCGCCCAGCAGCAGGTGGAGCAGATCCGCAAGGAGCTCGCCGACGTCGAGCGTGAGATCGGCGGGGTTGAAAACTCCCAGGAAGGCATTCGCACCGACGCCGAGAAGGCCCAGTCGGACTTCAGCCGCTGCGAAGTCGCCCTGGCCCAAAACAAGTCGCGCGCCCAGTTCCTCGAGGAGGATGTGCAGCGCGAGTTTCAGATTCGCGTTGGCCAATACGACTGGCGTGCGCTTCTCTGGCGTTCCGAGGATGATCCGCCCGACCTGAAGGCGCTCGATCTCGACGACGACGAGGATGAGGAGGGCGGAAAAGCCGAGAGTCCCGAGGCCAAAGTTGAGAGCCCGGCCGCTACACCCGTGGTTGAAGGCGAGGCCCAGCCTGCCGAGGCTGAAGCTGTCCCGGTCAAACGCCGCAAGAAGAAGGGCCCCAAGCCCGATCCGACCGAGGAGGATCTGGTTGCGCTCGAAAAATCCGCGGACATGGACGCCGTGAAGACCGAGCTCGACGCTCTCCGCCAGCGCCTCGCCAGCATGGGCGCGGTCAACACGGGTGCCATCGAGGAATACGCCGAACTCAAGCAGCGCTATGACTTTCTCAAGGGGCAGAGCGATGACCTGAACACCGCGAAGGCTGACCTCATCAAGACGATCGACGAGATCAACCAGACCTCGATGACCCAGTTCCAGATCACCTTCGACCAGATCAAAAAGAACTTCGTTTACACGTTCCAGACGCTCTTTGGCGGCGGCATCGCCAACCTCGAGCTCATCGTTACCGACGATATCCTGGAGTCCGGCATCGAGATCACCGCGCAGCCTCCCGGCACCAAGCTCAAGGGCATTACGCTGCTCTCCGGCGGGCAGAAAACACTCACCGCGGTCGCGTTGCTCTTCGCCCTCTACATGGTGAAGCCTTCGCCGTTCTGCTTGCTCGACGAGCTGGACGCGCCGCTCGACGAATCGAACATCGGTCGTTTCACGAACTTGCTGGGCAAGTTCGTGGACAACTCCCAGTTCATCATCATCACGCACAACAAGCGCACGGTCTCGGCCGCACAGGCGATCTACGGCGTGACGATGGAGGAACGCGGCGTGTCGAAGACTGTTTCGATGAAGTTCAACCAGAACAAGGGCGACATCGAGGCCCACCAGGAGAACATCGCCGAATCCGTGCGGGGTGCGAAATCCACCATCGGCGCCTGAGCAGGCGATTCGTTGCTCCATGGCATTTCCCAAGATCAAACTATGCTGGAATGGCGCGCGCGTCGAAGCCGACTGGCATCTTGGGCTGTTCGGCATCTACACCCGGGGCAACCCCGGCGGGCGTTTGCGCGGCATCGTCATCAGCGGTCGTGGAGTGCTGGCGTGGCTCGCCGGGCTCGCGGTGGTGGGCTATTTCACGGGGGCGGCGGCGCTCTGGTTCTGGCTGGACCGCCGGCCGTATAACTACGTCACCTATACCGACCTGATCCTGCCAACCCGCTGGAGTGGCATCCAAAAGCTGCGCGGCCAGGCGCTGGTGGCCGAGGGTCTCGCCGACATCAAGGAGCGCAAGTGGGGGACGGGGTTGTCCAAGCTGCGCATCGGCATCGCCCGCAATCCCGATGAAATCGAGGGCCGGCTGACGCTCGCCGAGATCTTCATTGCGATGAAGGCCCGCAAACAGGCGATCGAGGTCTATGATGGCGGTCTTGCGACCAAGTATCCGGGAAAAGACTACGTCGAAACGATGCTCAAGTCCGCGACGCAGAGCGAAAATTTTGACTGGGCGCTGCGCACCTGCGACCGTGCCCTTGCGCTGGTCGGAAGCGACCCGCGGCTTGCGTCCGATCACCGATGGCTCGTCCAGCAAAAAGTCTCCGTGCTGCTTGCGGCCGACCGGTCGGACGAAGCACTGGCCCTCGCCGGCTCCGAAGACGAGACGGGCAGTCCCGCGCTCAACGAGTTTCGAGTGCTGGCCTTGCTCAAGGCCGGCAAGGGCGCCGAGGCTCTGACCTTTTTGGACGAGTGGAACCGCCGGGGAGGCAGCCGGGCCGATCCGCAGATCCTGCGGTTGCAGGTGCGGGCATATCGCGAGGCCGGCAATCCGGCCGGGATGGAGCGATCGCTGGAAATGTTGCGGAGCCTGTCTCCGACCGACCCGCGACCCTATGTTTACGGTATCGTGCAACAATTGCTGGCCGGGCGCCGTGATCAGGCGAACACCGCGTTCGAGCGGTTCCTGTTGAGATTCGGCAGCACGCCTCAGTATTTGCATGTCTTGGCGGCACCGCTTGCCGAGATTGCCGAGCGACCGATGATCGAGCAGCTCGTCGCCTATGCCGGGCAACAGGGTTTCGACCTCGAGCCGTTGCGGCGTTTCCTGGTGCAATCGTTGATTGCGCAGGGCGAGTGGGATGCGGCGGCAGGTGTGCTTGCGGAGATCGCCGACTCGCCGAAAAAGACCGAGGCTGCGGCGCCTTGGTATGAGGTCATGAACGCTCAAGTCAGGGCTGCGCTCGACCCGGCGGATGGCGCTCAATCCAACCTCGTCGATCTGGTGCGCGGGCGGCAGTTCGCGCTGAGTTTCTACAAGGATTTGATCACCAACATGCGTCGTGCGAAACGTCCGGCCACCGCCCGGGAGATTGTCACTTTCGCGCAAGGGATTTATCCGCAAAACACGGTGATCGAGGCCTGGCGCAATGAACTGGATGGCGAGCTCGCCGCCGCACAGGCGGCCAAGGTCGCGGTGGTGGTTCCGCGCCCACGGCCCTCGACCGCGGTGGTGGAGCCCATTCTTGCCCCGGCCGGGCGAGTGGAATGGGACGAGGCCGGTTTTCTGGCACGGCTCGACGAGTTGACCAAAGGCGGTGATTACACGGGCGCGTTGCAGGCAATCAAGGAGGTCCGGCTTGCCAAGCCGGCCTGGCTGGCCGCCCGTGACGCGGAGCTTTCCCGCGACGAGGTGCGCTTCAGCGGGCGAACGGGAGATCTGCTGACGTTGCGACTGGCGGCCCGTCTTTACATCAATGGAGACCGGCAACGCTCGGCGAAGATGATTGAGGCCGCACGCGAGTTGAAGTCCGCGGGCCGCAATCAGGAGGCGGTATTTTTGTTAAAGGAGCTGCTCGCCAAGGTTCCTGATTACACGGTCGCCCAGCGATTGCTCACGGAATGGACGCCCAAGCCGGCGCCGCAGAATCCGTGAGCGGACCGGTGCGGTTTGCGTGAACAGAAAGGCGGCGCGGCCAGAGGCGTTACGATCAGAGGCCGAGGTCGGCAGCCCGGGTTGCGAAGGTTGTGTCGTCGAGCACCGGTGTGGCCGGATGGGCATCGAAGGCCCCGGGAAGTTCGATCCAGGATTTGCAGCCGCCCATCTCGCGGGTGAGTGGCAGGGTGATTGGAGCGTGGAGCCGGTGAATGCGCACGACAAACGCGTGAAGACCCGGGGGCTTTGCCCAGTCGAATCGCTCCCGGAGCGTGTCGGCGGTCCAAAAGTGAAACGGATCGAGCCGGGCGACGGACTCCCAGTCGGCGAGAAAGGCGTGATGCACGACATCGGCAAACGCGCGCACGGTGACGGTGGCGTCCTGAGCGGGCGTGGGATCGATGAACCGGGCGGCGGACGGTTTGGTTTTCTCCGCCTGTGCGTGAAAGTGCGTGGGGAAAAGCCAGAAGCGGGCGGCACGATTGGGCGCGAAGCCTCCCCGGCCTTCGGCGATACCGCCTTTGCGCAGGATGAGGAGCTGTTCGCCGGCGAGGAGGGCCTCGACGATGACCTGCCATTCTTTGAACGCGGGAGACATGGAGAAAGTGGATGAAAGGTAGGGATGGACCGCTGGGCCGTCCACTTCGGCGCACGTAAGCCGGATGAGTTCGGGGGCGGCCCCAGCGGTCCCGTCCTGCCTCATGTCCGAAGAAAATATGATAGAGACTACCAGCCTTTTGGCTCACGCATGCCTTGCAGGCCCGGCGCGAGATTGGGCTCTGGCTGGAAAACCATGAGCCCACAAAAAAACCGCAGCGGTAAGGCGGCGGTTTTTAAAGAGTCGGAGGTGAAGCCGATTACTTCTTCGCCTTGGAGGCGGGCTTCTTGGTGGCAGCGGCGGCTTCCTTCTTGCGTTTGTGGTAGGCGATGCGGCGCTTCTTCTTGATGTGTTTGTTGGATTGTTGGCCCATAGGTTTTTAAAAGGTGAGTCGGGAACGTTGCGGGATGCGGGCGGGTGGAGTCAAGCGTAGCGGTGAGGGTGTTCCAAAGGCAGGCTGGGGGCCGCCTTTGGCCGGGCTGACGCTTGTGCCCCGGGATCGGGTGAGGCTCCTCCGGCTCCCGTTTACGCGGTCAGGTTCAGCACGGCGTAGGTGCGTTTGCCTTTGCGAAGGAGGATGTGCTTGCCGAAGAGGAGGTCGGACGGAGTGAGGACGCGGGCGATGTCGGCGCATTTCACGTTATTGATATAAACGCCGCCGCCCTCGATATCCTTGCGTGCCTGTCCTTTTGATTGCGAGAGACCGGAGTGGACGAGCGCCTCGGTGAGAAGGAAACCGGGCGTGGCGAGTTGGGCGGAGATGACCTCTTTGGTGGGAATCTCGCCGACGACATCGCGGAACACGTCCTCGGTGGTGTCGCCGATCTCCGCGCCGAAAAGGATCTCGCTGGCCTTGAGGGCGGCGTCGAGCGCGGCTTGTCCATGAACGAGGCGGGTGACTTCGCGTGCGAGCGCCTTGTGGGCTTCGCGCGGGCCGGGATTGGCGGCGTGTTTCGCCTCAAGGTCCTCGATTTCGGGACGGCTGAGAAAGGTGAATTTGCGCAGGTATTCGGAGACCTTGGCGTCCTCCGTGTTAACGAAGAACTGGTAGAGCTTGTAGGGGCTGGTCTTTTGTGCATCGAGCCAGACGGCACCGCCGGCGGTTTTGCCGAATTTGGTGCCATCGCTCTTGGTGATGAGCGGGAAGGTCCAGCCCCAGACATGCGCGCCGAGCTTTTTACGGACGAGATCGGTGCCGGCGGTGATGTTGCCCCACTGGTCGGAACCGCCGATCTGGAGTTCGCAGTTGAAGGTCTTGCGCAGGTGGTAGAAGTCGTGCGCCTGGAGGAGCTGGTAGCTGAACTCGGTGTAGCTGATGCCCGAGTCGCCCTCCATGCGGGACTTCACGGAGTCCTTGGCGAGCATGACGTTCAACGAAAAGTGTTTTCCGATATCGCGGAGGAAATCGAGGAAGCTGATGGGTGCGGTCCAGTCGGCATTGTCCACGAGCCGGGCCGGGTTGGCGGAGGCGTCGAAGTCGAGCAAGCGCGCGAGCTGTTCCTTGATGCAGGCGATATTGTGCGAGAGCTGTTCGCGTGTGAGAAGGTTGCGTTCGGAGGAGCGGCCGGAGGGGTCGCCCACCATGCCGGTGGCTCCGCCTGCGAGGGCCATGACGTGGTGGCCGGCGAGTTGGAAGCGCTTGAGAGTGAGCTGACCCATGAGATGGCCGACATGGAGCGAGTCGCCGGTCGGATCGAAGCCGCAATAGAGGGTGACGGGTCCTTCGTTCAGGCGCTTGGTGAGCGCGTCGAGGTCGGTGCAGTCGGCGAGGAGTCCGCGCCATTGAAGGTCTTCGATCAGAGTCATGGAGGAAGGGATGACGCTAGGAGTCTGGAGACGGGAGTCCAGAGCGGAAGGTTTGCACTCAGCTCGCTGATCAGAAAACGCGGAGGCCGGTATCCCGGGCGAGTGATGTGCACGCCTCCTGTCGGGGCATCATGGTTTGCGTTTCTGCAAAAAGCCCCGGGTGAGGGCGGCTGAGAGCAACACCAGCAAGCCGAAGGCAAAGGTCAGGAAGGCCATCACCTCCAGCGTTTCGTCCGGATTCTCGCTTAACACCCCCACGGCGAACGAACCCAATGCCATCGCCCCGAAGGTGCTGAATCCGAACAGCGACGAGGCTTTGCCGCCCTCGGATTTCCACGCGGTAAGGATGGACTGCATGCCGACAGGAACCATTGCGCCAAAGCCCATGCAGTAGAGACCGGTCGCACACAAAAACTTCACGGGGTTGATCGTATCGGTCCTGACCCAATACAGCAGCAACACTCCCGCCGTGACGGTCAGGACGGCTGGAGTCACGTAGGCCGTGAACGTGGAATACCGTTTCGACAAGAAGAGTGCGAGCGGGCGCCCGCACAACAACGCCGCGAGGAGGACAATGTTGGAAAGGCCGAAGACGGCCGGACTCAGCTTGAAGCTGTGCACAAAAATGTAGGGCGCCGCCGCAAAATAGACTCCCTGGAGGGCAAAGCACAACGAGACCGGCAGGACGACGATCGAAAAGCTTCCCGAGGCCAGCATGCGGACATAGCTGCGAAGCGCCGAGCCAAGGCTGAAGGGCTTCGGTTCGGTGATCGTCTCCGGGAGGCTCCGCCAGATGAAAGCGGTGACGGCGACACCCGCCAGTGAGAGCACATGGAACGTCGCCTGCCATCCGGCGTGTTTGACGATTACGCCACCCAGCACCGCAGCCAGAATCGGGCCCACGCTGCTGATTGCGCTGATCCAGCCCAGCGCGGAGAGCATCTGGCGATCGTCGCACACGTCGCGCACCATCACGCGGCCGGCCACGGGAATGAACGCGACCCCCACGGCCTGTAAAATGCGGCCCGACCAGAGCTGCGGCATCGCCTGCGCGAAACCGCAGAGCAGCGATCCGACGATAAATACGATCAACCCCAGTCGAATGACTGGCCGGCGTCCGAAGCTATCGACGAGCGGTCCGGCCACCAAGGTCGCCGCGGCATAGGCGATAAAGAACACCGTGAGCGTCGCGTTCAGCGCTTCGAGGGAAACACCGAGGCTCGTCTGCATCATCGGCAGCGCGGGCAGGAAGATGCTGGTGCCGAGCCGCGTCAGGCAGATGGCCACCAAGATCGAGGCCAGAAGACGGGGAACGGTCCTGGCGGGGACCGGGGTCGCGCTGCTCATGATGGTTTCAACGCTCACTCAGCCTGGCGGTAGGCGACCAGCGTTTCGTCCAGCGGTTCGCGCAGAATGACGGGTAACTTTACTTGCGCGGTGCTTTGTCCGGGGGTGACACGACGGGCATAGAGGGAGGCCTGCCAGCCCGGTCGCAGCACGACCGTGCGGCAGTCCTGGATGACGCTCTGCCCGCGCAACAATTTATAGACCGTCGAGATTGTTTCCATCGCCTCGTTGAAGAGCCGTCCGAAACGTTCCGCGTCCAGCACCTCGCCTTCCTTGGGCTCAAGGCAGAGCCAGTGGTGATCTTTTTTACCCTCCTGGAGCGCATAATGCCGGACTTGGTTTTTGAGTTCGGACGGCAGGGCTTCGAACGACTGCATCACCGTGGTCGGTGAAATTTTTTCGCCGGCGAGGTTGGCGATTTCACCGCTCTTGGTTTCGAAGTAAATATTGGGAGTCCGGCCGGTGAAGCCGTCCACCCGGACGATGTCGTGAATATCGTAGCGATAGAGACCCGAATAATTCGTGACCACCAATTGATAGGAGGTCTGGTCCTTGAGTTCATGCGCGAGCAGCGGCGCGCCGCCCTCCAGCGGGATGAATTCGTAGAAGCCGGCGTGAATCGCCAGCGGTGCGGCCGGGGTTTCCGGTTTGAGGGGGATGTTGAACTTCCCCTCGCTCGCTCCGTAGCCGCAATCAAACAGGCGGCAGGTCTCGGGGAGAACGTTGCGGATGCCGGCGGCGAACCGGCCGACCGAGCCCGCCAACCAGCACGAGAAAATGGAGAGTTTGGGCCAGTAGTAACGAGGCGAGAAACGTCCGTCCGCCAGCAGTGCGCGCAACTCCGCGGCGCGCGCGGGATTCGGTTTGAGCGTGGCCTCGATCTTTGCGCGCAGGTCCGCAGGGAGGTCCAGTTCAGGGGAGAGCGAGCCCGCTTCGATGTCCTGGATAAACGCGGGCGCCGAGGCGCGGGCCAGTTCGAAGAGTTGCTGCGCGCGCGCGGCATTGTTGGTGATGATCGCCCGCACATCCTGTTCGAGGGCCAGGCGCATGATGACCTGATCGAGCACCGCCGGTTTATCGATGGCGTAGCAGTCGATCGGGAATGCCATGCGTTTTTGAAAACTGGCCGGAACGGCCGCGAGGGTCAGGCCGGACGCCGAGCCGATTGGAATGCCGGCGGAGGTGGTGCCGAAGGTCGGGCTGTTGGACAGGGGCAGGATGGCGCCTTCCAGCAGGCCGGGGTTTTGCCGGGCGATGGCGGTGGTGCGCAGACGGCCAGTCATGGATTTGGCCAGGGCGCCGCGATCGCTCTCGGGCAGGTATTTCGCCTTGCCGGTGCTGCCGCTGGTGATGAGGAAATGTTTGGTCGCCCCTTCAAAAAGCAGGTCGGTTTCGCCCGTTTCCATGCGCCGGGCGTCGTCGGCGCAGGCCGTCCAGTCGGACGCGGGCACCCGCTGGCGGAAGCCTTCGACATCGGTGATCTCCCGGAACCCGAGCGCCTGCCCGCGGGCGCTGCCGGCATTGCGGGTGAGGATGTCGTTCAAGACTGCGCGTTGAACCCGTTCGGGGTCGTCGCAGAGGCCGATGAAGTAGTTGAGGGCGTCCGCATCCCGGCTCGCGGCGAGTCGTTCGCAGATCGAAAGGGGGCCGCTTTCGGCGCTCAAGAAGGCGCGCATCTGGAAGGGGCTTTTCCGCTTGTAGGCGAGCTGTTTTCCGATGGAGCGAAAAATCGCCGCGGGCACGTTCAGGTCGCAGCATTTTTCGATGCCTTGAAAGCCGGGCATGGAGTTGGCTTCGCACACCAGGAATTCGCCGTCGTTCAAGAGAAGGTCGATGCCGCCGATATTGAGGCCGACGGCGTCGATGACCTTTTGAGCGAGCGCGCGGACTTCGTCGGTGAGCGGCCAGTGCGAGACGCTGCCGCCGAGCGAGAAGTTGGATTTGAAGCTGCCGGCGGCACCCTGACGCAGCATGCCGACGGCAGGCTTGCGATCGATCACGAGGACGCGCAGGTCGCGACCATGGCTGCGCTTGATGTAATCCTGGGCGAGCCAGTGCTGGCCGGAGGCCGACTGGCTGAGGAGGGCGAGGCGTTTTTCGAGTTCGTCGCGGGTGTGGATGAGTTCGACGCTTTCGCCTTTCGAACCGTTCAGGAGCTTGAAGACGAGGGGCAGTTCAAAATGGCGCAACACGTCGCCGGCGGTCATTCCGCGATGAAGCAGGAGCGTGCGCGGGGTGGGTATGCCGGCGCTGACCAGCAGGTGATGGGTGAGAAGTTTGTCACCGGTGTTCTGGATTGTCTGCGCGGTGTTCACGCACAGCGAGCCGAGCAACTCGAGGTGACGGAGCAGGGCGATGTTGTAGTAGTCAGGCTCCTCGAGAAACGCGGCGATCACGAAGTCGGGCAGGGGCACCGGGGCTCCGCGCAGCAGAATCGCCGTGGCCTGCGGATCCAGCACCAGGTCGACTTCCTTCGGGTCCACGAGCTCGATCTTGATTTTGTTGGCGGCGGCTTCGTCGATGCCGCGGCGTATTTCGGGGAGCGGTTGCCCGGAGTGGAGGATCCAGCCATTCATGATAAAATTCCCGTGGTGATGAGTTGTTGGTGGCGGCCGGCCACATAGGCCTTCAATTCTTCGGCGACGGGATCAAACACCTGGGCATCGTCGAAGGAAAAATGCTGCTGAACCAGCCGCGAGTAGGCCAGGTGCCAGCGGCCCTCGTTGTGGTGGACGAAGCCGCAGAAGAAGAAATCCTGCTTTTGAAGTTCCTCCTCAAGGCCCGGAGGAAGCGGCTGCCAGGCGGGAAGACGGAGGGCGAGCGTCTCGACTTTCTCCAGGAACAGTTTGTAGGCGGCTGCGCGCAGGGAGTTCGGGAAATCCACGCAATAGCGGTCGGCCGTGAGGGTCGCGTAGCCGGCCTTGGCATCGTAGCTGGAGGTCCAGGTGGTCTGGGCCTCGGTTGGTTCGGCGGTGTCCGTGAGGAGCGTGACGTTGAGTGCCAGATTGCCAAACAGCCGGGCTGCGATGGCTGCGTGGACGGGCGGGAGATAGATCGAGGTGGGCGCCTGTTCCCGATTCACGCGCACGGCATAGAGGTTGGATTCGCGCCCCTGCGCGGACTGCAGACCCATGAACCGGGCGCGGGGGTGGGTGGAGACGTTCAGCGCCAGCGGCTTCATGCCCATGGTCGCGGCGAGCTTCTGGGAGAGCGTATGGGCCGTGACGAGATTTGAGATGTAGAAGTCGAGGCGCTCGGGATTTTCGTCCACGTAGCGCAGGACGGTTTTGAGAAGGGAGAGCAGGGCGCGCGAGCGGCGGTAGTCGGGCCTCACCATCACGGCGCCGACCTCACGGACCGTCGGACTGTGTTCCTTGGTGAAGAGGGCCAGGTGGCCGACGATAGGACCGGACTGGATCCGGGCGATAAACGAGACCGTCTGTTTTGACGCCAGCTCCACCTGCAGTTTCTCGGCG
The DNA here is from genome assembly GCA_029266495.1 of Rariglobus sp. Classification (GTDB taxonomy): domain Bacteria; phylum Verrucomicrobiota; class Verrucomicrobiia; order Opitutales; family Opitutaceae; genus Rariglobus. The sequence goes on along the minus strand of JAQSWS010000028.1, from coordinate 39,764 downwards.
TAGTAGAACGACTCCTTGGCATACGAGTATCGATAATTATGATACGCCATCTGGACGATCTCGAAGGCGTCGGCGGGCCGGGCGATCGCGGTGGTGACGGATTCGGAGCCGGGGGCGGGACGGGGCCCGGGCTCGCCGGAGGGCGCCGTGACCGTGGCGGCGAGCGGTTTCATGGCCTGAAGCCGCTTGAAGACGGTGGTGCGCCAGCCGTCGCGGCCCTGGTTGATGAACTCCAGCCGGTCCACCATCTTGCGGGCCAGAAACAGGCGCAGGCCTTCGATCGACTCCTCGGGGGCCTGGTGGTCGTAGGCGGGCAGGGCGGCGACGTTGACCGGCGGCCCCAGGTTTTTAAAAATGTATTCCACTCCGTCCACCTGGGGCGCGCAGATCACCTCGAAGGAGTCCTCCAGGTCATCGTGAGGAATCGACTCCATGATGTGCATGGCGGTCTCCTCGGCGGCCAGGTGAAGTTTTTCCCGCTCGGTCTCGTCGGCCCCGAGCGCGCGCGCGGTTTCGGTCACGAACGAGCACAGGGTGGGCAGCCAGGTTACGCGGTAATCGACTGTCAGGGATACGTTCACGGGGAGAAATTGGAAAACGAACGGGCGTTGATTGCACGAAATTTTGCCACCATCAAAGACGATGGTCGCCTCGCCGGGTGGCGGATCATTCGTGATCGAGGAAGATCCAGCGGTCCACGTCGATGTGGTGGCGGTTGAGGGCCTCGGCGTATTCGGGTTTTTTGACGAGGCTGTCGGGTGAGTTCATCACCATCTGGATTTTTTCGTTGGGAATGTGGTGCTTCAACAGCGTCAGCGACGCGTCGTAGTCGCGGCTGTCGTAGGCCACGCCGAGCTTGCGATAGGCGTCATCGGTGGTGGTGGCCTGGCCGTTCTCGGCCATCATCGCATCGGTCGCGAAGGCGCCGAAGCCCGCGCCGCGTCCGTCGTTGTGCAGGAGCAGGAGCGCGCCGCTGCCGTAGGTGACGATGTGCTTCACCGACTCCTTGAGCTTGTCGCGGTTGCCGGTGGCGCGGAGCGGGAAGCGGTTGAAGAGGGATTCGCTGTGGATGCGCACCACGGGCGTGTCGATCGCGCGCGGTTTCCCGTGGGTGAGCACGATGAAATCCTCGCTGGTCACGATGTCGTAATACACGTGGACGCGAAACCAGTAAGGCGTGGTCAGCAGGTCGACGATGGGGTCGTGCGGATTTTGTTTTTTGAAGGCGGTGAGATGGTCCGTCGCGATTTTAACGAAGAAACGGTCGTCGCGAATGAGTTCATAACCGAGCACCAGCGGGCGCGGGCCGGCCATGTAGCGTTCGATGGATTGCTGGCGGAACAGCTCTTTGAACTGGGCCTCGGTGAGGAGGATGTCGTCGTCCACCGGTTTCATCGGCAGGAAATAGCTGGCCGAGTAAATGAAACGGCGGGCCTCGGGCAGGGCGCTCGGTTTAAAGAGGACAACCGGCTCGGGCGGGAGGGCGCGCTTGATGGTGGTGGCGGACGGGCGCTTGAGGATGTGGCCGCCGGCGGCCTTTGACGTGAGGTAGGCGAGGTTGAAAGGGCCGGGCTCGAATTCGAGCGTCTCGGTGCCGGCGACGACGATGCCTTGGGAACGGAGGGCGTCGATTTTGTCGGGGTTGTTGGTGAGGACGGTAAAGGACGCCTTGAGGCCGAGCAGGTGGCAGATGTGGGAAATGTTCTCGTAGTTGCGGTGGTCCTTTTTGAGGCCCATCGCGGCGTAGGCCTCGAAGGTGGAGAGCTGGTCGAGGGAGGCTTGCACGAGCATGCGGTCGCGGGATTTGCCGACGTAGCCGACGCCGCGTCCCTCCTGCATGAGATAGAAAAGAATGCCGCGGCCTTTCTCGGCGATGACCTTGAAGGCGCCTTCGAGCTGCTGGACGCAGTCGCAATCGCAACCGCGCAACGTTTCGCTGGTGACGCACGACGAGTGGATGCGCGTGTGGAGGGTGTCCGCGTCGCGGATGTCGCCGTGGGTAAGGGCGATGATGTAGTGCTTGTCGATCAGGTCCTGGAAAATATAGGCGCGAAACGGACCGAAACGCGTGTCGAGCGAGCAGGTGGCGAGATAGATCGTGGTGCCGTAGAGCGGTCGTTCGTCGAGGACCTGGGGGGCGAAGACGCTGCCGGTCGCATGCTGGAGCTCCGCGATGAGCGCGCTGAAGTCGGGCGCGGGGGCGGAAGCGGCGGCGGAGTCGAACGGGATGATCTTGGACATGGCGAAGGCCTGGGGCTCGTTCAGGCGGTGAACGGAAAGATATGGAAGAATTTTAAAAAGAAAACCACGGCGATGACGTAGCCGGTGACCGGCAGGCTGCGCGGACGGCCCGTGCCAAGCGCCAGCAGTGCGGCGGCGACCACGCCCAGGCCGAGGCCCTCGGCGATGCTGAACGTAAACGGAATGCCGATCACGATCAGGGCGGCGGGCAGGGCGACCACGAAGTCATCGAGGTTGATGCGGGTGATTGATTGCAGCATGAGCACGCCGACGACGACCAGCGCGGGGGAGGTCGCGGCGGCGGGGACGATCAAGATCAGCGGGGTGAGGAAGAGTGCGCAGAGGAACAGCGCGGCGGTGGTGAGGGAGGTCAGGCCGGTGCGGCCGCCGGCTTCCACGCCCGAGGCGCTTTCGATGTAGGTCACCACGGTTGACGTGCCGGCGAGGGCGCTGAGCATGGCGGCGAAGGAGTCGGCGACGAGGGCGCGTCCGGCCTTGGGCAGGTTGCCCCCGGCATCGACGAGGCCGGCGCGGGTGGTGACGCCGATGAGGGAGCCCAGGTTGTCGAACATATCGACGAGGAGCAGGGCGACGATGAAGGGCACGGCCTTCATGAAGGCGCCGGTGTCGTGAAGGAAGCCGAAGGTGAGTTTGAAGAAAACCGGCGCGGGCGAGGCGGGGGCGGAAAAGAGTTCGGAGGGCCAGCGGGTGACGGTGCCGCCGTGGCCGTCGTGCACGAAGAGACCGGCAAGGGTGATGACGGCGATGCCGATGATGATCGCGCCGGGGATGCGGCGGGCGACTAGGATGCCGGTGATGATGACGCCGGCGAGGCAGAGGGCGGCGGAGCCGCTCGTGAAGTCGCCATGGGTGAGCAAGGTCCCGGGGTGGGCGACCACCACGCCGGCGTTCTCCAGGCCGATGAAGGCAATGAACAGGCCGATGCCGGCGGTGATGGCGAATTTGAGCGCGTGGGGGAGCGCACGGATCATTTTTTCGCGGATGCCGGTGAGCGAAAGAAGGAGGAAGAGGACGCCGTTCACAAACACCATGCCGAGCGCCTCGTGCCACGGGATGCCGGCGCCGAGGCAGATCGTGAACGCGAAAAACGCGTTGATGCCCATGCCGGGGGCGAGCGCGATCGGGTAGTTCGTCATCAATGCCATGATGACGGTTGCCACGGCGGCGGTCAGGGCGGTGACGGTGACGAGTGCGCCGTGGGTGGCGACGTAGCTTGCGGAGGCGGGGTCGGTGCCGATGGCAGGATCGGCGCCGAAACCGGGCATGAGGATGCCGGGGTTGACCGCGAGGATGTAGGCCATGGCGGCGAAGGTCGCGAGGCCGGCCTGAAGCTCGCGTCCGGTCGTCGTGCCGTGGGCGGAGAGCTTGAAGATGCGGTTGAGCATGGAGGGATACGTGGGCGGGAGAGTTGCGGGTTGCGCGAGGTGGGGCAACGCGTGATTTTGGGCCGCATGCCCGTCATCGATGCGCATGTGCATTTATATCCGCCGGAGGCGAACCGCGATCCGGCGGGGTGGGCGGCTGCCCAGAATGAGCCGCATTGGGCGGTGATGTGCGCACGCGTGCGAAAGACGACGGGCCGGCCGGTGCAGGCGTTCCCGTCGGTGGACGCGTTGTTGCGCGAAATGGACGCGGCGGGGGTGGACCGGGCGGTGTTGCTGGGTTGGTATTGGGAAAACCATGACACGTGCGTGCGGCAGAACCGGTTTTACGCGGAGTGCGTGCGGGCGCATCCGGGGCGGTTGTCGGCTTTCGCAACGGTGCACGCGGGGGCGGGTGGGGCGGCTTTGGCGGAGATGAAGCGGGCGCAGGACGACGGGCTGACCGGTTTGGGGGAGGTGTCGCCACACTCCCAGCATGTGGACGTGCACGATGAGCGCTGGCGGGCGGTGCTGGCGCAGGCGGGTGAACTGGGGCTGCCGGTGAACGTGCACGTGACCGATCCGCGGGTGGGAAAGTATCCGGGCCGCGTGGAGACGCCGCTGGCGGATTTTCTGGGGATGGCGCGGGCGTTTCCGCAGGTGCGGTTTATTTTGGCGCACTGGGGCGGCCGGCTTTGGAAGGAAGGCGGGGCGCTGCCGGAGAATGTGTGGGTGGACACGGCGGCGACGCCCCTGCTTTACGGTGCGGACGCGGAGATCTGGACAGAGGGGCTGGCGGCGTGCGGGCCGGAAAAGATTTTGTGGGGGACGGATTATCCGCTGGAACTATATCCGCGGGAGCCGGGGAAAGGTTCGATGGCGGGTTTGCTGGCGGAGGCGAGGGCGCGGATACCCGCACGAGAGCGGGGGGAAGTGTCGGGGGAAAACGCGAGGCGGGTGCTGGGGCTCGGATGAGGCGGAGAACGGAGGGGTTTTTAACGCTGAGATCGCAAAGATCCTGAAGGCGTTCAATCCCGGGCCGGCGTGACCGCCGGCCTCCCATGCGAGCCCTTGCATCGAGAGAGATTTCGCGTTTGAAAGACCGGCCTATGCCGAATTTTGAAGCCAACCTTGCCCCGCTCGGTCTGAAACTTCCCGCCACCGCCGCCGCGGCGGGCAACTACGTGCCGACCGTGCGCACGGGAAACCTGCTGTTTTGCGCGGGAACGATTTCGATCCAGGACGGAAAAATGACACACGAAGGGCAGGTCGGTGACACTCAAACGGTGCAGACCGCCTACGAGTCGGCGCGCGTGTGCACGCTGAATACGCTGGCCAACATCAAGGCGGCGGTCGGCTCGCTGGACCAGGTCGCGCGCGTGGTGATGGTGAACGGATTTGTGAACGCGGTGAGCGGTTTTGCGGACAGTCCGGCGGTGATCAACGGTGCGAGCGACCTGCTCGTGGCGGTGTTTGGCGAGGCGGGCAAACATGCGCGCGCGGCGGTGGCCGTGGCGGGACTGCCGAGGAACTCGACGGTCGAGGTGCAGGTGATCGTTGAACTGAAAAGCTAAGCGGGGAAGGGGCGGGGTTTTTAGCGCAAAGACGCTAAGACGCGAAGGGCGCAGAGGACGGAAAGTGCAGGTTTTTCTTTGCGACCTTTGCGTCCGCTTTGCGCCTTTGCGTCAAAATCCGACCAGCCCGACCGGCGGTCGGGCCTACAGTTGCTTGATCAGGACCTTCGGGTTGCGGCCGCTTTCCTCGTAGGATTTGAGGCGCGCTTCGGGGAGGACCGATTTTTCGGCCTCCTCGAAGCCGAGGACGGAGGTGAAGAAGGAATAGCTCTGCGTGGAGAGGGCGACGAGCGTGGTGACGCCTTTTTCCTTCGCACGCATGCAGGCGAAATCGACCATCTTCCGGCCGACGCCGCGGTTGTGGTAGAAGGGCAGCACGTAGAGCGAGCCGATCTCCGCGAGATGCGGTTTGTCGGGGTAAAAATACAGCGTGACGCACGCGATGATGTTTTCGTCGATTTCGAAAACATAGAACTGGTCGATGTTCTTCTCGATCGCCTGCTGGGTGCGGTGGAGCAGTTCCTCGCGTTTCACGGCGTTGCGCGTGAGGTTGTAGAGGAACCGCACGTCGCGCTTGGTGGCCTTGCGGATCTGCTGGTAGTCGTTCGCGTAGATGAGCGAGCCGACGCCTTCGCTGGAGAAGATTTCGTTGATGAGGCCGTCGAAGGTGCGTCCGTCGACGATGTGCACGCGGGGGACGCCCGTTTCGATGGCGCGGATGGCGTGCACGGCTTTGCTGCGGGAGAGCTCGTTGAGCTGTTCGGGATGGTCCTTCAGGATCGCCCGGAGGGTGTCCACGGAGATGTCGCGCTTGATCTCGCCGTTGATTTCCAAGCCGGCCTGCGGGGTCAGGTAGATGATCTTGGAGGCACCGAGCGCCTCGGCCACCTCGGCGGCGAGGAGGTCGGAGTTGATGCGCAGGGAGCGGCCATCCGGACCATAGCCGATGGGCTGGATGATCGGGATGATGTCGGCGTTGATGAGGTGGGCGATGAAGTCCTTGTCGACGCGATCGACCTTGCCGGTGAACTGCTGGTCGACGCCTTTGATGATGCCGGTGGGGAGGGCGCGCACGCTGTTGGTGATCGCGCATTTCAGGGTGTTTTGCGTGAGGCCCTCAAGGATGAGGTGCGATACGCGCGAGGAGGCGCGGATCGCGAGGTCGAGAGTGGCCGGGTCGGTCACGCCGGTGCCGTCGGCGTTGGAGATGGGGATCTTGAGCGATTCGGAGCGCTCGACGATCTGCTGGCCGATGCCGTGGACGAGGACGACCTTGATGCCGAGGGACCGGAGCACGGCGATGTCGACGAGGAGGTTGCCGAAATTCTCGTCGGCGACGATGGAGCCGTCGATCGCGAGCACGAAGATCTGGCCTTGAAAACGCGGGACGTATTTCAGGATGCCCCGGAGGTCCGTGGGCTTGATCGTTGCAGTGCTGGCCGGGTGGGCCGGCGTGGCGGGGCCGTTGCTCATCTTGGATTGGGCAACGTTCATCAGCGAAGCGGCCGGGCGCGTCAATAGTGTCGCGGGGCGGCGGAGCCGGAGGGGGGCCTGCCGTTCACTTCAAGGCGGTGACGCTGCGCCATCTTTCTTTGGGCAGGTAGGCGAGGGCGATCAACGCGAGCTGGGAAGCACCGAAGGCGACAAGGGCGACGAAGGCCTGGTCCATGAAGCCGTAGCTGTGGAGGCCGACGCCGAGCATGTTGGTGCCGAACCAGCTCCAACTGGTGACGATATTGCCGAAGATCGCCATTGCCATGATGCCTCGTGTGCGGGCGATGCCGCCCCAGCGGGCATGGAGGACGATGGCGTTCCAGATGACGATGATGAGCGCGCCGTTTTCCTTCGGGTCCCAACCCCAGAAGCGGCCCCAGGACTGGTCGGCCCAGATGCCGCCGAGGATCGTGCCCACGAGACTGAAGAGCGTGGCGAAGCAGATGATGCCGTAGACCATGCGGCCGAGGGAATCTGCGGTGGCCTTGTCGAGCGAGCGGGTGAATACGCCGCGAAATACGTAGATGATCGCGAGGAAACCCGCGAGATAGGTCGCCGCGTAGCCGATCGTGATCACGACGACGTGGGTCGCCAACCAGAAGTTGGAATCGAGGACGGCGCGCATCATTTCAAGCGTGTCGCCGCTGAGTGACAGGTGATGCGCGATCAACAGCGTGCAAAAGCCGGTGAGTCCGGCGGCGACGCTGCCGATGCCGTTGCGGAAAATGCGTTCGAGGATGAGGCAGAGTCCGACGCTGCCCCAGCCGACGAAGAGGGCGGACGAGTAGAGGTTGGTCACGGGCGGGCGGCCCTCGAGCCACATGCGCGTGATGATGCCGGCGGTGGTGGCGACCCACGCGAGCAGGATCAGGTAATAGGCGGAGCGTTGAAGTGCCTCGGGCCATTTCAACCAGGAGAGCGCGGCGAGCAGGAACGCCAGCACGTAGAGGGTGATGGTGTTGCGTCCGAAAATGGAGGCTTGGTTGAAGCGGGTTTCGGTGTCGGTTTTTTTCAGAATCGCGGGGTGGGCGCGCTCCCATTCGGCTCGGTGCTTGGAGAGGAGCGTGTTGAACTGTTCCGGCTGCTGGTTCTTCCAGGTGTGCTGAAGGCCCGCGAAGGTGAGGGTGTGGACGTTGACCACGCGATGTTGGAACGTGCCGAGGAGGGTCTGCCCCGCTTTTTCCCACTGGGAACCGGCGGAGGCCGAGGCGGGCGGGACGACGAGGAGATTTCCAATCTGCTCCATGCGCAGGAACTTCGAACCCATCTCCATGGCGAACGTGGCGAGCTGGGTGTCGGCGGGTTTGCCGGCCTCGCGGTTGCGCACGGCTTCGATGCTGGCGCCGAGGTTGTCCTGCAGGCGAAGGAGATCGCCCAGGAAGTCGGAGCCATCGGGCATCACGAGGCTGTGCTTGAGTTGTTGATACAGGATGACGTGGTCGCGGAGATTAAGAACGGCGCGCTGGTAGGCGGTGCGCACCGGGGCTTCGACACCGGCGGCGAGGCCGGCCTGGCGGTCGAGTTCTTCGAGCTTGGGGACGAGTTGGAGGTAGGCGAAGCGCTTGTTGCCGGCGCCGTCTTCGGGGGCGAGGCCGAAGACATCGAGCACGCCGGGGTGGACGATTTCGAAGTGTTTGTAGGTGTCGGCGAGCTGCGGACGGAAGAATACGTCGAGCAACCACTGGTTGGGTGTGAGGCTGGCGCCTTCGGGCGTGACCAGACGCTGGCGGCCCTGGAGGAGGAGCAGGGTGTTGCGCGCGACGCTGTCGAGCGGCTTGGTGCGGCCGTTGGCGACGACGGGGATGCGTCCGAAGCCGGCGAGGTCGAAGTCGGATTTGGGCGTGCGGAAGAAAGGACTGGCCAGATAGACCGCGCCGAGAAGGAGGACGAGGAGAGGGAGGAGGCGTTTCATGGCGATCAGGCGGCGTGGCGGCGCTTGGCGACGAAGGCGAAGAGGTGGAGACCGAACTGGATGACCAGGCCCAGGCCCATCATGATGCAGGCGAGGTAAGGGAGGATCCAGCTGGGGTTTTTCACGACCTGGAGGACGGTGGTGGTGTCGTTGTTGTCGAAGCCGGCCTGGTAGAACGTGAGCCCGTCGTAGCGCAGCGGGTTGTTCATGTAGATGAGCACCTCGCGGTCGGTGCTGCCGTCCTCGGAGTGGAGGCGGACTTTGCTGGCGAAATTTTTGGGAATCTCGGTGCCGATGTAGCGGTCGTGAGAGAACTTCAGCAGCGTGAGCGAGTAGGGCTTGTAGGCACGTTCGAAGCGCATCGCCAGGCGCCAGGTGCGGCCCGCGTAATCGAAGGTCTGCGGTTGCACGATCATGGTCGAAACGACCCAGGTGCCGAGGGAGACATTGGACGGGCCGAGCAATTCGATGACGGCGGCGGGAAGGTTCCGCTCGTTGGGTTTGTAGGTGATTGGAAGCGGGATGATCGCGAGGCGCGCACCGATGTCACGATTGGCGGGCGGAGGCGCGGAGGGGTTGCCCAGTTCTTCGCGCGATTGAACGGCGGCGTTGGGGTAGTAGGCGCGCACGGCGATGCGAAACGGCAGGCGCTCGTGCTGGACCGGCTCGCCCCGGTCTTGCAGGCGCTCCTCGGGAATGGCGACGACCTGGTCCCAGTCCGGATCGGTGGCGTCGATGACGGCGAGTTCGTTGGAGCGGAAGCTTTCGGAGTAGTTGCGGGTCTGGCCCTGATCGAGACGGAGCTGGTATTCTTCCTGCCAGAGACCGGTGAGGAGTTCGCCCACCAGCAGGAGGATGAGGCCGGCGTGGGTGAGGAGGATGCCGGATTTTTTCCAGGCGAACCGGAAATGGTAGACGTGCGAGGCGACGAGATTGATGAGCAGGAGTCCGCCAATGAAATAGCCGCCGGGGAAGACGGGGACGGGGAAGCCCTTGACGTTCCAAAACACGAAGAACGTGCGGAAATATTTTTCCTGCACGGCCCAGATGCCGAGGTTCACCTGGTCGAGGGTCGCGGCGAAGATCAGGATGATCGACAGTGCGAGCAGCACCACGGTGACGCGGAGCGAAGTGAAGAACTGGACGAATGAATCCCAGAGATCGCGCATGGCTCAGCGGGCGGGTTGAAGAGTTTGGATGAAGCCGAGGAACGCGGCTTTTTCGCGAATGACGAGGGCGTCGGGACCGGTGAGCTTGAAGAACCATGTCGCGCCGTTGAACGGCACGATCGCGCCCAGGACGCGCTGGCGGGGTTTGCCGTCGGCAGGCGCGGGGCCGAGGAGTTCGGCGATGTCGATGTGAAGATCGCCGGCATGAAGGTGGTTGAGCGCGGAACCGAGTTCGGAGGCGGTGATCGGGGGGAGCTGCAACTGCTGGCGCCAGCGATTGACGTTGGCGAGGTTGCCGCCGACGTCGCCCGGGAAGGCGGTGACGGCGAGTTCGGCCTGTTCGCCGGCAGCCTCGCCGGGAATGATGAAGGTGGCCTTGCGCATCGCCGAAGCGGGGCGCGATTGCCAATGGGCGGGCGCAGTCCAGGTGAGATTGCCGCCGGTCGCAGTGGGGACGGGCGTGGAGGCCATGTCACCCGGCGCGGGGGCGGGTTGGGTTGGAGCGGGGGCGTTGACCGGCGGGATGCCGAGGCCGGCGTGAGGATCGGCGGAGGGGGCGTTGGCCGCGGCGGCGGGCGGGGCCTCCTTGGGCACGCGGTAGCTCACGATTTTGGCATCACGGCAGCCGGCGGTGGCAAGGAGGGAGGCGAGAGCCGAAAGAAGGAGGATGCGGCGGGACGGCATGAGCGGTGACAGTTCCGGGATTCGAGCGAAAACTGCAATCCTATCCGCCCAATTATCAGGCGGGGGCACGCGGGCATTAGCGGGAGCGAGGGTCTGCCGTTCAGGGATGCCGCGAGCCGCGAGCTGCCGCCAGTCTTGAGCTTCGCGGGAGGATGCCCACAGTGAGGGACATGCAATTGATTCCGCTTGGGGATTGCGCCGTCCTGGTGGTGCTCAGAGCCAAAAACAGCACCGCGGCGCTGGAAGCGGTTGCGCGGCTCGCGCGTTCGCTCAATCACGCTCCGCCCGCCGGGATCACGGATGTCGTGCCCGCGTTCACGACGATCACCGTTCACTATGATCCGGCCAGGTTGGCTGCCGGTGCGGGCACGCCATGGGAACGGGTGACGGCGTGGATCAAAACCGCACCCGCCGCGCCGGCGGGTGCCGGCCGTCGCAAAGCGGGCCGCGAGGTCGTCGTGCCCGTTTGCTATGGCGGCGAACAGGGTCCGGACCTTGCCGCGGTGGCGACGCATGCAAAATTATCCGAAGCCGAGGTCATCCGTCTGCACACCAAGGCGGTTTATCGCGTGGCTGCGGTCGGATTTTCGCCGGGATTTCCTTATTTGCTGGGCATGGCTCCGAAGCTGGCAACCCCACGCCGGACCACCCCTCGTTTGCTGGTTCACGCGGGCAGCGTGGGCATCGGTGGAACGCAAACCGGGGTTTATCCGACGGCCACGCCGGGAGGATGGTCGATCATCGGGCGCACGCCGGTGCGGCTTTTTCGTCCGGAAGACGAGGCGGCTCCCACGTTGCTGGAAGCGGGCGACACCGTGAAATTTACCGCCATCACGGAAAGCCAGGCCGTGCAACAGGAGGAGAAACCGCCGGTGCCGGCGCCGGCCAGGGTTCCGAAAGCAGTCGCAGTGTTCGAGGTCCTCAAACCCGGTGCGCTGACCACGGTTCAGGACCTGGGGCGGACGGGACGGCAGCATCATGGGATTCCGGTGGGCGGACCGATGGACCGCCAGGCGGCGCGCGTGGCGAACCTGCTCCTCGGCAACGACGAGAATGCACCGCTGCTGGAGGCGACGCTCGCCGGGCCGGAGCTGAGGTTTTTGCGCGATACGTGGATCGCGGTGACCGGGGCCGACGTTCGCGGCGTGCCGGGCTGGCGTCCGTGGCAGGTGAAGGAGGGTCAGGAAGTGTCGCTCGCCGAGCTGACCCAGGGGCGATGTGTCTACCTCGCGATTGCGGGCGGACTGGAGATCCCGCGTGTGCTGGGAGGCGCCGGCACGTTGTTGCGCGCGGGGATCGGCGGATGGGACGGCCGGGCGTTGCAGGCGGGTGACCGGTTTCGAACCGGTCCGGGCGGCCTGGCGACCGCGGGAAACTGGAGCGCCTCGGCCGAGTTCAAGGCGGCGACCACGGGTGAGGTGGCCGTGCGTTTCGTGCGTGGTCCCCAATGGAACTGGTTCGCGGCGGCAAGCCGACGGACGTTTCTGGCGAAGCCGTTTAAAATCACCGCCCGGTCGGATCGCATGGGCTTGCGGCTCGACGGGCCGGCCCTGCGGCTGGAGGAAGCGCGGGAGCTGGTGTCCGAAGGCGTGGGGTTTGGCTCGGTGCAGGTGCCGCCGGACGGCAAGCCGATTGTGCTGATGGCCGACCGGCAGACGATCGGCGGGTATCCAAAAATTGGAAACATCATCTCGGTCGACCTTCCCCGGCTCGCGCAGGCGCGGACCGGCGATATCGTGCGATTCCAGGAAGTGCCGGTCGAGGAAGCGCAGTCGCTTTATCTCGGGCAGGAACATGCCCTGGCTCTGCTGGCGGCCGGCGTGCGGGCGAAGTTGCGGCAGGCATGACGACAAACACGGCCATCGATTTTAACTGCGACCTCGGGGAGGGGGCCGGGCACGACGAGGCGTTGATGCCGTTGATCACGTCGGCCAGCATCGCCTGCGGAGGACACGCGGGGGATGAGACGACCATGCGGGCCACGGTGCGGCTCGCGCGCCGCCACGGCGTGGCGATCGGCGCTCACCCGGGCTTTGCGGATCGCGAGCATTTCGGACGGCGGGAGCAAGTGCTTTCCCCCCGTGAAGTCGTGGCGCTGGTGCGTTCCCAGGTGGAGACATTGCGGAGAATCGCGCAGGAGGAGGGGGCCTTGGTGACCCATGTGAAACCGCATGGCGCGCTCTACAATCTCGCGGCGCGCGATGCCACGATCGCGGACGCCATTGCCGAGGCGGTTGCAGGTGTGGATGCGAATCTCCGGCTTTACGGGCTGGCGGGGAGCGTTTCCTTGCAGGCCGGACGGGCGAGGGGGCTGCGGGTCGCGGCGGAGGTATTTGCGGACCGGACCTATCAGGCGGACGGCTCACTCACGCCGCGCGGGCGTCCGGATGCGTTGCTCAAGAACGAGGCGGACGCGGTTGCCCAAGTCGTGCGGATGGTGCGCGAGGGACGGGTGCGCGCGACCGACGGAACGGATGTGGTCGTCGCGGCGGATACGCTTTGCCTGCACGGCGACGGGGTGGAGGCGGTGGCGTTTGCCCGCGGGTTGCGGACGGCCATGAGCCGTGAAGGCGTGTGCGTGGAGGCGCTTACCCGGAGACCTTCGGAGGGGTGATCGTGGACATGCGTGAGGTCCGGACGATCAGCACGAAGCCCACCGCGATCAGGAACAACGAATAAAAAGTCCCGCGGCTCAGGCCGAAAATCGGATCGAGCCCGGTGTCGGGTTCGCGGAAGATTTCACCGATCACACGGACGATCGCATAGGCGATGAGAAATTCGCCTGAGAGCCGTCCGGGTCGGCGGTTCACCACGTCGGTGCGCCAGAAGCGCCACTGCATCACCGCGAGCAACAGGGCGCCTTCCAAGGCAGCTTCGTAAAGCTGGGACGGATGGCGGGGCGGGATTAACGCAAGCGGGGTGCCTTCGGGGGCGCTGTCTGGAAAAATGACCGCCCAGGAAACGGAGGAGATTTTCCCCCACAGCTCGCCGTTGATGAAGTTGGCGATGCGGCCGAGCATCAGGCCGAGCGGGGCGACCGATACGATGAGATCGGAAAGGTGCAGGAACGGCATGCGGTGACCGCCGGCAAACCAAGCCATCGCCAGGGCGACGCCGACGAACCCGCCATGACTGGCCATTCCGCCCTTCCATACCTTGAACAAGGCCAGCGGGTCTTCGCCCAGCGCGCGCCAGCCGTCGTAGAGGAAAAACGACCCGAGCCGTCCGCCGACCATCACCCCGATCACGAGGGCGATGATGAAATCGGAGATCTGGGCCGACGGCAGTTTCGAGCGGCCGGACCGGGCGTAGGCGTGGAGCAAGAGGCCGCCGCCGACGAAGCCCAGCAGGTAGGCGAGCCCGTAATAGCGGATGCCGAACGTATCGGTAAATTGGATAACGAACGGGCTGAGATCGTGGACCCAGTAGGCAAGAAACATGGCGTGGCGGAGGGAACGAGGGAGGCGGACGCCTGTCTGGTGTCCGCCCGTGCGCGAAAGCAATCGAGTGGAGCGGTCCGTTCTTATTTACCAACCAAAAAGTGCGCGTGAATTTCCGGTGATTGCCCTTGACCGCTCCGGACTGTAAAAAAATACTCGCTCCGTTCGACCCCGAACCTCCCCCTTATGAAACTACGATTTTTCGTGCCGGCCCTGTTGGCTGGATGCGTTCTAATTTTCTCGTCCGGCTGTGCCGTTCTGAGCAAGGGCCGGACGCAGGCCGTGGTGGTCCGCTCCGTTCCCGAAGGCGCCACCGGAATGATCAACGGTGTCGAAGTGGGCAAGACCCCCTTTAAAATCGCCCTGAACCGCGCGTCCGCCTACACGATCGAGCTGCGCAAGCCCGGTTTCGAGAATGCCATGACGGTGGTTCTCCCCGTGGCCAACGAATACGAGAAACGTTTCCTTCGCTGGGGTATCGATTATGAGCTCGGCGCGATGACCGACCTGACGCCCAACGATCTGGTGCTGGACCTGAAGCCCGCCCTGCCCGCCGGAACCGATGGCGACCGTTTCCAAGAGATGACCTATCGCGTATTGCAGGCCGATGCCTTGCTGGCCGCCAACGAAATCTCGAAGACGGACCACAAGTATCTCGTCGCCGAGATCGTGAAGTTCTACTCGAACTGAGCGTTGTTGGGGAAATTTGACCCGCCGGGCGCGAAGTGACTTGCGCACCGTGCGGGGGGCGGGCCTAGTTTCGCCCGCATGAGTGATTTGAAGCGGACACCTTTGCGTGATTTTCATGCGGCCCACGGGGCTCGCCTGGTGGACTTTGCCGGTTGGGAAATGCCGGTTCAATACCGCTCGATCCTGGAGGAGCACAAGGCCGTGCGGCGTGCCGCCGGCCTCTTCGACGTGAGCCACATGGGCGAGGTCGATGTCAAGGGACCCGAGGCTCTGCGTTTCCTGAATCACCTCGTCACGAACGACGTCGCCAAGCTGTTTCCCGGACGGGTGCTTTATTCCCCCATGTGCTACCCGAACGGGGGCGTGGTGGACGACCTTCTGGTCTACATGCGCGCGCCCAAGGACTACTTCCTCTGCATCAACGCGGGCAACATCGACAAGGATGTCGCCTGGATCCACGAGCAGGCCAAAGGCTACGACGTGACGATTTCCGACCGGTCGGCCGACTACGCGCTCCTTGCGATCCAGGGGCCGGCCGCGGTGGCGATCGTGCAATCGCTGACGGGCGCCAAGCTCGATCGCATCGGCTATTATCACTTTGCGGAGGGCACCGTTGCCGGCGTGCAATGTATCATCAGCCGCACCGGTTATACGGGTGAGGACGGCTTCGAGCTTTACCATCCCGCCGGCGATGCGGTCGCGCTGGCCGAGGCGGTCGTAAAAGCGGGATCCGCCCATGGGCTGGAACTCACGGGGCTGGGCGCCCGCGACAGCCTGCGCCTGGAAGCCGGTTACCCGCTTTATGGCCACGAGATCACCGCGGATATTTCGCCGCTCACCGCCGGTCTTGGCTGGACGGTGAAACTGGACAAGGGCGCCGACTTCATCGGCCGCGCCGCATTGCTCGCCGAGAAGGCCGGCGGCGCCGCCAGCAAGGTCGTCTTTTTCAAGACGGGCGACCGTCGTATCGTCCGTGCGGATACGCCGGTGCTCGGTGCGGATGGCGTTCCGGTGGGCAGGGTCCTTTCGGGCACGCTTTCGCCGATTCTGAATGAAGCCATCGGGTCCGCGCTGGTCACCACGGCTTCCGCAGCCGCCCCGCTGGCCGTGGATATTCGCGGCACCCTGATCAACTTGCAGCTGGTCAAACCTCCCTTTGTCGAACTAAAGAAATCCTCCACATGAGCAACGTCCCCGCTGATCTCCGTTACGCCAAGTCCCACGAATGGTTGAAGCCCGCCGGTGACGGCACGGCGACGGTTGGCATCACCGACTACGCCCAGAACAGCCTCGGCGACATCACCTACGTGCAGCTCCCCAAGGTGGGGACGGTGCTCGCCGCGGGCCAGGTCTTCGGCGTGGTCGAGTCGGTCAAGGCCGCCTCTGATTTGTATTCGCCGGTCGCTGGCACGGTCATTGCGGTGAATCCGGCGCTTGATGCCACCCCCGAAACGGTGAATCAGGACGCCTACGAAGGCGGCTGGATGTTGAAGCTCAAGCTGTCCGATCCCGCTTCCGCGGGCACGCTGCTCGATGCGACGGCCTATGGGAAGCTGATCGGTTGATTGGTGTAGGCCCGGCCGGTGGTCGGGCTTGCGGGATCGCGACCTGATTGCCCGACCACCGGTCGGGCCTGCATCAGAACACGCCGCTGCTGCGGCGTGCGACCCAATCGATGATGGCGGCATCATTGCCATCGAGGCGCCAGATGAGGTTCAGGAACTCGGTGGGATGAATGTCGTGCGCCTTGAAAAATTTCCGATCTCCGCCGCAGCCATACATCATCGAAGAAGGAAGTTCGCCACGCAGTTTGGCGCGGGCCTTCGGTAGAATGCGGGGAAGCCATTCGATGCCGTTCACGGCCTCCGTTTTGCCGGGCCAGGTGTCGGGATCGGCGACGACGCCCGTGGTCTGCCCGTGCTGGACGTTGAGGAAGTAATCGCGCCGGATGTATTCGACGCCGAGGGCGATGTCGTAGCCGGGCTCGCCGTCGTAGTTGTTTTGATCTTCGGCGTAGTCGTAGAGGTGCTGCGCGGTAAGGCCGTTGCTGGCGAGCCAGGCGCATTCATCGGCGTTGAAGTAGGTCGCGGAATCACGCCGGCCGCCGGCGTAAAGGGCCACGGCTTTGTCGTAGAGGGTGCGAAAACTTTGGGCGAAGGAGTAATGACTCATGGTAAACGCCGGAACTTAGCGCAAAGGCCCGGAGACGCAAAGGATGCGGGCAAAAACTTTCAGCCTGGAAACGTCAGTCGAACCGGGGAGTCCCGCACGACCTGTTTCCAAGCTCAGCGCTTTTTACCGGGCTTGAACTTGCCGCGGCCCGGAGGGGCCTTGGCTTTGGAGGGGCGCGGCGGCTTGGGTGTCCGGACGGGCTTGGCGGGCGGTGACGACGACGGGGGAGGGACCACGGGAGCGGCGACGGCATCCCCGGCGGGACGGAAGTCGATGAGTCGCTTGAAGCGGTCGACCTTTTCCACGGCGACCGCCAGGTGGGCCGCGAGCTGGAAGGTTTTTTTTGTGCGGCGGCCGACGAGGGCGTCGCCGGCATTGTTGATCGTGTAGATGTCGTCGGACAACGCGCTCATCGGGATGAAGCCGAAGGTCATCGACTCGGTGAGTTCGACGAAGAGGCCGTTGGGGCGCACATCGGTGATGACGGCGGCGAAGGTGCTCTTCTTTTCCTTGGCGAGTTCGCGTTCGAAGAATTCGAGGAGCTTGATTTTGACGCTCTCGCGCTCGGCCTCGGTTGAGTTGATCTCGGTGAGGCTGAGGTGCTCGCCGAGGGTGTCCATTTTGGCTGCGCTGTAACCGTAGTTGTAGCCGGCGGGAGCGGCGTGACCCTCGTGTTTGATCAGGTAGTGGCCGAAGACGCGGTGGACCACCAAATCGGAGTAGCGGCGAATGGGGGAGGTGAAGTGGGTGTAGTCGTTTTTGGCGAGGCCGTAGTGACCGTCGGGCGAGCCGCGATAGCAGGCTTTTTTGAGGCTGCGAAGGAGCTGGGTGCGGAGGGTGTAGCCCTGCGGATGGGTCGAGAGGGTTTCGAGGAGCTTCACGATTTCCTCGCGTTGGGTGAGATCGCCGGTGCGGATATCGAAGGTGCCGAGAAACTCGCGGAGTTCGTTGAGCTTGTCGGCATCGGGCTCGTCGTGGACGCGGTAGATCGAGGGCATGCGCTGCGAACGGGTGAGGCGGGCGACGGCCTCGTTGGCGGCGAGCATGAACTCCTCGATGAGCTGATGGCTTTCGTCGTGTTCGATTTTTTCGAGGCGGTCGGCGTAGCCCTCGGCGTCGACGAAGACTTTGGTCTCGGGCATGTCGAGGTCGAGGGAGCCGTTGGCCATGCGGTCGTGGCGGAGCTTGCTGGCGAGCTTCCAGAGCTGGCGGACCCAGGTCTGGAGATCGGTGAGCTCGGTGTCGTCGAGGGAGGAGAGGGCGCGACCGGTCGAGCCGGTCTGGTGCTTGGGCGGAAGCGGGAGGGCACGGATCTTCGCGAGGCTTTTTTCGAAGAGGAGCGCGTAGGCCTGTTTGTAGGTGAGACGCTTGCGGCTGCGGATGACGGTATTCGCGAAGGTGTGGGCCTTGGGGCGGCCTTTGGCGTCGAACACGAGGAAAACGGCCTTGGTGAGACGGTCCTGCGCCTCCACGAGGGAGCACAGGCCGTTGGACAGTTTCTCCGGGAGCATCGGGATGACCGTGCCGACGAGGTAGGTCGAGTTGCCGCGACGCTGGGCCTCCCTGTCGAGGGCGGTGCCGGGCTTCACATAGGTGGAGACGTCGGCGATGTGGATGCCTACGCGGATGTCACCGTGTTCCAGATACTCGATCGACAGGGCATCGTCGAAGTCCTTGGCGTCGTCGGGGTCGATCGTGAAGGTGGGAATCTCGCGGTAGTCGAGACGGCCGGTGAGTTCGGCGGGTTGAACGGTATCGGGAAGGGAGGCGACCTCGTGCTCGACGGCGGGCGGGAACGTGGGATCGAGATTGAACTTATGGTAGATGCCGGCGAGTTCGGCGCGAGGTTCGAAGGTTTTGCCGAGGCGCTCGATGATCTCGCCTTGGATGAGCTGGCTGCGCTTGGTCCATTCGGCGAGGCGCACGACGACCTTGTCGCCGGGGGCGGGGACGGGGACGAGTTTGGATCTGGCGGGATCGGCGACGACGATCTCGTGAAAGATGCGGGGATCGTCGGGTTTGACGTAAAAGGTGCTGCGAATCTTCTGAAGGTTGCCGACGACGGTGTCGCGGGCGCGTTCGATCACGCGCATGACCCGTCCGGTGCGCTCGGTGCCGCGTCCGTCACGGCGCTGGCGCAGGCCGGGATTGACGGCGACTTCGACGGTGTCGCCGTGAAGGGCGACGCCGGTATCCTCGGGGAAAATCTGGATGGCGTCGGGGGCGGGCCCGGGGCCGGATTTGGCGAGGACGACGAAGGCGGAACCGCCGGCGCGAAAGTTGATCTTGCCGGTGACCGCGTCGCCACGGGGGGCGGGAGGAGAGGAGTGGGCGCCTTTTCCGGACGGAGAAAAAACCGGGCGCTCTTTCGGAGTATGGCTGCCGGAGGAGGCGGACGAGGCGAGCGCGATGCGGTCGCCTTTGACGAGGGCAAGGTCGCCCTTGGAGAGCATCGTGCGGATCTCGTGGGCGAGTTGGGGGCGCTGTTTTTTGTCCATTTTGGTCGGTCTTGAGGCGCGATCCGGCGTCGCCGCCTTCGCTCATTTGCCCTTGGTAAACTCCTTCGTCGGCTCCTCGGCCCTTACCGGGAGGAGGCGAGGGAAGGAGGAATGGGAACCTCGGGCACGGGTTTGGGGGGCGGCGGCCAGTCGAAGAGTGAAATCATCCGGATGTTGGGCTCACCGGGCTCGAGAACGCCCTGCATGGCGGCGGGGCCATCGCGGATGATCACCATCATGCGCTCAGGCCCGCGTGTCGGCAGGGGATTGGTGGCGAAAACCTTCCATTGGCCGCTCAGTTGGGCGGCGGCGCGGAAGGCCATGCGCTTGGCGCCTTCCAGGAGCGGCACCTGTGCCTTGGCCTTGGGCGCGAGGGTGAGTTGGCGTTGTTCAATTTGCAGGGCGACGGGCAACTGGGACAGGTTGCGGAATTCAATCGTGCCGACGGGACGGACCTCGACGGAGTCGTCCAGCCAGACGTAATCATAAATCAGCGGCGCGGTATCCACGACGAAGCCGAAGTGGTTGGGGATCACTTTGCGATAGACGGCCTTGGTGTCGTCCCCGGGGATGAGGAGCAGCACGCCCTGCTCCATGCCGGGGGGAATGGTGACGGTGCAGGCGATTTGTTTTTGGGGCTTACCCTCGTGCTCCATCATCTTGTAGAGCACGAGGGGTCCCTCGCCCTTGAATTCATAGACCGGCGAAAAGTCGTCGGTGAAGACGCTGAGTTCGACCGGCTTGTTGTTGATGACGCACTGGAGGTTGACGTCCGCAGAGGTCCAGCCGAGCAGACGGAATTGGATCGCGTGCAGGGGGGCGGCGGAGGCGATCAGGCCGAGCGCGAGAAGGGCTCCCCAAGTGTGAATGCGTTTAGATTTCATCGGAAGAAAGCCAGCGGAAGGTGACGATTTTAAAGCGGCGGCCAAAGGTGTCGCTGGCGCTGCCCGGGGTGGGTTTGCTCCAGGCGTTGACGGCGGTTTCGACGTAGTCGGGAAGGCGTTGAACGATCGCTTCGCACCAGGCGCGGCCTTCGATGGCACCGGTGGCGGGATTGACGGTATCGCCGTAGCTGCGGATGCGAAACGTATCGGAGCGTGCGGTCAGCGAAGGGCCGAGCACGGTGAGCAAGTCCGCCTGGGTGAGATATCCGGGGGCGAAGGAGGCGCGTGACCCGGACGGTTCGGTCGCACTGGTTCCCCCCATGTAGATGGTCTGTTGCTCGGTGTTGCCGGTTACATCCGGGGCGTAATCGGTCACCCGGACGGAATTGTCGGTGAAGGGGGACTGGCGGTTGATGGCATCGTCATTCGGCGTGGCGCTGTCATTTATGGTCGCGTCGATCGCGGTCTGCAGGGGCCCTTTCAGGCCGGTGGCATCCGCCGCGAGCCGGCGGTTGACGAAGTCGGCGAGGGATAAAAACGGGCCGCGAAGGCGGACCTGGTCGACGATGGCGCCGGCGAGTGCGTCGATCTGCTCGTCGGACAATATGCGATAGCCCAGCCAGGTGGCATTGGGTTGGGCTCCCGCGGCCGGGGCCGCAAACCGGGAGTAAGGATGTTTTTTGCTGGTAGGATCCGTCGGGTCGGTGGCCACGCCATTGTGACTGTAGAGAAGGGCCCGCCAGGCTTGTTTGGAGGTGGAGTTGATATTGAAGCCGCCATCGACGAGCAGGTTGGCGGCGGTGGTATTGGTCGCCTTGAGATTGGGCACCTCGGCGTTTGAAGCGGCTCCGTTTTTCCAATAGAAAAGATGCCGGGAGTTGGGCAGGTGATAATTGGCATCGCCCGCCTGCGCGGTGGTCAGGGTCGAGGGAACGGTGGAGAAAAAGTATCCGTCCCAGAGCGTCTTGTTGAGCAGGTAGGACAGGTCGTAGATCCGGTTGAAGGTTCCGTTGGGGAAGCCCGGGTAGATATCGTTGCCCAAGGCGTCGGAGCGGGCTTCGGGGTCGTTGCGGTTGACGTAGAGATTCGGCAGGGAATTGCCGATCGCGTAGGCCGGGTTGAGGTTGAGCGAGGAGACGTTGACGTGTTGCAACTGGGCGATGGAAAACAGCGGGACGTCGGTCGCAGGCAGCTCGCGAATCACCAGGTTCTGGGCGGTGCCGGTGGTGGAAACACGTGTCCCGGCCGACACATTGACGCCATTGGCGTTGGGAATGGGTTTGTAGACAAAAGTCGGGGAGGCGTAGGACGGAGCCCGGATGTAATGTTCGCGCAGGTAGGAGGGCGTGACGCTCAGGGTGGAGGCGGGCTTTCTGATCACGACGGACGACTGCGGGTTGAGATTTGCCAGCCAGCGGGGCGTGCCCGATTGAACGCTACCGTAGCTTTCGGGGTAGGCCGTGGGGAGCGTGGACATGACCAGCTCGATCCGCTGATAAACGATGGCGACGCCGTTGTTGGCAGGTGGGATGACGATACCCGGATTGGTTTCCCAATTCCAATCGAAGCCGTTGCCGAGAAAGGTCTGGTAGGCGTTGGCGCGCAGGGCCTCCTCGATGGCGGCTGGAGTCGTGATTCCGGAGGCAACCGGTTGCGTGAGCAGAATCTCGGTCCGTGCGGAACCGCCGCCAAACTCGGTATTCCAGAAGAGGGATCCGTTCATCTGGGCTTGCGAGAGTCCGTTCCGGCTCGGGATGAAGACGGCGTTATTGGGCGCGACCACGAGATCGCCGAGGGTGGACTGGCCGCTCGAGTATTGGGTGTTGTCCTGGGGATCGATGATAGTAAACAGGCGGCTTTCTCCGGGGGCGAGGTCGCTGGAGAGTTCGACCTTGAAACGCCAGAACTGGGCGACGTTTCCGATGCCATAATAAATGCCGCCCATGGAAATATTGCTCAGATTGAATGAATCCGTGGCGGGGTTGGGGCCGGAGGACGGGCTCGGATAGGTGACCAGCTTCAAATAATTGCCGTTGGTGACGGAGGTGCTGCTGGTGGTGTATTTGAAGCAGACTTCGAAGTTACTTTTCGCGATCGGCACGTTATACGGGTTCCAGAGTGCGACCACGGGCATGATGTTGATCTTGTAAATCCCTCCCGTCGCGGGGCAGGTCAGGTTATAGCCGATGCGGGCATAGGTCATCACAGGGTAGATGCCCTGGCGTGAGGGGGTCTGTGTCTGCGGGACGTAGGCACCACCGGCGTTGGGGGTGACGGTCGCGAAACTGCGGATCATCTCCCATTTGGGCAGGCCATATTTGGAGACGTCGGATGCATCACCGGGTGTTAAGTAATCGTCGTTCGCGGTGGCGGGCGTGGAGGGATTGGGATTCGAGGCAGTCGTATCTTTGATCCATGCCGTGAGGTCTTTTTTGAGGCCGCCCTTGGCGACGTCGGCCAGCACGCTATAAGAGTTGGCTGTGAGGTCATGAAAGCGATTGTGCCGGGTTTGCGTGAGCGCGGTCTGGCCTGCGGAGTCGGCGTGGGCGAGGGGGAACTGAGAAAGCGCCATGACTTTGTCGAGGGCTCCCTTGAACGCGGGATCGGTCGCTGGATAATAGCCGCCGAGTTTGGTGCCATCCACGGCGTCGACACCTTCAACGCCCGTGCGCTGGGCGTTGATAAAGCGGTAGGCCTGGGCCTGTGCGGTGGTGGTCGCCGGAGTGGTCGCAGTGAGGGTCGTCGCCGCGGGGTTCTCCCACGGGTCGGTCAGCGAGACCTTGGACTTCACGCCTTCGTCGCCCACCCAATAGGCGAAGTTGCCGACCGTGGTGGAGGCGGCCGGATCGAGTCCGGGAACGCTGGTTGTTTTGATGGGTTCGGATTCAACGCGGACTTGGTTGCCGGTGGTGACGGTCGCGGAGATGTCCGTGGTGTTCGCGCCAACCAGGGGCACCAAGGCGTTGCCCGAGGCGGCGGTCAGGGCGCCGGTGACGCCGGCGGATCCTTGGGGAGCCGTGCCGGACACCAGCCAGGCAATGTTTTTATCGGCCCCCGAGGCGGCGGCGTTCCAGACGCCGGTCCAGTTTTTTTTGTCGATGTTACGTCCTGCGATGATGTCGGCGGTGGCGGTGATGCGGGTGTCCGGGCCGGCGGTGGCCTGAAGGCGGCCGAGGGCGATGTTGAGCCCCATCAGTGCATTCTGCCGGGCTTGGGAAAGCTGCTGATTGTTGGAGGCGACCTGGGTTTCGACCCGGGTGAGTGCGGCCAGCGAAACGAGCAGCAAAACCAAAAACGCCAGCAACGTGATGGTGATCAGCAGGGCAAATCCTGACCGACGACGCCGGGGAGCGGAGGCGTGTGACTTCATGGGCGGGGTAAAAGGCAGCGGGGTGAAAACTAAAATCGAGCGAGGCGGCGCATCGACTGCGCAGCCCCGCGGCGTGAACTACTTTTTGGCCGGGGCGGGGGGAACCACGCCGAGGGAGTCAAACACGGGGCGCAGCAATCCGGCCCATTTTTCAAAACCGGCGGGAATGATGTGAATGCCGTCCTTGCCGATATACTTCGGGTCGGGGGCTCCTTCGGGGGTGGCGAGGGCGGTGAACAGATCGAGCACGACAAGTTTCTCCTTGCCGATGCCGAGGCCGGTGAGGCGCGTGTTCAGCTCCTGGTGCGCACCGGGCTTGGTCGGTGCGCTGGGGACGTTCCTCGGGGGGATGGTGCAGATGACGATGGGGACCGCCGGGTTGGCCGTGCGGGCCATGTTCACCATCGTGGAAATGTTGGCGACCACGTCCTCGGGATCGGCATGCGCGCTGAGGTCGTTGGAGCCGACGCAGAACACGATGGCCTGCGGATTGAGATCCAGCACGTCTTCCTGAAAACGGAAAAGCGTGCCGCGGCTGGTGTCGCCTCCGATGCCGCGATTGGCAATCTTGAGACCGGGGAACGCCGCTCCGTGGTTTTTCCATCCGCCCACGAGCGAGTCTCCGACAAACACCACGGCGCCCTGATCTTTTTGGCGCTGGGTCCAGGAATACGCGCGGTTGTCGGTCATCCAGGAGCCGACGCGAATCGGGCCGACGCCGGGCCAGGCGGCTTCATCTTTGGGGTCCGGGTAGGGAGTGGGGCCGCTTTGGGCGAACAGCGGGCCTGCCACGGAGAGCAGGGCCGAGAGAAGGACGGTGTGCAGGGTAGATGGGATTTTCATGGGTTAAACAGAGGGGACTGCTTTTGCGGACAGGGGTTTTTTGACGCGGGCGAGGCTGAAGGCCTGCCAGGCCACCATCGGGTTCATCGGCGGGAATTTGGCGCGTTCGAGCATCTCGACCTGGGTCCAGCCCTCGCGGTCGCCGGCATGGTGGGAGGAGTAGCAGTCGGGGCCGTTGAAGATGCCGTAGGGGACCTCGGGGTGGAGGCGGGCGTGATTGCGCAGGCTGATGCGTTCCCAGATTTCGAGCGCCTCATCATGCCAGCCCAGTTCCGCAAGCGCCCAGACGGCCCAGTGGACGGTCTGCGGCCATATGCCCGAGTTTTCACCCTCGCCCGCGGGTATTGGACAGGTGGATACATCGCTTGGCGGAGGACAGGGATAGGGCCGGCTCATCAGGGTAAGGCCGAGTTCGCTTTGGCATTTTTCGAGGGCGGCGCGCAGGGCGCTCTCGCGCATCGCCGGCGTCCCGCAGCCGCCGAGCACGCACCAGCTCTGGGCATTGAGGAAAATGCGGTCCTGGGCGAGGGTGCCGAAGGGGACGCCATCGTCCGTGTAACCCCGCACAAACCAGCGTCCGTCAAAACCCGCGGTGGCGGCGGCGCGCAGAGCGGCCAGACGTTCTTCACATTCGGCGGCGAAGAGGGGATCGCGGATCCGGGCCAGCGGGATGAGCCGGTCAAGGGCGCAACAGGCCATCCCGGTGTTCATCATTGACTCGCCGAAACCACGCGCGCCGACGCCGGACAAATAGTCGTTCCAGTCGCCATCGGCGATGAGAATGAGCCCGTGGGCGCCGAGGCCGACGCCCTTGAAAATCCAGTCGACGGCCCGGCGAAGATGCTCCCACACCGGGGCCGGTTCGCCTTCCCAGAAAGGCAGTTCTTCATCGAGAAAATCGAGGTTTCCGGTTGTTTGCACGACCTCGGCGCAGGCGAGGACAAACCAGATCTCGTTGTCGCTTTCCTTGTGTCCGGTTGAAAGCGTTTCTCCGGCGGCGGGCCGGCGAAACGCGTGGCAGTGCGGGATGTCGCCGGTTGCATACTGAATCTTGGCGGTCCAGCGCAGGCAGCTGAGGGCGAGCGCGGGATCATGGGCGGCGATGGCGAGCGCGCTTTCGGGCACCTCACGTGCGCCGAAGCCCACCCAGCCGTAGCCGCCCAGGTTGAGATAATGTTCACCGACCGAGCTGTCCCAGGCCTCGTAGGAATATAGCTGGCCTGCGCTCCATCGCGCTTCGTCGCGGATCCATGACTCGCACTCGTCAAATTCAAGGTCACCCAGGCGCCGGGCCCAGGCGCGACGCGCCACCGCCGGCAGGGGCGGGGCATCAAGCGGGCGGACGCCGTAGCCGGCTTGCGCGGTGATTTCGCGGCAGGCACCCAGCGGCAGCGAAAACGGAGTCGAAAGCAGCAGGGAAACGCCCTCGGCTTTGCAAGCGGTGAAGGCCGTATCGGCGATCAGTTGAAAATCTCCGAGCCCGGGATGGAAATCCTTCCAGACGACCGATCCCGGCGCTTCGCGCAGCAGGCGGGGGGACGGGCCGAGGGCACCTCCGGGAACCACGTCGGAACGCAACCGCAGATGACCCGCCAGCGAAGTCGCCCCGGCGTTCCTCAGGCGGAAGCGCGCCGCCATTCGTGGCTGGCGGTCGGGCGGGGTGTAGAATTCCTGCTCGATCTCAAGGGCGCCTCCGCGGCCGTCACGCCACAGGCCGGTGAAGCACGCATAGCCGATGCCGTAACGGATCGACAAGGGTTCGGTGAGATCGTCATGGATGAGCGGGAAGCGTTCACCGGCGATTTCCAGTTCAAGATACAAACCGCTGCGGGCTTGAAAGGTATTGGCGCACAGATCGGTGTAGCCTCCCTCTGTGGTGAAGAGTTGGACGAGGCCCCAGCGGTTGACGAGGACCTGCAGGCGTCCGCTGGAAAAACCATGCATGAACGGCCGTTCGACGGCGGCGGCCCCGGTGAAGCGGCCGTCGAAGCAGGGCAATCCCGCCTCGTCGTTGGTCCAGGTGCCATAATGAAGGGTTTCGTTCATGGGGGCGTGATGGCAGTTCTAGAAACCCGGGATGGACTAACAATCGTGACATAGGTAAACAGTTGCTCACGGCCCGGGGAATCCGGACGCGCATCCACGCCCGTGCGGTTCAGGACTCGACAAGGCGTCGCAAGCCGCGAAAAACTCCCTCCATAAACCCCGGCGGAAGATTTGGTTTCCCTCGCAGTCCGGACACCTTCTCTTTCGCGTCCATTTACAACCCCTTCGGCATCCTGTGAAAATCGTCCAAGTCGCCAGCGAACTGTTTCCTTATATCAAAACCGGCGGGCTGGCTGATGCGGTGGGAGCCCTGTCCTCCATGCTGGCCGGACACGGGCATGACGTGGCGATTTTTTTACCGGGTTACCGTTCGGTGGTGGACCATCCGCTGGCGGCGGGGGCGCAACGCACGCTGGGGCTGCGCATTGAGATGGGCGACGTGTTCATGACCGGTGAGGTCCGGTCGTTTTCCCCGGCGACCAATCTCACGGTGCACCTCGTGTGCCGTGAGGAATTTTTCGACCGGCGCAATCCTTACGGAACGCCCGAGCGGGACTACGAGGACAACCATCATCGCTTCATTTTCTTCTGCAAGGGCGTGGTCGAAGCCATGCGTTTTCTCGAGTTGCGGGCGGACGTGGTCCATGGCCATGACTGGCAATGCGGCCTGCTTCCCCTGCTGTTGCGGCACACCGAGCAACGTTATGGCGTCACCCTCGCGATGAAAACCGTGTTCACGATTCATAACATTGCGTTTCAGGGGGTGTTTCCGATGCGGGCATTCTATCGCACCAACCTTCCCGATGAACTCATGGGCATCGATGGCGTCGAGTTCTACGGGCAGATGAGCATGATGAAGGCGGGCATTCTCTTTTCGGATCAGGTCACGACGGTGAGCCCGCGCTATGCACGGGAGATCCAGACCGCGGAATTTGGCTGCGGGCTCGACGGGGTCGTGGCGACGCGGTCCGACGACATCGTCGGCCTGCTCAACGGCATCGACACCCATGTCTGGAATCCGGCGACGGACACGTTGATCCCGGGCAACTACACCGTGGACAACCTTGCGGGCAAGGCGCGCTGCCGGGTCGATTTGCTCAAGCGCTGCGGCTTTGACCCGAAGTTCACCGGACCCGTTTTCGGCATGGTGTGCCGCCTGACCGAGCAAAAGGGCATCGATCTGGTGCTGGCCAACACGGATTTTTTTCAGACGAACGACGTCCGGCTCATCGTCCTGGGCACCGGGGACAAGCAGCTTGAGGCCGGGTTGCGCGACCTGGTCGCGGCGGCGCCCGGGCGCGTGGTCATCTCCGCCCGCCTGGACGAGGGGATGAGCCACCTGATCGAGGCGGGCAGCGATTTTTTTCTCATGCCCTCGCGTTTCGAACCCTGTGGTTTGAACCAGATGTATTCGCAGGTTTACGGGACGATTCCGCTGGTGACGCGGGTGGGCGGGCTGGCGGACACGGTTGTCGACATCGATCAACATCCCGACGTGGGCAACGGGGTGATGTTTCCCGCCAGTGTCGAAGGGGTGGCGGCGGGGCTGGCGCGGGCGGTGGCCTTGTTTGCGGACAAGCCCTTGTTCGAGGCGGCGCGGGCGCGCGGCATGCGCAAGGATTTCAGCTGGGAGAAAACCGCGCGCGCCTACGAGGATCTTTACGAGGACGCGGTCTGAGCGCTCATTCCTTACCGGCGTAGGAGTAATCTGAATACGCGACGGTCATGTCCTGATCGAGCGATTTCACCCACATCGCGCGCCCGCGGACGCGGACGGAGACCTCCTTGAGAAGGGTGGGGCGTTCGCCTTCGGGCAGGAGGTAGGTCATCACGGTGCGGGCCTCCTGGATGTTGACCATGAAGACGGGCGAGAACGGCCCGGTGCTGGCGAGTTCCACCTTCTCGATGGTGGCGGTGGGACGATGAAGGGTGAAGGTGACCCGCATGAATTGAGCCGAGTGGTCGTCCTTGTCCCCGGGTTTAAGTTGAAAGCGATAAACCCCGCGCTCGGGCGTGTCGTCGACGACTTCGCAGGTCCCCGGGGCGATCTGGTCCTTGACGTTGGGGGCGGTCTCGTTCGAGGAGCGGCGGGTTTTGTGTTCGTTGTAGGTGCGGATCTCATTGGCGGTCGGGGCGCGACCGTCCTGTTGCACCAGGGTCCACTGGAGAAAATGCCGGCCCAGCGGGTCGAAGCGTTCGACCCGGCTGCGCGCATCGCTGACGGTCGTCTGGGTGAACGCCCAGCCCTTGGCGCCCTCCGCGCGGAAGTTTTTGAGCGCCGCTTCGAGTTCAGGCGGAGTCGGACCTGCAACGAGGCGGCAACCAATGGCAAAAAATACAAGGCAAACGAACAGGCGCATCCCGCCTGAAAAACGCGACGCCGCGGGCGGTTGCAATCCAACTCTGCGAAGGGGGCGTTCAGGCCAGTGCGACCACCCGATGCGACACGGGGGCGCCGCGACCGGGCAGTTGGACGGAATCGCCAACTTTGCGGCCGAGCAACTGGCGGCCGAGCGGTGACGAGGGGGTCACGACCAGGCAGGTGAGGCCGTCATGGGTGACCTCAAGCCCGCCGTTGCGCGGGCCTAGAAAATAAACGGTGCGCCGGCCCTTGGTCTCGAGCGTGACCAGCGCGCCCAGCGCAGCCGGCCGGCCGGCGGAGAAATCAGGCAGTTCCAGCGCACGAAAGAGTGCGATCGACTCCGCGATCTCTGCGGCGAGGCGGGCCTGGCCCTCCGCGAGGTAGGCGGCTTCCTGACTGCGCATGTCATATTTGCCCTCGGACTTGCTTTCGGCGCTCGTGGCCTCGTCCCGCGAGTCGTGGGCGGCGCGGGCCTGGAGATCGAGTTCACGTTGGAGTTGGGCGACGATGGCATCGCGGACGACTGACTTCTGCATCCCGCCCAACGTAGGCACCGGACCCGGTGAGGCCAGCGAAACCGCCTTGGTCGAAATCATTCAGTTGCACGGGTCGCATCGAGGCGATCTGACGGCACCTCCAGACGCATCCTAGGGCTGAAACGCGGTTTCGGTGCGTAGATTGAGCAGGCGTTGCACGCGTCCGGTCAGCTCCCGCGGGCTGAAAGGCTTCGTGAGGTAGTCAAGCGCACCGAGTTCGAGGCCGAGGCTGCGGGCGTCGGTGGTGGCCCAGGCGGTCAGGATCACGATTGGAATCGAGGCGGTGGCGGGATCGCGGCGCAGGATTTCACAGACGCCGAAGCCGTCGATATCGGGCAGCATCAGGTCGAGCAGGATGAGGTCCGGACGACGCTGGTTTACGGCGAGCAGGGCGTTGCGGCCTGTGGCGGCGGTGGTGACCTCGCAGCCGGCCTTCGTCAGGTGGAACTGCATGAGGTCGGTCACGTCCTGTTCGTCGTCAACACAGAGGATCAAGGGGCACATGCCGGCATTTTGAGCGGTCTGGATGGCGGCTGGATGCCATTCAGGTGACGATGGGGTAAAAAACGTGTTCAGGAGGGCGCCGGGGGCTCCGTAGTCCTGCAAAAAAACGGTTAAAACAAAGGGCGACAACAGTCAGATCTCGCGGCATAACAAGATATGCACATGGTGGGAACTCGATAATGTAACGGCGGTTTCAATACAAAAGATGGCCCGTAAAATCAGCTTTCTCAATTACAAGGGTGGTGTGGGCAAGACCTCCCTGATTGTAAATACTGCCGCCTGCCTGGCGGCGAACGGCCGTCGTGTGCTGCTCTGTGATTTCGACACGCAATCCAACGCCAGCATCTGGCTGATGCGTCTGGAGCGGTGGAACAAGCTCAACGCCGGGGGGGATGGCTCGGTCTACTCTTTTTTTGAAAAAAACGGGATTCAACTGCGCGACCTCATCGTGCGGGATGTGGTTCAAGACAAAGCCGGCAAGCCTGCGCTGCCGGGTCTCGATCTGCTGCCCACCACCTTCAACCTGGTGGACCTTGAGAGCGAGTATGTCGGCGACCCGAAGCGGCCCGCCTATGTGCTTTTTCAGGAGCAGCTGGATGAAATTGCAAAAGACTATGATTACGTGCTCTTCGACTGTCCTCCCAATTTGTTGCGCGCGTCGCAATGCGGGGTGTTCAGTTCCCAGGAGATCTACGTGCCTTCCAATCCCGATGCGCTCAGCCTGATCGGCTTCACTTTGCTGGTCGAGAAGCTGGGCCGCTTCCAGCAGCTTTCCGCGGGTTTTCGCCGGGCCTCGATGGGAGTCCCCACCCAAATCCGCGGCATCATTTTCAACTCGATCAAGGCGGGGGTGGACATCGAGGTGCCCAAGATGCGCATGCAGCTTCGCTTGAATCAGTTCAAGACCGCCAAACGCGCCGCCGCGGACGCGAAGATTTTCGATACCCAAATACGCGACGCCATGGTTGTGCGTCGCGCTGTCACGCTGGGATTGCCGGTCAATCTCATCGGCCAGGAAAACACCGATCAAAACAGGGACAATGTTGTCCAGGATTACCGCCGCCTCGCGGCAGAAATAGAAAGGCACGAACCATGAAAACAGTCAGCCCATTCCCACCCCGCCGCACCATGTCCCCCTTTGCAACCCACCGCCATACGCCGAAAGACTGGGACGACGTCCGCATGGCCTTCAGCTCGTCCATCCTGGTGGACACGTCCCTCACCAGCCTTGCGCAGAATCTCGAAGGCGTCGACTGGCCGCTGTCCGGTCGCGATGAAACGCCGGCCGCCTACATCGACCTCTCATTCGACGAAATGCGCGAGCGACTTGCCTTGCGCGGCCAGCCTCCGCGGGTGGCCGACCAGTTGATCGACATCCTCAAGGAGACCCTCGCCTTCGACAATCCATTCGGAGACATGGTGGTTCAATCCGAGGCTGCGGCAGCGGGCGAGAACCCGCTGATGAAGAACCTGGAAAAACTCAAGATTCCCCCTGCGTTTCCCATCGCGCTCACGTCGCTTGCACCCGAGACCCTGCTGTTTTGCCGGCTGGAAAACATCACCACGCTCGGTGAGTTTGCCCTGGCGGCGCAACGCATGGCGGGTTCGGTGATTGTGGGCGGTGATTTCCGTGCGCTGCTCAACGCGCTTTCCAACATCGATGAAGCCACGCTGGCGCGCTATCTGCCGTTCCGTCAGGGTGCGACGGGGGTCCACTACATCGAGGGTCTGGCTCAGGGCGTGGGGGCGCAGCCGGTCGCCATTCAGGCGGCGCTCGCCCGTGAGCTCAAACAGACCTTGCCGGAAGCGGCCGAGGAGATGGCCCGGACGGTGCCCCAGGAGCAGCTCGCCCGCGCGCGGAGAGAGCTTCATCTCCATGCCGGCGTATTGCGTGGCTTCTGCGAGGCGGAGCATGCCGACCTTCAGCGACAAATCGCCGGGGGAGTGGATCCCCGCCGTCTGGTTGCGGTGCTGGGCGATCCCGTGACCGAGGCCGTGGTGGCCGATCTGATCACCCCTCCTCCCGTCGTCGCTCCCGCCCCGACCGGATTGGTCGCCCGTCTGTTGCGCTGGTGGAGGAACTGATCATGGCGACCGTAGCTTCATTTTCCACGTTTGTCCGCCCGCCTGGCAGCCCGATTTACGCGCCTTCGGGTCCCTCGCTGGTGCTGCCGCGACGCACCACCCCGTCCATTCGTGCGCCGCGCCTCGCGTCGGAAGCCCGCGATCCCACGGCGGTGGAAGCCCGGCGCCAGCTGGACCAGATCATGGCTTTGATCCGGGCGGCTGACAGTCTCGAGCCGCCTTGTTCGATCGTTGATGCGCAAAACGAAGAAATGGCGCGCTCGCTCCAGCAGTTGGAACTGACCCTGGCCGAGCGTGAACGGGCGACCGAGGAACGGGAGTTCCGGGTGGCTGAACGCGAGCGGGACCTGGCGGAGGCGGAGGCGCTGCTCCAGCACCGTGAAGCCCTGCTGGCCGCCTCGAAAAAGACACCGTCGACCAGAGCCGGTCTTTCCGCGGAAGAGAACGCCGCCCTTTTGAATCTGAAGGCCGAATTGGACCGTCAAGAGGCGCAGTTGCGGGAAAATCGCGAGGCCCTGCGCGAACGGGAAAAGTTTATCGAGGAGAGCGAATGCAAGCTCTTCGAAAAGGTGCAGCAGCAGCAGGAAAAAGAAACCGAGCTCGAACAGCTCGAAGAGGAGCTCCATCAGCGCAAGCTTGAGAGTGAAGCGGGCAGGGCGGGCCAAGAACCAGAGGCGAAAAAACCGTTCGACGAGTTCACCGAGTAAGCGGCTCGGCCGGCGGGAACCGGCCGAAGCCGGGGATCGATTTGGCTGGATGCGATTATCCCAACATTCAGCAGGTTTTGGATTTTAGGTAGACGGGCCCACTGGGCCCGCCGCAGACGCGAAACGCTGATTGCATTCGCATCTACCAACCGGACGGCCCAGCCGGTCCTTCCTGCCCCATAGTTCAATTCAATGGAGAGCTGCCCCTACCGCCGTTCTACCGCAAGGGCAGGGGACTGGAGGCCTCGCCGAAGCGACTCTCGATCTCGGCCTGCACGGTTTCCACCGGGCGCAGGCTGGCCGGCTCGAAGAGGCTGTTGATCCGGGTGATGACCTGTTGAATCACCCCGTCCGGGCAGGAGGCTCCGCCCGTGATGAGCACTCGTTTGGGCGTCCGGCCTTGGGATGGGTTTTCTGCGGACGGGGTGGATGCGGGCCAGAGCGGATTGACTTCGATGTGACCGCCTTGCCCGAGGCCGCTGGCGGGGAAGACGTAGTGTTCGACCTCGGCCAGGGAACGGATGTTGGCCTCGCTTTGGATGAAGAAGGCCTTGTCGCCGAGTTTCTGCGCGCAGAGGCGGTAGAGCTGGTAGGTGTTGGAGGAGTTTTTACCACCGATGATGAAAGCGGCGTCGAGCGGCTCTTCGAGTGCGCGGGCAAGGGCGTCCTGGTTCACCTGTGTGGCGTAGCAAAGCGTGTCGTTGCGTCCGCTGCCGCCGACGCGGGGGGGCTGCCCGGGAAGGTCCGCGCCGAAGACGGTGGTGTAGAGCTCGCGGAGATAGGTGATGATCTCGCGGGTTTCGTTCATGAGGAGCGTCGTCTGGTTGACGACGGCAACCCGGGCAAGATCGCGGGAGACATCGAAGCCGGGGGTATGACGCTCGGCGAAACTATGGTCAAAATTCGCCTGGGCGAGGACGGGGTCGAGGCGGGTTTCGGCGATGATTTCGCCGAGGCGGCGGGTCTCTTCGAGGGTGCGCACGATCACGGCGGGCGCGTAGCGACGGGTGTTGGAGAAGGTGGCCTTGGTCTCCTCGTGCTCGTGTTTCCCGTGAATGACGATTGTGTATCCATCGCGTCCATACGAGCGGGCGGCTTTCCAGACTTTCTCCACGAGCATGCAGGTGGCGTCGTATTGGCAGACGGCGATGCCCTTGAGCACGAGTCGTTTCTTGTCCTCGTCGGTCGCGCCGAAGGCGGGAATGATCACGACATCGTCGGGGGTGAGCGTGTCCCAGAGAAGCGGCGCACCGGGTGCGCCGGTGGATTTCCGTCCGTCCACCGTGAAGGGCACGCCCTTTTCGGTCTGGAGATAACGCAGGCCGCGGCGGAGGAGATCCTCGTTGACGAAGGGATTGTGAATGAGCTCTGAAAGCATGAAGACGCGGCGGCCGGGGTTGGCGGCGAGCGTTTCATAAGCGCGGTCGATGGCGTTTTTCACCCCGAGGCAAAACCCAAAGTGACTGGGGATGAGGTAGCGCACCGCGCCGAAATCGAGCGGAATCGGGGCGGTGGCGATGCCTTCGCGGCGCCGGGCGATGGCCTTGATCGCGGCGCAGAGGGCGGATTGATAGAGCGCGCTGGTGTGGGCGTCCTGCGAGTAGAGGGCGAGGTTGCGGTCCTTCTCGGGGCGAAACTTGTAGATGAAGTCGTTTTCGCCGAGTTGGAGATAGGGAATATGAATGAGATAAGGCTCGAGGGCGGGAAGCAGCGCGGCGAGGAGTGGCGACAGGGCGGCGGGAGTGGCGGCGAGTT
>JAQSWS010000028.1:0-5396 GCA_029266495.1 Rariglobus sp. | reverse complement strand
GGTGCCGGCAGTTTGGGCGAATAAAACCGTATGAGCGCCGTCCGCATGGGTCAGCGTGAAAAATTCGCGCGGTTCGGTGGCGATCTCGAGTGCGGTTGCGGGTGCGGGTTCCAGACCGGAAGCGCTGCGGCGCACGGCGAGCCGATTACTGGTGTCGAAAGCGAGAACGAGCGGTTGGGCGGCGGACATGAGATTGGCAAAATCAACGCAGATGCTCGGGCAGGTCCAGAACGTGAAGATCGGGGACGCGTTGGAAATCGGAATCAAGTGTGAGGACGGACGCGCCTCGACGCAGGGCGCTTCGATGAGTCAATACGGATTGCCATGCACGAGCCAACAAGCTGTAGGTGAATTGATTAATCTTCGTCGTGCGCTTCGCTTTCATCGTCGAAGGAGTGGCCGGCGAAACCGCCGTTGAAAAAAGATTCGTCCTCCAAGATGGCCATGACCTGATCGCTGATGAGCTTGCGATCGATGGCAGGGAGCTGCGGATAGTCCATTGTGATGAGCTCCGAAATGCCGGCGCGTGCCTGATCACGGTTGGTAACTCCGTCCAGAAAGTCATCCGCCTGGCTGGCGATTTCGTCGATGATGGGGCGCAGGTTCATGGTGAGGGGACACCTAGACTGAAAGGATAAACACGGCTTCGGCAAGGCGGCGTCCGTTGATCTGGAGTTCGACCCGATGTTTGCCGGGGTGATGGCGGCGGGTGCTGAAGTCCCGGATGGTCTGCCGCTTGATCAGGGTGACGACTTCGCCGGCCGGAAGCGTGAGTTGCTTCCACTTAAAGACCTTTTTTGAGGAGATGCCGGATGCCCGGGGGTAGTGGACGATGTAGTCGACCATCAGCGCTTGCGGACGACGGAGGCCGGTTGAAACGAGCGTGGCGGCGAGGGCAACGGTATCACCCAAGCGAATACGCGCAGGCCGGATGGTGAACGTGACGTCTAGTTTTGGGGCCGCGCCTGCGCCGAGGAGGGCGAGGGCGCGCGGGTGGCCTCGTTTGATGAGTGTGCGCAGGGCGTGACGGATGATCCAGGCGGTGGGCGGAGAGGAGCGGTCCCAGGTGGAGACGAGGTCGAGGACGATGTCGGGGTGATCCTTGCAGATGTCGTTGAGGTGGTTGGCGACTGACTTCCGAACGTAGAGCGAGGGATCGGCGCGCAGCGAGGAGAGGATCGGCAGAGTGGGGGAGGGATCGGCGACGAGTGACTGGAGACGGGCGCCCCACGGGAGCCGCGGGCGGCTGCCTTCGCTGGCGAGGCGGCGGACGTGTTCGTCGTCGGAACGGGCCCAATCGGTCATGACGGCGAGGGTTCCGGGGAGATCGCGTGCGAGAAACGGACGGATGGCGAACTCGGCGGAGCCGAAACGGGTGAAGAACCGGAGGGCGTTCAGCGAAGCGTCGACGTCGTTGAGGCCATATTGGGCGACAAAATCGGAGAGGAAAATACCGATGAAGTTGTGCCCGATGCGCGGGGCGAGTTCATGAAGAACGGCGAGTTGCTCGCGGTAGGAAAGCGGGAGGGCGGCGGCGATTCCCGTGGAGGTGCGCCGCATACGGTCCATCAGCTCACGGGAGGACAGACCATCGAGCGTGTGTGAGAGGAAGACGGAGGAATTAAACGCGGGCGAAAGGGTGGCGAGTTCGGACGCGAGCGTGCGGTAGCGCGCGTGGTTGAACATGTCCTTGAGTTGGGAGGACATTTTCGGGAACAGAATTTTTAACCACGGATCGACACTTATGGGCGCTGACGGTTGGGAAGGCGGCGTGCGCCTGTGCCGGGATCAGTGATCATAAGCGCCCATCAGTGGTTCACTGGTTCGTGGGTTTACCCGAGGACTTCGGCGAGTTTGGAGGCGTCTTTGCCGCCACCCATGGCGAAGTCGGGCTTGCCGCCGCCTTTGCCGCCGAGTTGGGCGGTGAGGGTGCCGATGATCTTGCCGGCTTGATGGCCGGCCTTGATCGCGGCGGGCGAGGCGAAGGCCACGAGCGACACTTTCTCCGTGCCGAAGGCGGCGCCGAGAACGACCACGCCTTCGCCGAGCCTGGCGAGAACCTGGGAGCCGATTTCGCGGAGGGCTTCCGGGGCCTCGACCGCGACGACCGCGGAGACGTAGGGCAGGCCGTCTTTGGTGCCGGCTTTCGCGGCGAGGTCGGTGGCGAGGGCGGCGGCGGCGCGTTGCTCGAAGGCTTTCAACTTTTTGTCGGCCTCGGCTTTTTGGGCGAGGAGCGAGTCGAGCTTTTGTTCGAGCTGGGAAGCGGGCACGCCGAGTTTGGCGGCAGTGCCGGCCAGTTGGGTTTCGAGGGCGGCGACGTGATCGTAAGCAGCCTGACCGGCGACGGCTTCGAGCCGGCGGGTGCCGGCGGCGACGGCGCCTTCGCTGACGATTTTAACGAGGCCGATTTCACCGGTCGTGGAGACGTGGGTGCCGCCGCAGAGTTCGCGGCTGTAACCGCCGGCGTCGACGACGCGAACGGTCTTGCCGTATTTTTCGCCGAAGAAGGCGAGGGTGCCTTCGGGCTTTTTGTCGAAGTCGGTTTCGTAGGAGACGACCGGGGCGTTTTGAAGTCGAAGCGCAGGCGGTCGGGCGAGTTGAGCGAGCCGGCCTGGCGGACGTGAGTGCCGATGACCTTGCGCAATGCCCAGTGGAGGAGGTGCGTGGCGGTGTGGTGGCGGTTGATCGCACGTCGACGCGTAGCGTCGACTGCGAGCGAGGCGCTCGCGCGAATGACCAATGACGAATGACCAATGTCCAATGAGGCGACCTTGTGGAGGTGGCGGCCGGATTTGTCCTTGATCGTGTCGGTGACGTGGAGCGTCTGGCCGCTGATCGTGATGGTGCCGGTGTCGCCGAGTTGTCCGCCCATTTCGGCATAGAACGGTGTGGCGGCGAAGACGAGGTAGGTATCTTCCTCGGTCTTGACGATGTCCACGAGCGTGGAATCGACGGTGAGCGAGAGATAGCCGGTGAAGGTGGTGGCCGTCTGATCGACGGTTTCGCCTTCGGTGGCGGCGACGACGATTTCTTTTTTCTGGGCGGCACGGGCGCGGTCGCGCTGGCCTTCCATGAGGCGTTCGAACTCGGTGGTGTCCACGATGAGGCCGCGCTCGGTGGCGAGCAGCTGCGTCATGTCGAGCGGGAAGCCGTAGGTGTCGTAGAGTTCAAAGGCGACGGCACCGGAGACGTTGGAGCCGTTTGCGATGGCTTTTGTGAAGATCGCCAGCCCGCGGTCCAGCGTGCGGCCGAAGGACTCTTCCTCGCTCTTGATGACGCGGCGGATGATGTCCTGGCGCTCGACGAGTTCGGGGAAGACGGCGCCGAGGGACTCGACGACGGGGGCGACGAGTTGTTCGAAGAAGCCGGTCTTCAGGCCGAGCTTGGTGCCGTAGAGAATGCCGCGGCGGAGGATGCGGCGGATGACGTAGTTGCGACCTTCGTTGCCGGGCATGATGCCGTCGGCGATCGAGCAGCTGATCGTGCGGGCGTGGTCGGCGAGGACGCGGAAGGCGATGTCGATGTTCTCTTGCGCGGAAAGACCTTCGCGTTTGGTGGGGACGGTGCCGGTGTAGGTTTTGCCGGAGAGTTCGGTGACCTTGGCGAAGAGCGGGGCGAAGACGTCGGCGTTGTAGTTGGAGGGCTCGGGAGAGAAGTCCGTGAAGCCCTTGGTCGTGGCGTAAATGCCGGCGACGCGTTCGAAGCCCATGCCGGTGTCAACGTGTTTGGCGGCGAGCGGGGAGAAGGTGCCGTCGGCGTTCGCGTTGAACTGAATGAAGACGTGGTTCCAGATTTCGATGCAGCGCGGGCTGGAGCTGTTCACACCTTTGCGGCCCTCGATTTCGTCGTCGCTTTCGAGGAGATTGAAATGGATTTCGGAGCAGGGGCCGCAGGGGCCGGTGTCGCCCATTTGCCAGAAGTTGTCCTTGCGGTTGCCGTGGACGATATGGATCGCGGGATCGAGACCTTCGGCTTTGAAGAGCTCGGTCCAGATGGCGGCGGCCTCGTGGTCGAACTCGGAGGGATCACCGGGCTTGGGGGCGTAGACCGTGGCGAAGAGACGCTTGGGGGGAATTCCCCAAATTTTTGTTAGTAAGTTCCAGCCCCAGGTGAGCGACTCTTTTTTGAAGTAGTCGCCGAAGGACCAGTTGCCGAGCATCTCGAAAAGCGTGTGGTGGTAGGTGTCGTAGCCGACGTCTTCGAGGTCGTTATGTTTGCCGCCGGCGCGGATGCATTTCTGGGTGTCGGCGGCGCGGGTGTCTTTCGCGGGACGGGCGCCGGCCCACTTTGAAACATCGGCGGCTTTGTCGCCGAGGAAGATGGGCACGAACTGGTTCATGCCCGCGTTGGTGAAGAGCAGTCCGGGGGAGTCGGGCAGGAGTGACGACGAAGGGACGATCGTGTGGCCTTGGGAGGCGAAGAAATCGAGGAAGGACTGACGGATCTCGGCGGAGGTCATGGCGCGAAAATAAAACGGGCAGCACAGAGGGCGGGAGGGCGGTTAGCAAGGCGTGAATCGCTGCGGCGGGCATCGGCGAATTTTCCGGACGGGCGC
Source organism: Rariglobus sp. (assembly GCA_029266495.1). Classification (GTDB taxonomy): domain Bacteria; phylum Verrucomicrobiota; class Verrucomicrobiia; order Opitutales; family Opitutaceae; genus Rariglobus. The sequence goes on along the minus strand of JAQSWS010000028.1, from coordinate 841 downwards.
CATTCAAATTTCGTAAACCCTATTACTAATGCAGGATTTAGGCATGCTGAGAGCTTGCCATGAACTGCCAATCGCTGAAGGCTTTCGCTCAATTTAAGCCGGTTCGATCCGATGACCGAAGGTATCGGTTCTTTTTTAACCTTCCTCTTTTTGGCACAACAGACGACTCGTAGCTGCAACCGCATCCTTTCAGCTGGCGATTTCCATGAGCGACCACCCCCTTGGCTCAACTAATCCGCAGGAGTCTGATCTCTGTTTGCACGGGCATGGAGGCCGGCTGAAGGTGCCGCTGGCTTATGTATTGGCGGTGGTGTTCACGAGCGCGACTTTGTGGGCGCGGCTGGCCGTTGGGCCCTGGGTCGGGGAGCGGCCGTTCCTGATCGCTTTTTTAATTCCGATCATTGTCTGCTCGTATTTGGGCGGCGTGGGACCGGGGTTGGTTGCGACCGTGCTGGCCGCGCTGGGCACGAATTATTTTTTGGTGTCGCCGGTATCCTCGCTGGGATTTCTGCGTCCGCTGGATGGTATCCAGTGGCTGATCTTCATTCTGACGGGAACGTTGGTGAGTTGCCTGAGCGGGGCGTTGCTCCGGGCCCGGCAGCGAGACTCGGCGGTCATTTCCGAGCTGCGCAAAGCCAAGGAACTACTGGGGACGTCGACCAAGGAGGCGGGGGCGCTGCGCACCGCGCTGGATGAGCACGCGATCGTGGCGATCACGGACGCGCAGGGGAAGATCACGTTTGTGAACGACAAATTCTGCGCGATCTCGAAGTATTCGCGCGAGGAGCTGATCGGACAGGACCACCGGATCATCAACTCGGGGTATCATCCGCGGGCATTT
>JAQSWS010000118.1 GCA_029266495.1 Rariglobus sp. | reverse complement strand
TGGAACCGCCACAAATAAACTGACGCTGGCGGGGTCGCACACCATTACCGTAAACGCGCTCGGAACCGGTGCCACTGCCTCTATCACTGGTCCCATTGACGGAAGTGTTGGCTTAATCAAGTCTGGAGCGGGAGTCTTGGTGCTGGGCGGTGCGAACACCTACACCGGTGGCACGACCGTTAGCGCGGGCACATTGAGGATCACGGCCAACACCGGCCTCGGTTCCAGCATTGGAGGTGTAACGAATGGAGCTATAACGATTACCTCGGGCGCTACCCTGCAAATGGCGACCAATGCTTTTGCAATTACCTTGGGCGGCGCGATCAGTGGCAGCGGGACCCTTGACGTGGCCAATACCGGAGGCACGACCAGTATTACCAACGATAACAGTGCAACCTACTCGGGCCAGGTTAGGGTTCAACGGAGCACTCTTGCCGTGGGGCATAACGGAGCTCTTGGGTCGGGCAGTCTTGCGTTCGGGGTGAACGACCAAGGATCAACGATTCGGAGCACGGATGGAACGGCCCGCACGCTAGCCAATGTTGTTTCTATTACCGGGACCACAAATTCGACTTACAGCCTTGGCTCGGCTACTACGGGGCTTAACGGCAATCTGACATTCAGCGATACAACCGCCATTGGCCTCGGTTCCACTGTCAAGAAATTCCAAGTGTATAACCGGACGCAATTCAACGGTGGCTTCACTGGCTCGGGCGGTGTGACCATGCAGGTTGGAACGGGCACGCTCGTCTTGAACGGCGCGAACACCTACACCGGTGTCACCACGATCAATGCGGGCACGTTGCTGATCACTGGTTCCAAAACCGGCACCGGTGTGGTGACGGTGAATAGCACTGGCACACTCGGTGGCACCGGCACGGTCGCAGGTGTTGCCACAGCTAACGCAGGCTCCTTCCTGTCTGCGGGTGCCAGCAGCGCTGCCGCCGGCACGCTTACCTTCAGCAGCACCCTCGATATTTCCGGCCTCGCTGGCGGCACCGGCGGTTTGCTCTTTGACTTGGCCGGAACAGGTGCCAGCGACAAAATCGCCTCCGGGGCGCTCACCATTGGCACCGGTTTGCTGGATCTTAACGATTTCAGTTTCACCACGCTCGCAGGTTATGGTGTGGGCACCTACACGCTCTTTGATGCCACGTCCATCGTCGGAACCCTTGGTTCCAGCCTCACCGGCACCATCGGTGGCTTGGATGCCGCTCTTTCGATCTCCGGCAATGATCTTATCCTGACGGTCTCCGCAATCCCTGAGCCCTCCACTTACGCGATGATCGCGGGTGCCGGGCTGCTGGGCTTCGCCCTCTATCGTCGCCGTCGCGTTCGCGCTTGAGCGGAGGATTTATCTATTATCAATCCCAGCCGGCTCCTTTTGGAGCCGGCTTTTTTGTAAAATGAAATATCCCGTCCTCTTCCTGTTTTGTCTCCTGGCCTGGCGCACCGCGGCCGTGCCGCTGCCCGTGATCTTCGATACCGACATGGATTCGGATGTCGATGACGTCGCCGCGCTCGCGCAGCTCCATGTCATGGCCGATCGTGGCGAGGTCGAACTGCTCGCCGTCATGGTGTCCGGACGCAATGAGTGGTCCGCCCCATGTATCGATGCTATCAATACGTTTTACGGTCGTCCGGATCTGCCCATCGGCCTGATCTCGGGCGATCGTGGCATCCGCCAGCACAGCAACTACGCACGCCAGGTTGCGGAGGCGTTTCCCCAGGATTTCCGGGCGAAGCACGAGCAAATCGAATCAGCCGTGCTCTATCGCCGTCTGCTCGCCGCCCGACCGGAGCGGAGTGTGGTGATCGTGAGCGTAGGCGACATGACCAACCTGGCCGCGTTGCTCGATTCGAAGCCCGACGCGCACAGTCCGTTCGATGGAGGTGCGCTGGTTGCCGCCAAGGTCGCGCATTATGTGTGCATGGGCAGCCGTTATCCGGCCGAGACCGATCCAGGCAACGGCAAGTGGGGCAACTTCCGGACGGATCCCGTCTCGACGCGCGAGGTGGTCGAGCGCTGGCCCACGATGCTCACGTTTACAGGTGGCGGGGCGTTTGCCGACTCGATGGCGATCGGGCGGGAGATCGCCAAACTCGACCCGAAGGTATGGCCGGTGAGCCTCGCTTACCGGAGCTATTTCGGAGAATCGAAAGTCGGTTCCGTGCGCCACACGGCGGACTCGATTGCGGTGTTGGTGGCGGTGCGCGGCTTTGCTCCCTGGTTCAAGGTCGTCGATCGCGGTTCCAATCACATCGACGAGATCGGCCGCAACGCCTGGCGGGAGGAACCGGATGTTCCGAACCAGCGCTATACCTCTGAGCTTAACAATCCGGGCGACGCACGAAAGGTGGCTGCCCTCCTGGAGTTGCTCGCGATGACGCCACCGAAGTCAGGGCTGCCGGCGGGGCAGAAGTGAAATAGTGCGAGGCTGTGGGTCGGATATTTCACGACGCACTGAAATGCCTGTGTAGGGCTGGCGCTTGCGCCACGCCGTCCGGTGGGCGAGGCACGTCGCAAGCGACGGCCCTACCACTGGCCTCCGTGGTCTGGCTCCAGGGTCGTTAAAAAGCCCCGGCCTCTCGCGAGGACCGGGGCTTTGTTTTGAACCGACGAAAAGGATGTCCGGTGGTTCAGTTCCGCTTGCGGCGGCGAACCAGAGCGAGGCCGAGTGCGCCGGCACCGCCCAGAAGGGCGTAGGTGCTCGGCTCGGGAATGGCGGTGATGCTGTAGTTATCGAAATCGATGATGGAGGTGCCTCCGCCCAAACCGATCCGATTGCGATATCCGAAGTTAGTGCCCGTCAGCGGACTCGTATCGCTGGCGGTCGCGGATGTTCCAATCTGCGTGGTTCCGGCCGCATCGAACAGGCCGAACGTCATAGTCAGCGTGGAACCAACATACGACCCCTCGAGGCGCAACGTGTAGGTGGTGCCGGTCGTAATCGATAGATTGGCGGCGGCGTTGGCGTCGGCGGCGCCGTTGGTGGCAACGGTGTTGCCGGTGAAGCCCGACGTGTCTCCCAGTGCGACAATGCGGAGTCTTCCGACATCAGTGCCGGTGCTGTGTCCGTAAACAAAATCCGCGAGGTAATACGAATTTCCCGTGCTGCTGAACGTAGAGGACGAAGCAAATAGCCCAAATCCGAGCGTGGCACCGTTGGTATTGATGTTCCCCGTCTGTTGAACGGTGAACTGCGTTTCCAGCGTGAATGGGTTTCCTGCCACCCCGGTGATCGAGAGGCTTGTGGTGGTCGGGGTGAGTGCGCTGTTCGAATACGTGTTTCGGTAAGTCCCACTGTTGAGCGCCCATTCCGCATCGGAGGTCTCGGTCGTGAACGCGGTATTGGCGCCGGTCCCGCTGAAGTCATTCGTGTAGGGGAAGGTAGCGGCGCCAAGCTGAGAGGCGCCGGCGAGGAGGAAAATGGCGAGGATGGGTCTGGTTTTCATAAGCGGCGAAGGGGATTGAGAAATAAACCCCAAGCTCCAGCTCGACACAACGAGAGGGGGCATTTAACAGTTTAATTTCATGATTCGACCGACGATGCGCGAACTGGCCCGCGAGCTCGATCTGTCGCTTGCGACCGTGTCGCTGGCCTTGCGTGATGATCCTCGTATTCAGGCTTCGACTACGGCCCGGGTGAAAGCCCTCGCCCTGGCGCGCGGTTATCATGCCGACCCGGTGGTGGCCGAGGGGCTGTCGCGGGCGAGGCGGCGGAATTTTTATCGCGAGACCCTGGTCTGGCTGCTGGATCGTCCGCCGGAGGAGCAGCCTTGGATCACCACGCTCTTCGCCGCCGCGGCCGAGCGCGGACGGATGCTGGGTTACCAAGTTGAATATGTCCGGGTGGATTTTTCCAATGCGGCGGGGTTGCGCCGGCTGGCGCGCACCTGGCGGGCACGGGGTATTCGCGGGGCGCTGGTGGGCCCGCTCGGGCAGGCGGTGGCCGATCCGGGGCTGCCTTGGGCCGATTTTAGCTGGGTGGCGATCGGCCAGAGCCTGATCTCGCCGGCGCTTCATCGCGTGGGACGTGATTACGACAAGGATATCGACCAGGCGCTGGCGCGATTGCATGCGCGCGGCTGCCGCCGTCCGGGTTTTGTCGACGATCCCACGGTGAATCATCTGATGCGGCGGCCCCTGTTGCGGGCTTCGCTCGAGTATTATCACGAGCACGGGCGCATGTTTTCCGCGCCTTACCACACGGTGGACCTGGCACGTCCGTCGGTGCTGGCGCGCTGGCTCGAGCGGAACCGTCCAGATTCCCTCGTGCTGGGAATCGGGTTCAACGGACGGGTGGATGCGATTCACCGGCTGATTGCGAATCTGCCGCAGGTGGAGTTGTCGCCGCCGCTCGTTGAGGGGCTTGAGGGCTTCGTGCCCGACTACGCCAGCATGGGGCATTCTGCCATCGGGCTCCTGCATCGTTCATTGACCGAAGGCGAGAAAGGCGTGCCGCCTCATGAGCAGACGGTGGTGGTGAGTTCCGGCTGGCGGGACGGAGACGTTGGGGTGGGGCGGTGAGGTCCTGCGATTTCTTCTTTGCCCCGGGGCGGGAGGCGGTGAATCTTGCGTTTGATCATGCCCGCCGAACCCATTCGTTTTTATAATCGTTACACGCAGTCCGTCGAAACCGAGCAGGTGTATGGCGAGAAGTGGCTGCGTTGGTCCTACGAGACCCCGCTGGGCCGGCTGGCGGTGGGGGCATTGATTACGCGGGCGATCTTTTCCCATTGGTATGGCTGGCGGATGAACCGTCGCATCAGCGCACAGCGGGTGCTGCCGTTCATCGCCGACTACGATCTCGACGTGGATGAATTCGCGAAATCGCCATTCGAGTTTAAGAGCTTCAATGAATTTTTCTACCGGGCGCTGAAGAAGGAGGCGCGGCCGATTGCGCCGGGCGACGAGGTGGCGGTCTTTGCAGCCGACGGCCGCCACCTGGCATTTCCCGATGTGGATGCGGTGCCCGGTTTCTATGTGAAAGGGGCGAAGTTTACGCTGGGCAAGTTGTTCGACGATGAGGTGCTGGCGGGGGAGTTTGCCGGCGGGGCGATGGTCATCTCACGGTTGTGTCCGGTGGATTATCACCGGTTTCACTTTCCGGTCTCGGGGGTGCCGGGCACGCCGCGGCTGATCAACGGGCTGCTCTATTCGGTGAGTCCGATCGCGCTGCGGAAGAACATCGGTTACCTCGTGCAAAACAAACGGGCGTTGACCCTGATCGAAGGCACGCGATTCGGCCGTGTGGCGATGTTCGAGGTCGGGGCGACCTGTGTGGGCACCATTAAGAACCTGTTCGTGGACGGGCGTCCCATTGCGAAAGGAGAGGAGAAGGGGCTTTTCACCTTCGGTGGCTCCTGCGTGATCACGGTTTTTCAGAAAGGTCGCATTCGTCTTGATGACGATGTGGTGGCGCAAAGTGCGAATCACATCGAAACCTATGCGCGCATGGGGGACCGGCTGGGAGTGGCAGTCGGGTGAGCTTGCCTTCGGTCTTGCCACGGACGGGCGACGCCTTCGCAATCGGCCGCGAACTCATCCGCGCCCGGGTGGTGGAATGGCAGACACGAAGGTCTTAGAAGCCTTTGCCGTAAGGTGTGCAGGTTCGAGTCCTGTCCCGGGCACCAGCTGGAGAGCCGGGAAATACCTGTGCGCCTCGATAAACCCGTTGGTTTTGAGTGATCGAATGCTCTGGGGGGAGGGGCGACCGATAATTTGGCCGGCCTCTGGCCTCTTGGCTGCAAGCGCCGGGCCCGGGTCAGTGCCGGACCTTCTCCTACCTGCCGTCCGACGGTCTTCGAACCAAGCCCCGCGGCCGTGGCAGCGGAGGAGAACTTAAGGGTATTCGCCCCGTGGCCTGCCCCGACCATTTGCAGGGCGTATGCGAGTTCCGAATACTAGTATTTGGTCCTATCTTCATCTATATGTGCATATTTTGCGGCTGGTGCAGCCGGCCTGCGTTCCTGCCAGACGATGCCTTTTTGCATAAATTCGGAACGAATGCATTGACGTGGCACGGGTGAGCATTTCCCATGTTCGGGCTTTTCCCTATGCGTCTACCCCTGCGCCGGATTTCATCTTCGCTTGGTCCCGCCCGCTTCGCCTGCGGTCTTGGCGTTGCCGTGATAACTGCCGCTGGCGTGCAGGCCCAGATCCAGGTGCCGCTTCCCCAGATCCTCGGCGAGGCCGACATTCAGATCAAAGCCCGCAAGCCCGGCGATGCCGCCGCCTTGCTCGACATGGTGCTGACCCGCGTTGAAAAAGGTGAAGCCCTGCCGTCGGGTGTGTCGCTCGCGAACGTGCAGTTGCTCGCCGCCAACACGTATTTCCAAGTGCAGAATTATGCGCGCGCCGAGCAGATCGCGGCCGCGTTGTTGAAGACCACCACCACGGGCTCCGCCGCCGCGGATGCCCGGCTTGTGCTGGGTCTTTCGCTCGCGCTGCAGAATAAGTTTGCCGAGGCCGTTCCGGTTTTCGCCGCCTTGGAGGAATCGACGGTCCATCGCGACAAGGCGCTCATGTATCGGTCGATGGCCGCGCAACAGTCCAACCAGCCCCTGGTTGCGATCGATGCGCTCAATCGTCTGCTTGCTTCCGCCCCTCGGGATGCCGATTGGGCCGACTCCGCTCTTACCCTGATCGCCTTGCAACTCCAGCAAAGCAACCTCCCGGCGGCCCGCCGTGGTCTTGAGCTTCTCCGTGGCAGCCTGCCCACGGTCGATAATCTCGCCGGCCTCAATGTCCTCGGCCTGCAGCTTGGCGACGCGTTGCTTAACACCAAGGATCTCACGGGTGCGCTCACGGCCTATCGCACGGTCTTGCCCCGCGCCGAACTGCTTCGCCTGCAAAAGCAGCGCATCCAGCGCATGGAGGCTCTCCTGGCCCGGCAGAAATCGCTTTATCAAGGCTCGGTGACCGATGCAGACATGGTTCGCCGCATCGAATCGCGGATCAAAGCCACCAAAGAGGCCTTGGAGGAGATCGGAAAGCGCGCCGACTACGACGCCACGTTGTTCTATCGCCTTGGCCACACATTTCTTGAGCGCGGCGGAGCCTGGGAGGCGGCCATTGTTTTCGAGCGCCTGCTCAAGGAATATCCGCAGGCAGAGGAGCGTGAGCTGGCTTATGCGGAGCTCGTGCGCGCCTATGCGGACACGGGACGCGTGGACAAGATGCGCATCGCCTTGGATGATTTCATGCGTGCGACGCCCGAGAGCAAGCTGTTGCCGCAGGCGCTCTATGTCGCCGCCCAGACTGCGTTTGAACGCGGTCGTGCCGACTTGCAGCTCGAGTTTTTGGAAGTGGGTGTGAATCGCTTCCCCGAGGCGGCGATCACCGAGTTCATGGTGCTCATGCAAGCGAACGCGCACTTTGCGGGAGGCCGTTTTGAAGAAGCGCGCGCGGCTGCTGAGAGCTACACCACCAAATATCCCACCGGACGTTTCGCGCCGGATGCCACCTACCTTCGCGCGATGGCCACGCTTGTCCTCGGCCGCGCGTCCGAGGCCATCAAGGAAATCAACGACTACATCGCAAAGTTTCCCGAGGGCCAGTTCGTGGCCGATGGTCGCTACCGCATCGCCGCCGCCCAGTATGCGATGCAGGATTATACCGCCGCCGAAAAGCAACTTGAGGCCTGGCTGGCGGATTATCCCGTGGATCACCCGCAGCGTGGCGAGGTGCTCTCCACGCAAGGCGATGTGTATGCCGGCGAGGGGCGCATCGACGATGCCATCGCCAGTTATCGCGCGGCGATGGCCGCTTCGCTGGGGGATGAGCAACTCGGTTACGTGCTCGACGAACTCACCAAGCATTATCAGGCCAAGCGTGACTACAACACGGCGGCGGTCATGTGGGAGGATTTCGCCCGTGAGCGCCCGGACCATCCCTTCGTGATTAATGCCGCCTACTGGATCGGCCGTCTGCGCGGACGCGAGGGCAAGGTCGAGGAAGCCATCTCACAAATGGGCGAGATCGCCCGCCGCTACATCACCGATCCGAATCGCGATGCGGTCGAGCGCCTGCTGACGCAAATTGCCGCCCTTCTGGCCCGCAATCCCCGTCCCGGTCCCGACGGCGTGCGGCCCCCGCCGCCTTCGGCCGAGCAGATCGCCGCGCGCGTCGAACAGGAGCTGGTCACGGGTGAAAACCACCGTCAGCCCACCGTTAAGGCCCGCGTCCTCTTCACCGAGGCCGAGGTCGCCTCGCTGCGCAAGGATCCGGTCCTGCGCGACAAACTTCTGGCGCGCATCGGCGATGAGATCGCCCCCGAGGCCCTTTCTCCCGGCCTGCTGGGCCGGGTGGGCGACCTCCTGCGCGAACAAGGCAAGCTGGAGCGCGCCAAGGCGTGCTACGATCAGCTGGTGTTGCGCTACCCGCGCTCCATGTATGCTGATTTCGGATACGTCGGGCTGGGTGAGCTGGCGTATCTGGCCGGCGATTATGACAACGCCCTTCTGTATTTCACCAATGCCATCGACCGTGCGGGCGCCCGGTTCAAGCTCCTTGAGGCGACGCTGGGCCAGGCAAAGACGCTGCTCGCCAGCAACCAGCTGGATCGTGCCAAGGATCTGTTTGAGCAGATCGCCAGTAACCGGGCTTGGCGTGGCGAAGCCACCGCCCAGAGCATTTACTCACTCGGGGAGATCCATCTGAAGCGCGGCGGAACCGAAAATCTCGCCCAGGCGCAGGCTCACTTCCAGCGTGTCTTTATTTCGTATAAAAAGTTCACGCCCTGGGTCGCGCGTGCCTACCTGAAGAGTGGCGAAACGTTTGAGAAGCTGGGTCAAAACCCGGAGGCGCTCGCCACCTACAAGGAGATGATCCGGAACCGGGATCGTTTCGAATCCTATCCGGAACTCCGGAAGGTCGAGGAGCGCGCCCAAGTGTTGGAGTTGCAATCCGTCGTCCCTGCGGCGGCCACCACCCCGGGAGGTGCCTCATGAAAACACTGCTTTACGCATTACTCGCCCTGGCCGTTGCGTCGCCCCTGTGTGCCCAGCGCTATATCCTGAAAGATGGCAGGGTGCTCAACCAGGCCGATGTTTCGCTGAAGGGCAGCAACCTCGTGCGCCAGGTCGCCGATGGTGCGGAGGTTTCCTATCCCTTGTCCCAGATCGCCCGTCTCGACTGGCCGGAACCCGAGGAGATCGACCAGTCCCGCCAGCTCGTCGCGGCGGGCAAAGGCGTTGAGGCCGAGGAAAAGATCACGCCGATCTATCGCCAGTTCGCCCCTTTTTCCAAGGTGCCGGGCTCGTGGTGGAGCGAGGCCGCGTTAATCCGTGCCCGGGCGTTGCTCGCGCAGGAGAAAAAAGACGAAACCGAGCGTGCCGCCCGCGAACTCATGTCGACGGCCGCCGATCCCGAAGTCGTCGCGGCCGCCCAGTTGATCATGGCCCGCATTCAAGTGATGCTCGACAAGGCGGATCTCGCCGACGCGATGCTCGATGAGATCATGCGCAAGGATGCCTCGTCCGAGATTGAGGCCCGGGCCGCCATCTTGCGCGGCGACATAGCCTATGGCCGCAAGGAATTCGAGAAAGCGCTCGAGTTTTATCTGCAGGTTCCCGCTTTTTACGGAACCGAGGAAGCCGTCATGCCGCTCGCCCTTTTGGGCAGCGCCCGTTCCTACCGGGGTTATGGCGATACGCCTCGCGCCGAACGCGCCTACCTCGACATCATCGTGACCTACCCCGAGAGTGCCGAGGCGGCCATCGCCAAAACCGAGTCCGCCGGCCTCTGATCCCCTTCTTTGCTTTCCATACATTAAACCTGTCTCCTGCGAATTATGAACTCCACCCTCCGCCGCCTCACAGGCTTCGCCGCCTTGATCACTGCCAGCCCGCTCGCCCTCCTTGCCCAGGAGGCTGCGGCCGCCGCTCCCACTGTCGTCAAGCAATCGCTCCTGCAGGACCTGAGTGCCCCGGCGATTCTCCCGCTTTGGTTCTGCTCCGCGCTCATCGTCTACCTGGTGATCGACCTCTACATGAAGACGGCGTCCAAGACGTTCATCTCCCCTACGGCGGTCGAGTCTTTCCGCTCCTTCTTCCGGGCCGGTGATTACCACGGCGCCTACAACTGGGCTCAAGCCAACCCCGGCATTCTGGCCAACGTCGTTCACGCGGGATTAAAGCATGCCCCCGGCGGCAAGCAGGCGGCCGAGGACGCAATGGCATCCGCCATCATCGGTGAGAATTCCCGCTTCCAGAGCAAAATCGCCTACCTCTCCGTTATCGGCGTGATCGCGCCGATGATCGGCCTCACCGGCACGGTCATCGGTATGATCCAGGCCTTCGCTGCCATGGGCCAGGCGGGTGCCGCCGATCCTTCCAAGCTGTCCGGCGCGATCGGCCACGTGCTCTACGCCACGGCGTCCGGTCTGGCGGTCGCGATTCCGGCGTTTGTGTTCTACTACCTCATCCGTAATCGCGTCGGGCACTCGATCCATGTGCTTTCTGACACCGTGAACGAGCTCTTCCGCCGCTTCCCCTACAATCATCTCGCCGAGGTCGAGTTCGAGGGTGGCGCCAGTGTTGCCGCGACGCCCAACTGGGTGGCCGGAAGCCCCACGTTCGTGCAGCCCGGCCAGAGTCAGCAGGCCTGATTTCCCCTGATGCGGGCGCTTCCCGGAGCCCGCATCACAATTCCAACCTTTTAACCCCTTAAACTCATGGCTGGTGGTGGTGGTGGTGGTGATGGCGAGCCCGAATTCCAAATCGCCCCGATGATCGACGTGCTTCTCGTGCT
>JAQSWS010000027.1 GCA_029266495.1 Rariglobus sp. | reverse complement strand
AATACGTAGTCGCCTGCTGCTTTCTTTTCAATTTTGTGGAGCACCAATAGGTGAAGCAGCACGAGAATCACTGTTTTCAGTCCGCTCCCACATCGGCTAAGTGCTATCGGTCCTTTTTTTTCTTGTCCGAGAAAAATCTCCCAAGTGTCGTTCGCTATTCCATATGGAGGCTTATCATCATGGTGGCGCACTATTACTTCAGTAAATTGCCCATCGCAACCAAATACCTCATTAAGTGCGTGAAGTAGATCTTTTTGTATAACGTCGCGTGGAAATTCCGGGTCTGCTGTCGTGATATAGCGGCGAATGATATTCGTAGCCCCCCTGCCTCCTGAAGTTAGAGCTAACTGGATACTTGCAGCTTCTGGTTGTATGTCTCGTTCGGACGAAAGGCGGCGAAATAGTTTTCCTGAAATTGGTGTCGTTGCTTTAATTAATCCCCGGCGCAGTATCTCGATTCTCGCATTAACAAACCCCGGTGTCTGACTGTTCTCTGGGAGTCCAATTTTAATAGCGAATGGATCTTTGAAGGTGACTTCACCGATCGTATTTTCTGAGGTTATTATCCAAGAAACGTGAGTCGCTCTTAGGTGTTTACCATGGTCTATCCAATGGTCTCCTGGTAAGCCTCCGCCATGACTATTGTGAGCGAATACTGTTTTAAGGGTGTTTTCGTCTAAAACCCCACTACAGTATAATTGCCAATTTTCCTGGTGGAGTTGTCTTTCGCACATTCTTGCCACCAGATCGAGTAGGTGCGATTTACCGGAGTTATTTCGTCCAATGATAATATTGAGCTTCCGTAACTCAGAGAAGCCGGCCCAATTTTTTTTGAAGCAACGATGGCCCTTGAATTGAATGGTCTCTATTAGCATACAAAAGCCTTGTTGTAATATTTTAGGCAAAATAAAAGCCCGCCGATGAGTTTAGGCGGGCTTTATTTTATGATTTGAACCGTTGGCTTTTCAAACTGTCGCAAGGATCGTGTTGAGCGTCGCGCTCGGGCGGAGGGCGGCGGAGGCTTTGGCGTTGTCGGGCTGGTAGTAGCCGCCGATGTCGGCGGGCTTGCCTTGGACGGCGATCAGTTCGGCTACGATCTGCTTTTCGGCGGTGGTCAACTTCTCGGCCAAGGGGGTGAAGGCTTTCTTGAGGTCGGCGTCCTTGGTCTGGGCGGCGAGGGCTTGGGCCCAGTAGAGCGCCAGGTAGAAATGGCTGCCGCGGTTGTCGATGCCGGCGCCGACTTTGCGGGCCGGGCTCTTGTCATACTCCAGGAACTTGCCGTTGGCTTCGTCCAGCGTCTCGGCGAGGACTTTGGCTTTGGCGTGGTTCTGGGTGATGCCGAGGTGTTCGAAGCTGGCGGCGAGAGCAAAAAACTCACCGAGGCTGTCCCAGCGGAGGAAGTTTTCCTCGGTGAATTGTTGCACGTGCTTGGGTGCGGAGCCACCGGCGCCGGTTTCGAAGAGGCCGCCGCCGTTCATGAGGGGAACGATGGAGAGCATCTTGGCCGAGGTGCCGACTTCGAGGATGGGGAAGAGGTCAGTCAGATAGTCGCGGAGGACGTTGCCGGTGACGCTGATCGTATCGAGGCCTTGGACGATGCGTTCGAGGGTGAATTGGCAGGCGCCGGCGGGGGGGAGGATGCGGAGGTCGAGGCCGGTGAGGTCGTGGTCGGCGAGGTATTTTTTGACCTTGGCGATGATCTGGGCGTCGTGGGCGCGGGCTTCGTCGAGCCAGAATACTGCCGGGGTGGCAGAGAGGCGGGCGCGGTTGACGGCGAGTTTCACCCAGTCTTGCACGGGGGCGTCCTTGGTTTGGCAGGCGCGCCAGATGTCGCCGGCGGCGACGTGGTGCTTCAGAAGCACCACGGGTTGAGAGTTGAGAGTTGAGGGTTGAGAGTCCGGAATTTGGACGACCTGAACTACGCCATCGGCGGGGATTTCGAAGGTTTTGTTGTGCGAGCCGTATTCTTCGGCGGCCTGGGCCATGAGGCCGACGTTGGGGACGGAGCCCATGGTCTTGGGGTCGAAGGCGCCGTGGGTTTTGCAGAAATCGATGACGGTCTGGTAAACGCCGGCGTAGCTGCGGTCGGGGATGAGGGCGAGGGTGTCCTGCGACTTGCCGGTGGCGTTCCACATCTGGCCGGAGGTGCGGATCATTGCCGGCATGGAGGCGTCCACGATGACGTCGGAGGGGACGTGGAGGTTGGTGATGCCTTTGTCGGAGTTGACCATCGCGAGGGCGGGGCCGGCGGCGTAGGCGGCGGCGAGGTCGGCTTCGATGGCGGCTTTCTCGGCGGGGGGGAGTTTCTCGATCTTGGCGACGAGGTCACCGAGGCCGTTGTTCAGATCGACGCCGAGGGTGGCGAGGGTGGCGGCGTGTTTGGCGAGGGCGTCGCGGAAGAAGACTTTCACGCAGTGGCCGAAGAGGATGGGGTCGGAGACCTTCATCATGGTGGCCTTGAGGTGGAGGGAGAGGAGGACGCCTTCGCTCTTCGCGCGGGCGATGGCGCTTTCGTAGAAGGACACGAGGTCGGCCTTGCGCATGACGGTGGCGTCGAGGATCTCGCCGGCTTTGAGGGGCGTCTTTTCCTTGAGGACCTGGACGGTGCCGTCGGTCTTGACGAGTTCGATGCGGACGGTGGCGGCGGTGGGCGTGGTGAAGGACTGTTCGTTGCCGAAGAAGTCACCGGCGGTCATGGCGGCGACGTTGGTCTTCGAGGTGGAGGTCCAGGCGCCCATGGAGTGAGGGTGCTTGCGGGCGTAGTCTTTGACGGGGGGCGCGGCGGTCGGAGTTGCCTTCGCGGAGGACGGGGTTGACGGCGGAGCCAAGGACTTTGGCGTAGCGGGCGCGGGCGTCTTTCTCGGCGTCGGTGACGGGGTTCTCGGGGAAGGCGGGGAGGGCGTAGCCTTTGGACTGGAGCTCGGCGATGGCGGCCTTCAGCTGGGGAATGGAGGCGGAGATGTTGGGGAGCTTGATGATGTTGGCCTCGGGCTTGAGCGTGAGGGCGCCGAGTTCGGCGAGGGCATCGTGGGTCTTCTGGGCGGGCGGGAGGAGGTCCGAGAAGGCGGCGAGGATGCGGGCGATGCGGGCGGCGACGGAGATGTCGCGGGTTTCCACGTTGATGCCGGCTTGCTTCGCGTAGGCCTGCACGATCGGCAGGAAGCTGTAGGTGGCGAGCGCAGGAGCCTCGTCGGTGATGGTGTAGATGATGGAGGACATTTTGCGAAGTAGTGAGTAGCGGGTAGCGAGTAGTGAGTAGTCGGAGGTCCGGAGTCGGAAAGTAGTCGGAGGGGCGGAGGCGGAAAGTGGGTAGTTGAGAGCTGAGAGTTGAGAGTCGGCGGTCGGAGCGGCGAAGTAGTTCGCGAGCAAAGGGCGAGGGGGAGAGGTGGTCAAAAGCAAACACCGGAACCGGAGAGTTTAACCACTGATGAACCGCCCAATGGGGCGGGTTCTTGGGCGGTGGCTCCGGCTGATCGCCTCCGCGGTGGTGCGGAGTATCTGCTGATCGCAGATGGGGGTCGGTCAGGGATCGAAGGGGGCCCACCTGTGCCTGCAGCGGTAGCGGCAAGGCCGATGGCTGCGGCACGGGTTACGGCAGCTTTCGCTTGCCGATGTTCAGGGTGGCGATGGCCGCATCCAAGTCGGCGAGGAGATCGTCTTTTTCGGCTGCGGGACAGGCGCCGTAGAAGGTCAACAGCGTCGAGGGCGGGATGAGGACGAAATTGCCGACCATGACCGAGCCGTCCGTCAGGCGTCCGGCGCGACCGATCTGAATGTCACCGATTTTGCGCGTGTCGCGGATAAAGTCGTCGCCCGTGCGTTTCAGCACCCAGGTCGTAAACATGTCCAGGGTTCGGAGATGCTCTTTTTCACGTGAAACGGGCGGGATCGGAATCGTGGTCGCGGTGACGACGACGACCAAGCCTCGCCTGTTGTATTTGAAGGGGATGATTTCGGTGGTGGTAAACCCGGCGTGCCGGTCGATGGTGGAGGCCTTGAACCATGCAAGATCCGCATGGGTCTTTGGTTTGAAGTTCTTCTCCTTCGGCGGGTCGTAAGGCTCGTAGGCAAGCGGAATATCAACGGCAAAACCGTAGAAGCCGACCGTCGTGTTTTCGAGGTGATGGCCGTCTATGACCGTTTTTTTGGAGTCCGCCCGGCAAGGGAGGGCCAGGAGAAGCGCGACGAGCGGCAGGAACTGCAGGTGCTTTGAGATCATCGAGGAACGTCAGCAGGGGGCGAACGGGGAAGGAAGCCAAGCATGGTTGTGTGACGTTCTGCGCGGCCGCTCTCTTGGGCGGGCTCGGAGGAGGACGGACGGGAATGTCCGTCTGCCTTGAGGCGGAGAGGCACGCCGCAAGCGGCGGCCCTACGTCGGATTGGGAGGAGATGGCGGAAGCTATTTTTCGGACGGCGAAAGCGCGCGGGGGCTGCGGCCGAATTTCTGACGGTAGGCGCGGCAGAAGGTGTTGCTGCTCGCGTAGCCGCTGGCGAGGGCGATGGACTCCACGTCGGTGTCGGTCGCGGCGAGCATCGCGCGGGCTTGTTCCAGGCGCAGGCGGCGGAGCAGGGCGCCGGGCGATTCGTGATAGCGGCGGGTGAACTCGCGAATGAAGTGCTCGCGGCTGACGGCGCATTTTTCGGCGACGAGCTTCAGGTTGATCGGCGAGCGAAAATGACTGCGCAGGTAGTGATGGCCGAACTCAATGGGGTCGCTGGTGCGGGTGCCTTGAACTTGTTCGCGGTAGAGGGCGATGAGCAGGCGGTGGATCAATTCGGATTCCTGCAGGCGGTCGCTGAAGGTTCGTTGTTTGAAATGTCCGTGAAGTTCGTCGAAGAGCGCGGTGGCCTCCGAGTCGTCGGGCATGCGCACGACGGAGCCGAAATCCTGGCGAAGGCGGGTGAACAGCGGGCCGAGTCCGCCGATGGTGACGCTGATGTAGCGCAACGCGTAAGGCTCGGTCGCATCCTTCGGGTAGCCATAGGCCGTTGGTTCGGCGTGGGTGAACAGCATGGCGTGTCCGGCCGGCACGTCGTGGGTCCCGCGGTCGTCGCGGAACCAGGCGCGGCCGCGAAGGGTGCGCTGGATCGCCACGTGGTAGTCGGATCCGTTGCGACGCCGGTTGTCATAGGCGTAGGACGGTGACGTGCGCTCTTCTTCGTCGGTGTTGATGACGGTGGGGAAAACCTCGTCGGGCATGACGCTTGATCACAAATTGCACATTGAATATCAAACTTTTCATCTCTGCTCGGGGCGATACCTTGGGTTTTGGATGAGACGGCCCCCACACGGGGCTTTTCAAATCACATTCCTCCCATGGCTAAAATTACCCTGATTGGCGCCGGCTCGGTCGTCTTCGCGAAGAACCTGATCTCCGACATCCTGCAATTTCCCGAACTGAGCGGCTCGACCATCGTGTTGATGGACATCGATCCGGCGCGGTTGGAGACGGCGCGCATCATGGCCGAGCGCGTGGTGCGCAAGCTCGGCGTGAAGGCGAAGGTCGAGGCGACGCTGGACCGGCGCAAGGCGATCACCGGTGCGAACTACGTGATCTGCACCATCCAGGTGGGCGGCTACAAGCCGGGGACGGTCATCGATTTTGAAATCCCGAGGAAGTTCGGATTGCTCCAGACGATTGGCGACACGCTGGGGGTGGGCGGGGTGTTTCGCGGATTGCGGACGATTCCAAAGACGCTGGAGATCGCCCGCGACATCGCCGACGTGGGTGCGCCCGGGTGCACGTTTCTCAATTACACGAATCCGATGGCGATGTTGTGCATGGCGGCGGACCACGCGGTGGGCGTGCCGATGGTGGGCTTGTGCCACAGCGTGCAGGGGACGAGTCAGCAGCTCGCGAACTACGCCGGGCTCGACTACAAGCACGTCACTTATCGCGTGGCGGGCATCAACCACATGGCGTTCTTCCTCGACTACAAATATCGGGGGCGGGACGCGTATCCGCTGTTGTTCAACCTGCTCAAGGACCCGGCGTTCGGGCAGGACAAGGTGCGTTTCGAAATGATGCGGCGCCTCGGGTATTTTGTGACGGAGTCCTCCGAGCACCAGAGCGAATACAATCCGCACTTCATCCATCACGGGAAGGACGTGATCGAGAAGTTCGATATTCCGATCGACGAATACCTGCGCCGTTGCGAGTCGATCATCGCCACGTGGAAAAAGGCCGAGGCCGAGCTCATCGGCGAGGACGGCGACATCACGGTAAATCCGCAGACGCACGAATACGGCAGCTTCATCATCCACTCGATGGAGACGAACACGCCGCGGGTGATTTATGGCAACGTGCCCAACACGGGGCTCATCACGAATCTGCCCGACCGCTGTTGCGTGGAGCTGCCGGTGCTGGTCGACGCGCAGGGTTTGCAGCCGACGCATATCGGCGAACTGCCGCCGCAACTGGCGGCGATTTGCCGCACCAATGTCAACGTGCAGGAGCTCACCGTGGCGGCGGCGCTCACGGGCAAACGCGAGCACATTTATCATGCGGTCATGGCGGATCCGCATGCGGCGGCGACGCTGCCGCTGGACAAGATCTGGGCGATGTGCGACGAGCTGATCGAGGCGCACCAGAAGGCGGGTCTGCTCGGCGGGTTCGCGCCGACGATTGCGGGCACGGGCCGCGCCTATGCGAGCACGGGTGACAAGGTGGTGGTGTCGCTCGAGCCGGTGAGGCCGCTGGCGGAGATCACGGGCGAGCCCGTCGAGTTTGAGCTCACCGCGACGAACGAAGGGAACAAGCCGTTTTCCGGGAAGCTGGCGATCGAGGCCTCGCCGGTGGCGCTCTCGGCCAAAGCCGGGGCGTTGGCGATCAAGCTCGGCGCGGGCGAAACGACGAACAGGCGCGTTGTGTTGAAGCCCGCCGAGGCCGCGCCGTCGTTGCTGGTGCGCGCGGTGTCGGCGGACGAGCGGGTGCTGGGGCGCGATTACATCTTTAATCCGCCTCGCGTGCTCAAGCCGGCCGGAGCCGGGGGCGTTCCGGTGGAGGTGGATTTCATGGCGAACAAGCTGCTGAAATCCGTGCTGACGGTGAAAGGGACCGCGCTGGAGTTGTCGGGCCGGGTGATCGACACGGCGGTGAAGATCGACGAGCGCTCGCCGTGGTCGGCCTCGACGATCGAGCTTTTCCTGCGGCCCGCGCGCACGGGCGGGACCACGCGGCAGTATTTCCTGCTGCCGCGGACCGCGGGGGCCACCGTGCTCAACCAGGCGCGAAAACCCGAGAAGACGGTTTCGTTCAAGGTGAAGATTGACAAGGGCGGCTACGATTTCGTGCTGCGTCTCGACCTTGGGAAACTGGGCATCCAGGGGAAGGCCGGGGATCCTTTCTACCTGGATCTGATCATCGGGGCGGGGGCGCTCGGCGACGCGCACGGCTCCTGCCGGGTGGGCTGGAACGGCAAGCGCAACAGCGCGTCGAGATCGGAGCATTTCGCACTGATCGCGCCGCAGTGAGGCGGTGCGCGGAGGGTCCGCTGTTTGCGGCGTGCCCTCGCGCCGCTCGCGACGGGAGGCAGGGCTCTTCCGGTGGGACGAAAAACCCGGAGGGCGTGCCGCAAGCGGCAGCCCTGCCTGTTGCTCAGCGGCGGGCGAAGATGTCGGCGACGGGATACACGATGCCGCGCAGGGCGGCGTCGGTCAGCGTCTCGTTGCTCGCAAGAATCGACTCCAGGCGGAAACCGACGGCGGTGTCGCCGTAGACCTCGACGTTTTGATAACGCGAATCGACGATCCACAGACGAGGCGCGCGGCAGTCGGAGTAGATCTGTTTCTTCAGCACGGTGTCGGGATGGTGATCGCCGGGTTGAAGCACCTCGGCGGCGAGATAGAGCTGGGAATCGTCGCGGCGCACGAGCGCGAGGTCGGGGCAGATGTCGGTGCCGGGACGCAAGGTCACGGTGGCGCGGCGGGGAAGGAGCTTGAGCGCGGAATTGGCCGGGAGGTGGCGGGTCACCCACGCGTGGAGCCGGTCGCAGATGAGTTCGTGCGGATCATTAAGCGGGCCGCGGATGAAGGTCTCGCCGTCAATCAACTCCTGATAGGGATCGGTCATGATGACAGGTTTACTTTTTGATCAAGCCGATCAGCCAGAGGAGGAGCAGGCCGCCGCCGATGGCAAAAAGGACTTCGATCGCGGTGCGGCTGATCTGGTGAAACACGAACCAGCCGAGGAACGCGCCGGCGGACGCGACCACGAGGTTGACGGGCAGGCCGGTCTTTTTGTTTTTGCCGGCGAGGGTCATGACCAGTCCGACGAGGAGGCCGACGACCAGCAGGGTGATGAAGGTTTGCAGGTTCATGGGCGCGGCGCTTCAGGCGGCGGGCGGGGCGTGCAGTTTTTGCCAGAGCGCGACGGGGATTTCCTCGGCGCGGTTCTGCGGGCTGCAGCCGGTGGCGGCGAGTTCGGCGAACCAGGCGGCGCCCTGGTCGGGGAGTTTGTCGCGCAGGAGGGCGCCGAGTTGCTTGCGGCGTTGCTGGAAGCAGGCGCGGATGAGGAGCTTGGTCCCGGGGTCGAACACGAAGGGCGCGGGTTTGCGCACGAGGTTGAGCAAATACGATTCGACGTCGGGGCGCGGATGAAAGCAGGCGGCGGCGACTTTGTGGCCGGGGGCGATGTCGTAGGCGGACTGGAGGAAGATCGAGATGGCGCCAAATTGCTTGCCGCCGGGTTTGGCGGCATAGCGCTGGGCGGCCTCCTGCTGGAGCATGAGCACGAGGTTCGTCGGTAACGGGCCGGAGAATACGGCGTCCATCCACGGGGTGGAGATGGCGTAGGGGAGATTGGCGACGACCTTGAAGCCGGCCGCGGCGCGGTCCGCGGGGAGGGCCGCGAGCGGATGGTCGACGGCGTCGCCTTCGAGCAGGTGGAAGGTGTTCGGGAAGCGGGGCAGGAGAGTGGTTTCGAGATAGGCGTGGAGGTGGCGGTCGAATTCGACGGCCCAGAGATCCGCGCCGGCCTCAAGAAGGGCGGTGGTGAGGGTGCCGAGGCCGGGACCTACTTCGACCACGGTGTCACCGGAGCGGACTCCGGCGAGTTCGAGCGATTTGTTCACGATGTTGCCATCGACGAGGAAATTCTGGCCGAGCGCGCGCTTGGGGAAATGGCCGAGCTGGCCGAGCAGATCGCGGGTGGCGGAGGGCGAGAGAGGCATGCGCTTCGCTTAAATGAACAATGACGAATGACCAATGACCAATGTCGGAGTGATGCGAGGGATCATGGTCGTTGGAATTCGGTTATCAACGCGGCGGCATCGTGGGACTTCATGAGGGCTTCGCCGCAGAGGATGGCGTGGGCGCCGGCCTTGCGCACGCGGGCGGCGTCGGCGCCGGTGAAGATGCCGCTTTCGCTCACGGCGATGACGTGTCTGGGAAATTGCGGGATGAGGCGTTCGCTCAGGCCCAGGTCGCACTTGAAGATCGCGAGGTCACGGTTGTTCACCCCGATGATCTTGGCGCCGTGTTTCACCGCGCGCTCGAGCTCGGATTCGTTGTGGATCTCGAAGAGCGCGTCGAGGCCGGCCATCTTTGCGGCGGTGAAGAGGGCGGCGATCTCGTCGTCGTTGAGCGCGCGGACGATGATGAGGATGGCGCTGGCACCGGCTTCGCGGGCCTGGAGGACCTGGATGGGATGAACCATGAAGTCCTTGCGGATGCAGGGGACGGCGGGGCGGTCCTGCCGGAAGAGCGTGGTGACCGAGGTCAGGTCCGCGAGGGTGCCGCCGAAGAACTTTTCGTCGGTGAGCACGGACAGGGCGCTGGCGCCGGCGGCACGGTATTTGAGGGCCTGATCGGTCGCGGAGAGGGTGGTGGCGGCGATGGCGCCGGCAGACGGCGAGCGGCGCTTGATTTCGGCGATCACGGCGAGTTTCCCGTCGTCACGGCGGAGGGCGGCGGCGAAGGACGGGGGTTTGGGCGCCATGGCGTTGTAGGCGGCCAGCTCGGGCAGGGAAACCGTGCGGAGGAGAGGGGCGATCTCCTGCCGCTTCCAAGCCATGATCTCGGTGAGTTTATCGGACATGTGAAGGTCACCACGAAACACACGAAACACACGAAAACCAGACTTATGATGCTTTAGGAACAACGGTGCATTGAAAGCAACGCGCTGAGGACGTGTTCGGAGTGGGACACAGAGACGGAAAGAGGATGCACAGAGCGTCATGGAGTTCGGATTTCGATCCGGTTGAACCGCTAATGGCCGCTAATATCCGTTAACCCGATCCGTTCACCACGGATTGCACGGATGATACACAGCCTGAAGGTTGCCCCATCGCGTGAGGCTGCTCCGGTTTAGCGGCTATTGGCGTTTATTAGCGGAATAGAATCCCGATGGTCGGGATCAGGGGAATTTTCGTGTGTTTCGTGTGTTTCGTGGTTTCTCCTCTGTGCATGAGCGCTGTTGAAGATCTTCGAAAAACCATCGCGGCCCTGCGCGCGCCCGGCGGTTGCCCTTGGGACCAGGAGCAGACCCACGCGACGCTGACGCGGTGCCTGATCGATGAAGTGAGCGAACTGCTCGACACCATCGATCGCCTCGACAAGCCGCACATGCGCGAGGAACTCGGCGACGTGCTGATGCAGGTGATCTTCCATGCGCAGCTCGCGGAGGAGGACGGGCATTTCAACCTCGAGGACGTTGCGCGCGAGGCCAATGACAAGCTGGTGCGCCGGCATCCGCACGTCTTTGGCACGGGCGACAAGCTTGGCACGGCCGAGGACGTGATTGTGAAGTGGGAGCAGATCAAGGCGCAGGAAAAAAAGAACGGACCGGTGCAGGCGGGTGTCTTCAAAGACCTGCCGCCGCGTCTCCCCGCGCTGATGTTTGCCGAAACGGTCTGGAAACAGATCGAAAAGAAAAATCTGCCGGTGGACGGCGTGGTGGATGTGGCGCAGGTCCGGGCCCTGGGGGCGCAACTCGACACCGCGATGCTGGGCAGGATGTTGTTTGAACTCACCGCGGCCGCGCGCGCCAAGGGACTCGATCCCGAGGGTGCGCTGCGGTTGCACGCCACGCAGGTCATGCGCGATGTCGAAGCCCGCGTCCCAGCCTCCACCGCCTGAGCCGGTGCTGACGCGCTGGTGGGCGCCGTTCGCGGAGTTTCTTGAAAAGGAACGCCGTTACTCCGCCTACACGCTGCGCAACTACCGGCAGGCCTTCGATGATTTCTATCGCTGGCTGCATGCCGCGGGTCTGTGGGAGCGTGGCTTCGACAAGCTGGGCACGCGGGATCTGCGTGATTTCGTGATCGAGGGGCAGGCGCGCTTCGACCGGCGGACGCTGCATAACCACGTTTCGGGTCTGCGCGCGTTTTTTAAGTTCTGGCTGCGACATGGCAAAGTGGCGCGCAACCCCTTCATTGGCGTGCCGCTGCCCAAGCTGGAAAAGCGCCTGCCAAAATTTTTGACCGAGTCGCAGATGAAGCTGCTGCTCACCGGGCCGCAGCGTTTGCTGGAAAACCAGTCCATCGATGCGTTCAGCGCGTGGCGCGACCGCCTGGTGATGGAGCTGTTGTATGGCGGCGGTCTGCGCGTGAGCGAACTCACCGCGCTCGACTACGGGCAGATCGATTTCACGAGCGGCGTGGCGAGGGTTCTGGGCAAAGGAAAAAAAGAGCGGCTTTGTCCACTCGGTCGCGTGGCGATGGCGGTGCTCGAAAAATGGAAAAACGAGTTTGCGCGCGACACCGCGCACCATGCGCCGGTGCTCGTGAACGCGAAGCACGAGCGCCTGCCCGTGCGCCAGGTGCAGCTCTTGTTGAAACGCTACCTTGCGCTCGCCGGCCTGCCGCTTGACCTGACGCCGCACAAGCTGCGGCACAGCTATGCCACCCACCTGCTCAATGCCGGGGCCGACCTGCGCCTCGTCCAGGAATTGCTGGGGCATGTTAATCTCAATACTACGCAGGTTTACACACACGTAAGTATCGCCCGCCTCCGCGATGTATACGCCAAAGCCCATCCCCGGGCCTGAAGAGCGGGTGTCGGTTGAGGCCGTGGACCGGCAGGAATAAATAGCTAGTTATTACTAGATAGGGGTAAGATTTTACCTCATTTTATAGGGAGCATTCAGGTATAGCGTAGTAATTTTATCAAAGTTATCGCATGCGATGATCGGCTTAATTCCCGAATGTCGATTTCATTGTTTCCCACCCATTCCCCGTTATCGGTTCCGACCAAGGTTGTGATCATTGATGACCATGCCGCCATCATCGGAATGATGACCCAGGTGGTGGAATCCTTGCCAAATTTCAAGGTGGTGGGAAGCGCGCTTGATGCAGGTTCGGCCGTGGCGTTGTGTCGCAACCAGCCGGTGGATGTCATCATTCTGGATCTGGTGCTTCCGGGGGTGTCGGGCCTTGCGCTTCTGAATGATTTGATCGTGATCCGCCCGCAGGCGCGGGTGTTGATTTTTACGGGCAATCTCAATCCCTCGGCGATGCGGGGCGCGCTCACGGCGGGTGTGCTGGGCGTGGTGGAAAAGATGGCGACGCTGGATATTTTTCGCGCGGCCCTGCAGTCGGTGGCGATCGGGCAGACGTATTACGGGCCTCTGGCGGGGCAATTGATCAAAGGTCTGGTGAGCCGCAACCCGGAGGAGAAAACGGGCATTACCGAACTGACCAAGAGGGAAAAAACCGTGTTGTGCTATGTTGCGCAGGGGATGAGTTCGAAGGAGATCGCCGGCAAGCTTGGCGTGAGCGTTCACACGGTGATCAATCATCGCAGCAACCTGATGAAAAAGACGGGCCTGCGCCGGGTGGCCCAGCTTTCGTTGTTTGCCGCGCAATCCGGTTTGATCGGCGAAGTCGCGGCGCAGCACTGAGCCGGCCCGGGCTGTGGTTTGGTCAGGGGCTTTCCGGCGCGCGAGTGCCGGACGGAGTTGGAGTTCGTGCTTCTTGGCGGCGGCGCTCGGACCACGAGGGAAGGGCCAGGAAGTCGGCGGACTTGCGGAGTTCGCGGGCTTCCTCCGGGTCTTCGGCCCGGCCGGCGGCGGCTTGCAGCAGGGCGACGCCGGCGGGTTCGCCGAGTTGAACGATTGCCTCCCGGGCCGCATCGCGAAGGCTGGCGTCCGGATGGGACAGGTAGCGGGCGAGCAACGGAAGTTGTGCCGCATCCAAGGTGGCGACGGCATCGCTCAGAAGCTGGTGTGCGGAATCGCCTTCAAGCAGAGGCGTGGGCGGGGCAGGGGTTGGAACCGCCGGAGGGGAATCTGCAACGGAGCTCGAACGCGGGGGCAACGTCGTCGTCGCTGGCAGCGGCAATCCGTCTGCCGGCAGGACGATTTCAGGCGTGCGCTGCCAATAAATCCACGCCGAGCCGGTCAGGAGGACGGCGACGACAACGAACGCGCGTTTCACCTTTAGTTTGCCGGCCAGACGCCGCCGACGATGACGGATCCATCGATTATGGGGGACGGGGGCTCCGGGACGACCGTGGCTTTGCCGATGGACAAGGTCATTTCGACAACACCTTCGATGCCGGTCGATGACACCCCGCCCAGCAGCGTCAGCTTTAAGGAATTGAAGACAAGGATCGGCGCGCCGTTTTTGGTGACGGCTTTGATCGAGTAGGTTCCGGTGCCCACGCCGCCCATGCGGAACGAATCGCCATCGCCGTCCAGGGCAAAGGCGGTGGCAAATTTGACGGTGCCGCTGCCGGAGATCGCCTGGCCGTTTTTCCAGCGCTCGTTGTAGCCGGCGGCCAGCGCTCCGAAATCAAGATCGAGCCCGCCGTCGTTCGAGTCCAGGGCGAGGGCGGGCTGGCCCTTTTTCACAAGATAAAACTGGTAGTCGGCCACGGAGTCGCCGGAGGTCCAGCGTGCGACCAGTTTCCATCCTCTGGTGGAGCTGATCACACCCTCGTCGGCCAAAATTTCCAGGTATTCACGATTGGTGAACTTGAAGGTCTTGAGCTTGGCCTGGTAATCGGTCCCGGCCTTGGTGGTGCGTTCACTTTCCGGGCCGGTGACGCTGATCGTCATGTCCATGGTCACTGGTGCTTCCAAGGTGAGGGCTTGGGCGGCTCCGGCCAGGCCGGAGAGCGCGATCAGGACCACGGAGAAACGAGCGAGCTGGATGAACATGGTGGTAAGTGGCGAAAGGTTTGGAGGTGGCTGCCGTTTTGCAAGGGGCAAGGGCTTACAGGCCCGAGATCGCCTTGCTCAGTATTTCGCATGAACGGTCAATGACGTCGTCCTTATGGGCGGTGCTCAGGAATCCGGCCTCGTAGGCGCTGGGGGCGAGGTAAACCCCGCCATCGAGCGCGGCGCGGAAGAAGCGGACAAAGAGCCTGGCGTCCCCCTTCAGGGCGGTGTCGTAATCGCGGACGGGCGTATCCGTGAAAAAAATACTGAACATCGAGCCGCACTGCGGCACCTGCACCGGGATGCCCTTGGCCCTGGCGGCGACGAGCACGGCGTCGCGCAGCCGGCGGCCGAGGGTGTCGAGGCGCTCGTAGGGATCGGTTTCCTCGAGAAGCTTGAGGCCGGCGATGCCGGCGGCCATGGCGAGCGGGTTCCCGCTGAGCGTGCCCGCCTGGTAGACCGGGCCGAGCGGGGCGAGCAGGTCCATGATGTCGGCGCGTCCGCCGAAGGCGCCGACGGGCAGGCCGCCGCCGATGATTTTGCCGAGGCAGGTGAGGTCGGGGACGATGTTCTCGCGCTCCTGCACGCCGCCCCGGGCAATGCGGAAGCCGGTCATGACCTCGTCGAAGATCAGCACGGTGTCGTGCTTCGCGGTGATTTCGCGGACATAGGCGAGGTATCCGGCGTCGGGCATGATGAAGCCGACGTTTCCGCAATACGGTTCAAGGATGACGCAGGCGATTTCATCCGGGTTGGCGGCGAAGGCGGCGTCGAGCGCGGCGCGGTCGTTATACGGCAGGACGATGGTTTCCCGGGCAAAGGACGCGGGCACGCCGGCGCTGTCGGGGTGGCCATGGGTGAGCGCGCCGGAGCCGGCCTTGATGAGGAGGGAGTCGGAGTGGCCGTGATAGCAGCCGGAGAATTTTATGATTTTGTCGCGGCGGGTGAATCCGCGGGCGAGGCGGATGGCGGACATGGTGGCCTCGGTGCCGCTGTTGCACATGCGGACTTTTTTGATCGAAGGCACGAAGCGGACGATGAGCCCGGCCATCTCGACCTCGTAGGGATTGGGCGTGCCGAAGGACGTGCCGTTTTCGAGGGCGGCGGCAATGGCGGCTTTGATGACCGGGTGATTGTGGCCGTGAATGGCGGGGCCCCAGGTGCAGACGAAATCGATCAACTCACGTCCATCGGCGGTGGTGAGCGTGGCGCCTTGGGCGGACCGGGTGAAAAAGGGCGCGCCGCCGACGGAGCGGAAGGCGCGCACGGGGGAGTTGACGCCGCCGGGGATAAGCTGGAGGGCGCGGGCGAAGAGTTGATCGGAGACGGGGGAGGACATGGCGGATTTTTTAACCACTGATGAACACTAAAGGGCACTAATGGCGGCAGGGGTGAAAGGCATTTTTTTAGTTCTGATGGAGCGACGGACTTCCCACTTCATGAAATCTGTGGAATCGCCGGGTTGCGCCGTGGGGGAAGGCTCGCTCATCGTTGGCTTCGAAATCATGGATGTGCGCAAAAAACGGTTGGTGGGGGCTCTGGGCTGTCTTGCCGTGCTGGGCGGGGTGCTCGGGCTGCTGGCGTTGAGGATGGACTTGGGCGAACAGGTGAAGCGCTGTCTGGAGATCGTGCGCGCGGAAGGGGCGGGGATGTTTTTTGCGGCGATGCTGGTGCTGCCGTTTTTTGGGTTTCCTCTTTCGCCGTTCATTTTTTCGGCGGGACCGGTGTTTGCCCCGACCTTGGGGCCGGGCATGGTGATCGTGTGCGGGGTGGCGGCGATCGCGGCCAACGTCGCGCTTTCCTACTGGTTTGCAGCGTGCGCACTGCGTCCCTGGATGGAGCGGGTGATCACCTGGATGGGCTACAAGACTCCGCAGTTGCCCGAGGGAAAAAGCCTGGAGTTCACGCTGGTGCTGCGGCTGCTGCCGGGCGTGCCATTTTTCCTGCAGAGCTACCTGCTGGGACTCGCCCGGGTCCGGTTTGGGATCTACATGCTGGTTTCCACGCTGGTGCCGGCGGCGTATCTGATCGCGGCGGTTCTCGCGGGGGACGCGCTCATGCAAGGCAACAAGGGCAAGCTGGCGATTGCCGGCGCGTTGTTCGCGGCGGTCGGGGTGGGCGTGCACCTGCTGCGCAAGCGCATCGCGGCCAAACGCGCGGTCACGCCGTCTCCCGGCGCCGCAGATAAACCCACTCAAACAGGGGCGTAGCCATCAACGTGGTCACGATGGCCATGAGCACCAAAATGGTGAACAGCGTCGGGGTGATCAGTCCGCGTTCGAGGCCGATGTTGAGGATGATCAATTCCATGAGTCCCCGCGCGTTCATGAGCGCGCCGACCCCGAGGCCGTCGCGGTGGGATTCTCCGCAGGCGCGGGCGGCGAGATAGCAGGCGCCCATCTTGCCAAGAACGGCGGCGGCGAGGACGACGAAGGCCACGAGCCAGAGCCCGACGTCGTTGACGAGGTCGAAGCGCGTGTTGAGACCCGAATAGATGAAGAAAAGCGGAAGGAGCAACTGGGTCGCGATCGGTTCGATGCGCGTCTGGATTTGTTCGGTGAATTTTCCCCTGGGCACGGCGGCCCCCAGCACGAATGCGCCAAACACCGCGTAGATGCCGATGGTGTCCGTATACCAGGCGACGAGCATGAGCAGCACGAGCATCCAGCCGAACATCAGCCGGCTGTCGGCTTCGCTGCGTTCCGCGCGCGTGGCGATCGCACCGAGGAGGCGTTTGCCGAGGGTGAAGGTGAGGGCCACGAGCAGCACGCTGCCGCCGATCGCGTAAAGCGCGATGGTCGGATCATTGGCGAAACTTGCCAGCACGAGCGCGAGCACGCACCACGCGGCGGCGTCATCGATCGCACCGGCGGCGAGGGCAAGCGCGCCGACCGGGGTGCCGGTGAGGCGGCGCTCCACGATGATGCGTGCCAGCATCGGAAAGGCCGTGATTGCCATCGCCGCGCCCATGTAGGGCATCGCCTGCCATAAATGGACGCCCGGGGTGAAAAATCCTCCGCGAGCGAGAAGCCATGTGGCAATGGCGCAGCCCAGCAGAAACGGGGCGAGAATGCCGGAGGCCGAGATCGCGAGGGCGCTCCGCAAACGCTCGCGGACCAGGTCGATTCGGAATTCCAGACCGACGACGAACATGTAGAGCACGAGGCCAACCTGCGCCACGCTGAAGATCACGGACTTGGAGGCAGGCGGGAAGAGTTGGGCCTGCCAATACGGTGCCAGCAGGCCGAAGAGCGAGGGGCCGAGGAGCACGCCGGCGATCATTTCACCGACGACGGGTGGTTGTCCGACGCGGGTGGCGGCCCAACTGACAAAGCGGCAGACGCAGAGGATGATGGCGAGCTGGAGGAAGAAGCGGACGGAAAGCTCGAAGGGGGTCATGCGTTAGAGTGAAGCGCGGAGTCGGAGGGAGCGGAGAGGAGGGAGCAATGAGAATACCTGGCGCAGGTGCAAAACGGGGTGAAACCCGGAAGGGGATAATTTGCCTTGATGAACCAGGAGGGCCTTCGTGTTGTCCGTTCTCGTAATGTTATCCGTCACCCCTTCGCTCAACCGGTCCCCGTCCACCGATTTCGTCGTGCGGTTTGGTTCGGACATGGACGCCACGGATGCGTTTAATGTTCCCTTGCAGGTCTTGGGCGGGGCGACGGCCGAGACGATTTTTCACGGATTGAGGGAGGTTTCCCCGAACGATGGATGGCGTTTGTTCGAGCGTGACGGGCTTCTGGTCGGGGCGATCGACGAGGTCGCCGAAGTCGACCTGGGGGGCCAGGCGCACCGGCTTTACCGGCGGCTGCTTGCCTTGATCGGCGGACGCAGGCTGGCGCGCGTCTGGAACTATGTGCCGCGGATCAATGAGCCGGACGCGAGCGGCCTTGAGAACTACCGGGCATTTTGCCGCGGACGCTCGCTCGCCTTCGAGGAGCGGCTGGGCGGGGGTTACGAACAGCATTTGCCGGCGGCGTCCGCCGTGGGTGGCGTGGACGGGCGGCTCGTGGTGGTGTTTGCGGCGACACCCGGCGAACCCGAGCACATTGAGAATCCCGAGCAGGTGCCCGCCTATGCGTATCCGCCGGAGCACGGCCCGCGTCCGCCGAGTTTTTCACGCGCGACCCGGGTGGAAGCGGCCGGGAGACGCCATGTTTTTATTTCGGGGACCGCGGCGATCAAAGGACATGCGACGGTCGCCGTGGGTGATCTGGAAGGGCAGATCGCCTGCACGCTCGATAACCTGCGAATCATTTCCCGCGTTTGTGACCTGGGTGACCGGCTGGGCGAAGGCCCGGCGGCGGGATGGCAGCGGCACTTCAAAGTCTATCTGCGCCACGCGGCCGATTATGACGCGGTGAAAAAAGCGTTTGACCAGGCATTGTTCAGGCCGACGGATCACGTGACGTGGTTGCGTTCCGACATCTGTCGATCGGCCTTGCTGATTGAGATCGAGGCAACGCTGACGGCGGACGTTTGATCAGTGGAGTTGCATGTCGGTCGGGATGACGCAACGGAGGCCGCGGGTATCCAGGCCTTCGAGCACCCGGGCGATGGCGGTCACGCGCACGTGCGGGTGCAACGAGGGTCCTTCGTGCAGCAGCACGATGGCTCCGGGGCGCACCTGACGGAGGACGCGCCTGGCGACTTTTTCCGGATTGTGGGAAAACGAATCGAAGCTGCGAACCGACCAGCCGGTGCAGAGGAGGCTTCGGCGGGCGAGCGCTTTCGCGAGAAATAGATTTTTGATGCCGACGGGAGCGCGGAAACGGTGCGGACGCGGACCGCCCGGCGGTGTCAGCGTAGGAAATGAGGA
Source organism: Rariglobus sp. (assembly GCA_029266495.1). Classification (GTDB taxonomy): domain Bacteria; phylum Verrucomicrobiota; class Verrucomicrobiia; order Opitutales; family Opitutaceae; genus Rariglobus. Next base: position 53,133 of record JAQSWS010000027.1, on the reverse strand, counting down.
GTCGAGTTCCTGGTGGATCCGGCCGGGTGCCGCACACCAGAACGTCGCGCCGCAATGCGTATGGGTGTGGTGCCCGATTTCGTGACCACGGCGGGCGATCTCGGCAACGAGATCGGGACGGCGCGCGGCGCGCTCACCGATGAGAAAAAACGTGGCCTTTGCCCGGTGGCGGTCGAGCAAATCGAGAATGCGCGGGGTGTCCTGTTCGTCGGGGCCATCGTCAATCGTGAGCCAGACCTCGGGGTGGGCGGTTTGAAACCGGGTGAACGTGCGCACGATGCCCGACGCACCTGGCATAAACACATGATAGAGCACCCAAAGATCGGGGGCGAAAAAAAGCACGAAGGCCCACGTCCACGAAAATCCGGTGGCCGCGAGCACGGCGCCGGCGAGCTTGATGAAGGCGATGTGAACAAGCGAAAAACGCATCAGGATTCGACCGGCTCCGGGCAGAGCCGCAGGTTGAGCCAGGCCGCGAATCCACCGAGGAACGTGCCTGCGATCATGTCAATGGCGACGTGCTGACGGGTGGCCAGGGTGGAGTAAAGGATCGCGACGGCCCAGATCACGTTGAGCACATGAAGGGACCGGCCCGCACCCAGGCGGCGCAACATACGGCCGAGCCAGACCGCGGTAAAAACGGCGAAGGCGACATGGAGGGACGGGCAGGCGTTGCCGGAGGCGTCCATGTTTTTGAGAAACTGGATGCTGGGATGGGCCGTCCAATCGATATCGGCGGGCGGTGTGATCGTTGGCCACACATAGAAGATGACCAGACCGGTCGCGCTGAGGGCGGCTGCTCCGATCGTATAACCGATCAACTCGCGGAAGCTCACCATCAGCGCCGTCGGCAGGATCACGTAAAGCCAGAGCGAGGCGTAGGGAATGAGTGCGAGCGGTTGAAAACTGATCCAGTGATCCAGCGCGGTGCGAGGAATCTCCACCGGCGTTGAACCCGGGTGCCGCAGCACCGCAAAATAGATGATGAAGAACACCACCATGAAGAGCGGTGTGACGAGGGCCTTGAGCCACACATGGCTGACGATGCGCGTGCGGAGGGACGGAGTGTCGTGAGCGGCGCGCATGGATCAGCGGGTGAGCAGCGCTTGCAACGCGCGGGTGTCGGGCTTGCCGCGGGCGGTCAGCGGAAACTCCGTGACGGCCACGATGCGACGGGGGACTTTCCACGTGGCGAGTTCACGACGGAGCAAGGCGCGGACGGAGGCCGTGTCGAGCGAGGTGGCGAGCACGGTGGCGAGTTCGTCGGGATTTTGCGGGTGAAGCGAGACGAACGCGTCCCGCACATCGGGCAGGGCACGCAACACGCGTTCGAGGTCGCCGAGGTCGAGGCGGCGCCCGGCGATTTTCACGAGTCGGCCGGCGCGGCCCTGGAGCACGAGTTCGCCGTGTTCATTGAAAGCGACGCGGTCGGCGGGGATGAACGTGCCGCGGCCGTGAACGGCGGCGCTGGCGACGCGGATGCGTCCGCCGCGAACAGGCGTGAGCATGACACCTTCAAGCGGAGTGCCGACGCTGCGTCCCGCGAGCGTGGCTTCGCCGGTGCGGTCGTAGGTGATGCCGCCTGTTTCGCTGGACCCGTAGAAGCTGTGCGGGCGCAGGTTGAATTTTTTGAAAAAGGCCTGGGCGACTTCGGCAGGCAGCGGGGTGCCGGCGGAGATCACGGTGCGGAGGCTGGAGAGCGCGTCGGCGGGCAGGTCAGCCTGTGCAAGGACGCGCAGCAACGCGGGCACGGCTGGGAACACGGTGGGTCGCCAGCGGGCGATGTCCGCGGCGAGCACGTGGGGCAGCGGCACGCCGGAACAGGCGATCGCGGTGCCTTGAAGGAGGAGCGGCATCACGAGATTGCCGAGTCCGTAGGAGTGGCCGAACGGGATGACCGCAAAGTTTACGTCGTCGGGTGTGATGCCCATGCTGGTGCACACCTGGCGTCCGTCGGCGATCATCTGCGCGGCGGTGAACGCGAGCGCACGGGGTTTTCCAGTGCTGCCCGAGGTGAGTTTGACGAGGCACATCTTCGACCCGGTGTCACCTATTAGGTGACGCTTTTTCCCGGGACTATTGGGAAGGGGCCCGAAGGAAGTGTCACCTAATAGGTGACACTGGATCGGGGACAGGCGGCCGTCGATCCAGGCGAAGGAGGCGCCGGCGGAGGCGGCGAGCTGGAGTTGGGAGGCGGCGGGTTCGGCGGGGTCAAGGGGGACGGGAACGGCGCCGGCGCGTAACAAGCCGATGAATACAGCGAACCAGCGGGCGCCGTTGGGAAGGGCAAAGGTGACCCGTTGACCGGAGAGGTTTTCGGGCCAGGCGAGGGCTTCGGCGTCGAGTCCGGCACGCGTCCAGGTCCGATCCGTGACGGACTCGGTGAGCGCGATGGCGGCGGGGTTCTGACGGACGAGGCGCGTCCACTGGGCGAGGACGTCAGGCATGATGGCCGTGGAGCGAGAAGAGGTCGGTTTCCACAAAGACGAGGGCGAACACAACGATGAGGGTGACCGTGGCGCCGAGGGCGGTAACGGCGGGGATTTCGCTGGTCATGAGCACGGCAAACGAGGCGGCGGTGGTCAGGCCGGAAAGACGGATGGCGGTGCGGGCTTGCGGGTGGGCGGGATCGTCGATGTGGGCGAAGTGAGCGTAGTCGTCGGCGAGGCAGACGCCGAGGAGTGCGCCGAGCAGATGGAAGAGGCCAAACGTTTCGCCGCGCAAAGCGAGGACACCGAAGGCAAGTCCGGTGGCGAGCAGGGGCAGCGCGGCGGTGCGCAGACCAAGGCGCGGGCCGTGCAAGGCGCAGGAGATGACGACGAGCGCGAGGATGCCCACCAGGCTCAAGCGGGCGGTGGCGGCGCGATAGCGGGAGAAGAGATGGTTGAGTCCCTCGATGCCCGAGAGGGACAAGGTGCCTTCGGCAGCGGAGGGAATCGCGAAGGCTCGCGGTGCGGTGGAGAGAAACCAGACGCCCTCCTCGTCTGAATGGGCGAGCAAGGCGAGCGGGCCGGGAAGGCTGGCGAGGGTGTCGCGAAGGAGGGGTTCATAGCCGGGCGACGGGGCGTTGAGGTAAGCGGTGAAGTCGCGTTGGAAAGGAGCGAAGGCCTCGGCTTCGAAACCGGCGGCTTTGGCGGCGGCGAGGAAGGACGGGAGGAAGGCGGCGAGTTGCGCCCGAGTTTCAGGTGTGGTGGCGGCGCGGTAATCCTCGGGGACGGGAAGCAACGAGGCTATACTGGAAAGAGGAGCATTGGCGGGGGCGCCGGCGGAGAGTTGTTGCCAGCGGGAGCGGGCCTCGGCGTAGGTGGCGCCGCGGGTGAGAAGTGTGGCGCCGGCGTCGGTTTGCCCGAAGGCGGTGCGAAGGGCGGCATCCTCGGCGCGAAGCGCGGGCGAGGGATATTCGAGGTTGCGAAGGTCGTCGTGCCAGTGGAGCCGGGAAAGGCCGAAAACAGAAAGGGCGGTGAGCACGACCAGCAGCGGAAGACGGATGCGGTTCGGCAACGCGAAACGGAGGGACGGGTGGCGCGGGGCGAAGTCGAGGCGGGGAAAGAGGGAAAAATAAAGGACCGTGGCGACCAGGCCGCAGACGATGCCGGCGGCGACGTAGACGCCGAGTTGACGCACGAGCGGGAGTTCGGAAACGCTGAGGACGAGAAAACCGGCGAAGGTGGTGCCGGCACCGCCAAGGAGCGGGAGGGCAAGGCGCCGGAGGCGCGCGGGATAGGGTTCGTTTTCGCGGCGGGCGAGGACGAGTTGAAAGGCGTAATCCACGGCCACGCCGGAGAGGAGAGAACCCAGCACGAAGACGAGCACGTGCACGCGCGGGAAGACGAGCGTGGTGATTGCCGTGGCCCCGAGCGTGGCGATCAAGATGACAGGTAGCAGGTGAAGGAGGGAGTAAAAGCGGCGAAGAAAAAGGGCGGTCAGAGCCAGGACGCAGGCGATGGCGATGGTATTAAGGCGGGTGATCTCGCTGCGCGTGGAGGCCTTCGCGGCGGCGGCGAAACGGGCGACGCCGGTGAAATGTGCGACGAGTTCGGGAACATGGGCGCGGGCGGCGGTCTCGGCGGCGGCGAGGGCGTCGAAGACGGGTTGCTGGCCGGCTTCCGTGAGGGGACCCTCGCGGGTCTCGGCCCAGACGAGAGCGCGTGTGGGCGATGCAGCCGGAGCGGCGGCAAGCGAGGCGCTTTGGTCGGCCAGTGCGACGAGCAGAAGCAGGGGATCGGAAGCGACGAGCTCGGTCGTGGCGGCGGCGGCGGGCGAGGCGAGGTGGGCGTCCAGGGCGGCGGTGGCGCGTGCCGCAAGCCAGTCGGGAAAGGGGACCGTAGTGTTGTCCGCGGCGTAGGCATCGCGCTGGGTGGTGAGCCAGCCGGGCAGGAGGAGATCGAAGCGGCGGGCGTGCAACAGACGTCCGAGTGTGTGTTGCCAGGTTTGGTCGGCGAGCGGGTGGGCGGTGACAAAGGCGCGGGAGGCGAGGAGCGTGTCGGCGTGGGTGCGCGCAGCGCTGGCGAGCGCAGCGGCGGAAGTGCCGGCGGGAGCGTCCAACGCGACCAGCACGACCCGGCTCTGGCGGTCATGAACGAGGGAGAGCGCGAGGCGGGCCTCGGGGTCGCGTTCGTTGGCCGGGAGGAGTTCGGTGACGTCAGTCGTGAAGTGTTCGCGGGGGTCGAGCGAAAGCAGCCATGCGCCGCATAGAGCGACGAACGCAAAGAGGGCGACCAAGGTGTAGTGTTTGGAACCAGGCACGCTTAACGGAAATAACGGGCGAGCTCGTCGGAGTTGAACACGGAGTTGAGCTGCGGCGAAGCGAGGGTGATCGCGGTTTTTAGATTCGGGGTTTTTGCGAGAGTGATCGCAGCAAGGTGGGCGGCGTTGCCTGAAAGAATGAGTTCGCGGTAGCCGGCGTTTGAATCGGGACGCCGGGTGAAGGTGAGCGTCCAGGCGCCGTCGGGAGAGTCCGACGCGACGAGCGCGTAGGATTTTTCCAAGGTGACCAGGTCGAACGCGAACAAGGCATGGAGGAGGCGCAGGTCGTTTTCGGCTTCGGGAGGTGCGGATTGCTCGCGTCCGTCGGGATGGCGGAGGAGGAGCCCGCGGTCATCGAGAATGATGAGGGGCGCGTGCTTCTGGTCATAGGAGAGGCTGAGGCCGCGTTCGCGATAAATGCGGACCGTGCCGGTGACAACGACAGGAACGCGTTTGAGCGGAGTGTGGCGGCTTTCGCTGAACGTGGCGGTGATCGTCCGCGGCTTTGTGAGTTCGACGAGGCGCGCACGCCAGGTGTCGGAGAGTTCGGCGGCGTAAGGTTCGGCGAACGCGGGGATCGCGAGCAGAAGAAAAACGAAAAGGCGAAAGGTCATGAGGCGCGGGGGACTGCGAACACAAGGGGACTTGGTCGAAAATAGATCATCAATTCTGCTTGGTCTTGAAGCATGATCCGGCGGCGTCGTCGTCGTCGGTCATTTACTCGTGGTAAACTCCTTTGCCGACTCCTGGGCTGGCGCGCCAATCCCGGCGCATTGTTGGCGATTTGTTTTCGTTCGAATCCTCAAGACAGCAGGCCAGCGCCAAAGTAACAGCTGGCTGATGAGGCGCGTGTGCAGCCAGATCATCTTCAGGTTGTCGCGCAGATAGTTGAAATGAGAGACGCCTCCGTCGGCCTTGGAGAGATAACGGCAGGGTGCGGGGATGTTGAGGGTGGGCACGCCGCCCCAGACCATGCGCACGGCGATCTCGGGATCGAAGTCGAAGCCGCGGGCGGCGCTGGTTTGCAGGAGCGCGGCACGCAGCGGTGCCGCCGGATACACGCGGAAGCCGAAGAGCGGGTCGCCGATGGCGCGGCTGAACGTTTGAAAATGCGCGAGGGCGACGCTGAGCTTGCGGCCTTGAAGCCGTTCGAACGGGGCTTCGGGTCCGAAGACGGGAAGCCCCAGCACGAGCGCGGCGGGATCGCTTTGCGAGACGTCCATGAAAGGCGCGATGTGACTTGCGGGATGTTGTCCGTCGGAGTCCATCGTGAGGACATGGGTGAAGCCGGCGGCGAGGGCGGCCTCGACGCCGGTGAGAACGGCGGCGCCTTTGCCGCCATTGCGCGGACGGTGGAGGACGCGAAGCGCGGGTTCACGGGCGGCGAGGGCAACGAGGCTTGGTGCGCTCGCGTCGGTGCTGCCGTCGATCACGACCCACACGGGTTGCCAGTGGCGGAGCGCCTCTTCGACCGTGGGGAGGAGCAGGGCGCCGGTGTTGTAGCTCGGGATGAGGACGAGGTGGGTGGACGAAGGCGTCATGCGCAATCGGATACAAGGGGCAGTTTTTCCTGGAAATGCGCGGCGATGCGTTCGGAGAACGAGGCGGGGGAATCGATTTCTCCGGGGAAAATGAATTCGTCGAGTGTGAACTCAACGCAGCCGGGCAGGGGCGGGACGCGCCACCACGGGCAGGATTTACGGGCGAGCAGGGGGCTGGAGCGAACGCGGATCAGCTGCACGGGGCAGCCGGACCGGCGGGCGATGAGCGCGAAGCCCGGCTTGAGGGGATTGAGGGTCCTGCCGGAGGCGGTGCGGGTGCCTTCGGGAAAAATGAGCAGGGATTGTCCGGCCGCGAGGCGCTCGACCGAGTTGCGGATCAGATCGATGCCGTTTTCACCGGCGGATACGTAGCCGCAGAGGAGGGCGGTGGGGGCAATGAACGGATTGCGAAGCAGCGCAGGTTTAAAGATGCACACGGTGTCCGGCAGCCGTGCAAAGAGAAACGGCGCATCCACCAGGCACGGGTGGTTGGCAACATAGATGACGCCCGTGGGCAGCGGACGATCGAAACCGTTCCATGTGACGCGCACGACGCCGGAGGCATGCATCCAGCGCAGCCAGAAATTGAACATCCACCGGGTGACGGCGCGGACGCGCGGTCCATGGCGTTCGCGGTGGGGAAGCAGCAACAGGGGGATGCAGGCGAAATTGAGGACGAGCCCGCCGAGACCGAACAAGATCCACGACAGATAATAGGCGACGGGAAGCCAGAGCTGGCGAAACAAACTCAACATGTGGCGGGGACCTCGGGGTTGAGCTCGATGAAGTTGAACCACCAATAGGGGTTGATGCGCAGGAGTTCCTCGAGGCGGTTGAGGAAGGTCTGGAAATGGTCGCGGGCGCGCGCGAAATTCTCCTCGCGGCCCAGCGCGGGATCGGGGCGCCAGGCAGGGGAGCTGTGGACGATGGTTTCGCCGGGGCGGCCGGGAACGCCGACGCTGAGCAGCACCGGTTTTTGGAAGATCAACGCGAGGTGGTAGATCGTGAAAGGGAACCGCCGGCGCGCGCCCAAAAAGTGAAACGGTTCGCCGCGGGCGCTGAACTCGATCCGGTCGCAGGTGAGCGCGACCGAGCTTCCGGACGCGATGGCGTCCTTGATTGCGAACAGGGGATTTTCGCCGGCGTTGACCCAGATGAACGACACCCAGCCGGCGAAGCGCCTGGCGAGCTGGTCGGTGTCGCGCGAGTTTTCCACACGCTGCCGGATGAGGGCGACGCGGCGTTTTTCCTGTCCGCCGAAAAGAAACCCGGTGAGATCGGAGTGAGCGAAGTGAAACGTGCCGAGCAGCGCGGGTTCGCTGGATTGGATGATCTGCCGGAAATCGCCGGAGCCGGGGGCGAGTTCCCCGTGATGCGGGCGTCCGTCGGCGACACGCATCTTGAGGATGAGTGTTTCTTGAAAAACGAAAAAGTGCTGGAAGACCTCGCGCGTCGAGGGCTCGCGTCCGAGGACGACGCGCAGGTAGTCGCGGGAATGTCGGCGCTGGGCGGGCATGCCGAACAAGGCGACCCAGGTGCCCAGGGCACGGAGGGGACGATAAAACCATTCGGGCAGCACGTGGTCGGCAATCCGCAGGAAGCTGAAGCCCCAACTCGGGCCGGGATTACGCGGCGGACGGGAGTAGCCGGGAGCTACAATGGTTGCCGAGTCGGGGCGGTGAGTGACCACGGGCGCGTTCATAACCAGGTGAGCTTCAGTCGACGGGACGGTGCGATGCAGCCGTTAAAAGGACGGCGGGTGTGGAGCACGTCAAAGAAGTCGGGCAGCGCGAAAGGAATGGCCGCATCGGCGACACGGGGGACGTCCGTCAATTCGTCGCACGCGAGCGTGAGACGGCCAATCGCGCCTTCGGGTGAAGCGGAGAGCGCAAGTGCGAAGGCGAATGCGCGATCGCTGGCCGAGTGGTTTTCGAGGAGCCAGGTGCCGCGTTCCTCGCCGCCGCAGAGGAGGGTGCGGGGAGTTTCGGCGAGCATCGCAACCTGGAGGGCGTGGACGGGCAGGTGCGCTCCGCCGGTCAGCGGGAAAAACTGACGCACGGGCTGCTGGTGAACGATGAGGGCCTGTTGGACCGCGCTCGGATGGATCGAGGTTTGAAAGAGCGTGGGGCTCGCACCGGGAAAGCTGTCGAGGTAGCCTTCGATGGCGCGGGTTTCGGCGTAGCCGGAGGCGTAGACCAGCGTATCGTTTTCGGTGGGTTTCAGCGGTTCGAGGGTGGCACCGACCAGCAGGCCAAGCTGGGTCATGCGACGCGTGGCGTTTTTGGGGAAACGGTCTTTGAACCGTTCGCGCGTGGCGGCGGGCTCCTCGAGGCCCGGGTCTTCGATGTGAAGGGCGGTGATCCAGCGTTCAAGCATGGCTGAGAAGGAGGGCGGCGTGGGCGCCTCCGAAGGCGTTGCTGGTGCAGAGAACGCTGTCAAATGCGTGGAGATCGAAAGGCTCCAGGGCGACATCCGGCGTGAAAGCGGGGCCTGCGCTGCCGACGGTGCCGGGAGCGCGGCCCTTGCGAATCGCCGCGGCGGCGATGGTCAGCTCGACGAGGCCGCAACTGCCAAGCGTATGGCCGAGGCTGCCCTTCCAGCCGACCAGGGGAGCGCCGGAAAAATGACGGGCGAGCACACCGGCCTCGAGCCGGCCGGCTTCAAGCGTGCCGGTGCCGTGGCCCTTGAGCCAGAAGCGGCGCCCGGCGGTTGCGCCCAGCAGCGGAGCGAGGCAGGCGTCAAAGCCGGTGCCGTCGGCCTGATTGGCCGTGAAGTGGTGCATCTCGTTGTGCAGGCTCTGGGCGGCGAGGGTGAAGTCGCCGTGATCACGGGTGAGCACCGTGAAGGCGGCGCCATCGCCGAGACCGATGGAGCCGGTTTCGCGCTCCTGATACGGCGTGGGCAGGTCGGCGTTGAGGATTTTTAACGCGTGAAATCCGCCGGCGACAAACGGGCTGAGAAAATCGAACGAGAAGACGAGGGCTTCATCGGCGAGACCGGCGGCGAGCACGCGCGAGGCCTGCAACAAGCCCAGGTGGGCGGAGACGCAGGCGTGGGAAAAGGTGGTGACGTTCGGACCCCATCCGAATTGACCGGCGAGCCAGTCCACGCAGCGGAAAGGCGTGCCATGGGCAAGGTGGGCGGACTCGCCCGTGCGGCGAAACGCGTGCAGGCTGCCGACGCCGAAATTGCTGCTCGTGACAAAGACCGGACGTCGCGGAGAACCCCATCCGTCGCCGGGGATGCGATCGACGAGCGTGCGGAGCGGTGCGAGCCAGCCGGGGGGAACCGTCTCGTCATAATTGTGGCCGGCGCACAGGGCGAGCGGGACGGAGTCGCCGCCTTCGCGGCCGAGCACGGGAACCAAGGCAAAGGCGCGGTGCCCGTCGAGCAAGGCGGCCAGCGTGACGGACTCATCGCCAAAGGCGGTGAGCGCGCCGCAGGCGGCGATGCGAATCGGCGAAGGGGATGCGCTCATTTCTGTTCGTTCCCGTTCTCTTACTCTTGCTCGTTCCCTCGTGTTATTGCTGACGAACGGGACTGAGCAAGAGAACGGGAATGAGATTAAGAGGGAAGGCGGTCGGCGGTGGCGTGTTCGCGGATGTAGGCGGCGAGCGATCCGATGCTGGCGAGGGCGGTGCGGGATTCCTCGCTGCTGCTGATCTTGATTCCGAACTCTTTTTCCAGGCGCACGACGAGTTCGAGTGCATCGATGGAGTCGAGGCTGAGGCCGCCGCCGATGAGCGGTTCGTCATCGGGAATGTCGGCGGCGACGATGTCTTCGAGGCGGAGGGTTTCGACGACGAGGACCTTGAGTTGTGAGATGAGCGGGTCGGACATGAACGGGATGACAGGGTGGGAGTGAGAAAAGGGGATCCGCGGGTCAAACACGACGGAGAACATGGCAGACATTGCTGCCGCCGAAGCCGCTGCTGTTGTTGAGCACGAGCGCTGGAGCAACGGACAACGTTTCGCGTGGAAGGTTCAGGCCATCGCAGGAGTTATCCGGGTTAACAAGGTGGGGGTTGCCCGGCATCCAGCCTTCGCGGAGCGCGAGGGCGCAGAAGCCGGCCTCCATCGCGCCGGCCATGGAAAGACCGTGGCCGGTGAGCCCCTTGGTGCTGCTCACAGCCGGACGGGCGCCGGCGTCGGAGAACACGGCTCGCAGGGCGAGCGCCTCGGCGCGGTCGCCGACCGGTGTCGAGGTGGCATGGGCGTTGACGTAATCGATCTGCGCAGGCGCGACGGCGGCGTCGCGGAGGGCGCGTTGCATGGCGTTGCGGAGACCGGCGCCTTCGGGATGGGAGGAGGCGACGCTGTGACCGTCGGAAGCCTGGCCCCAGCCGAGGATCTCGGCATAGGCGGTCGCGTTGCGACGGCGGGCGAGCGAAGCCTCCTCGATGATGAGCACGACCGCGCCGCCGGTGCCGACAAACCCGTCGCGTGCGGAGTCAAACGGACGCGAGGCGGTCGCGGGGTCGGGGTTGACGGAGAGCGCGCGCATCGGAGCGAACGGCAGGATGGTATCGGCGTTCAACTCCTCGGCGCCGACGATGATCATGCGCTCCTGGCGGCCGAGACGGATTTCGTCGAGCGCGTAGCCGATCGCGTGGCTCGATGAGGCGCAGGCGGAGACAAACCCGGTGACCGCGCCGGTGATGCCGTAGTGGGCCGCGAGGTTGAAGTTGAGCGTGCCGGCGATGGCGGAAACGACGCCCATGGGATTGCCGCGCTCAAAGTTGCCGGCATGCGCCTGGGAGAGGTGGTGATACTGCATGAACGCCGAGCCGGCGGAGGCGCAGAACAAACCGGTGGAGCCATCCGTGAGGTCGGCCTTGGTGAGGCCGGCGTCGGCGAGGGCCTGTTCAAGGGCGCAGAAGGCATACACGCCGTGAGGCGCGAGACTGCGGAGCGTTTCGCGCGGCAGTTCGTAACGTTCCGGCCAGGTCCAGTCGCGCCAGCTTGCCGAATCGACGAAAAACCCGCGCACGGGCGCGGCGACTTTGACGGCGACGTTGGGATTGTCCCACAGCGGGTGCACCACCATGCCATGCCGGCCGGCGCGAAGGCTGGCGGAGACGGAGGTGGCGTCGTTTCCTATGCTTGTGATGAAACCGAGGCCGGTGATGAGGGCGGAGCGTGACACGAGGGCGTCAGGAGGAAGGTGGCTGCGACGAGGCGCCGGAGGAGGCGACCTTGATGCGGATGAAGCCGCGAAGTTCGCCGACCGTGGTGATACGCATGAGCTCCTCGTTGCTGACGGAGACCTGGTAAAGATCCTCGATGAAGAAAACGATTTCGGCGAGGGCCAGCGAGTCGAAGCCAAGGTCGCCGATCAGCAACGCGGAATCGGGCGGTGCGGCGGGCGTGGCGGCGCGGGCCTCCGCGGGCTGGTGGTCGCGCACGATGGCGAGCACAACCGTGTCGAGCGCGTCGATATCGCCGGTGGCGAGGAACCGTGCGTGTGCGTCACGCACGGCAGCGGAAAACTTGTCGAGCGGGCCGGATTTGACCGGTTTGGGTTTTGCGGGAGCGGAGGGAGTGTTGTCTGAAGCCATGTGGAGACGGCGGGGGCGGATTAAGGATGGGCAACACTCTCGGTGGCGATAGTTGTTTTCGATGCCTCGGGCAGATGTTTTTCCCGGGTGACCGGGGCGGTGAACCAGGTGCGCCAGCCTTCGCACAGCTCAAGGCGCAGGTAGAGAGCGATCACGCCGAGCAGACGGAACGGCAGGGTCCAGGTGAGTTCGTAGCTGCGAAAGCCAAAGTAGCCGCCGTGATTGCGCCGGCCCCAGACGCCCCGCTGGAGGCGGGAGCGGGCCATGGCGGCGAGCCGGCGGTTGTAGCAGGCGATAAAACGGAACGGCAGCTTGGTGTAGGGGCCGGAGAACGTCGGGATTTCCAATGCCTCCGCTCCACGCCGGAAGGGTTGGGAGACGACGCCGAAATAGTAGAGCCCGAGGTCGAGGCGGAAGGCCAGGGTCATGAGCTCGAAGTCGCCCATGTAGTAATATTTATCCTGATACACCGCGCGGAACCACCGGTCGTAACTGGTGGAAAACAGCTCGTTGTGGCGGGCGATGCGCGGGGCCCTGGGTTTGCCGCGGGCGGAGCCGTCCACGAGGGCGGCGGCGGCGCTGGCGGTGTAGCTGATCCAGTCCATGCCCGGCGAATAAAACGGATCGATGAAACCGGCCGCGTCGCCCACGAGGACGAAACCATCCCCCGCAAATGTGGAGGAGCGATAGGCGAGATTGCGACGGAAGTGCACGTCGCCCTCCTGCCAGTGTGCGCCGGCCAGCAACTCTTTCGCGATGGGGTGCTCCAGCAGCATCGTGCGAAGACGTTCGCCGAGGTGATCGCCCTCGGGCAGGTCGACGATCCGCTGATCGAAGACCACGCCCACGCTCACGTCGCCGCCCTTGAGCGGGATGAACCACGCCCACCAGCCGAGACCGACGAGGTGGTTGGTGGCGTTGTTGCGCCAGCCGTGGGCGCGGCGGGACCAGGCGGGGAATTTCTCGGCAAGTTCGCGCGAATCCCAATTTTTCACGCCGGTCCAGCGGCTCCAGGCGGAGGCGATGGGATGCGCGGTGTTGGGGACGAGCCAGCCGTTTTTGCGCGCGAGCAACGCGGCCACGCCGGAGGCGTCCACCAGCCAGCGAGCGGTCTCGGTGCCGGAGCGTCCGTCGTCGGAAGTCCAGGCGACGGCCTGTTCGCCGCCGGGCACGAGCGTAATGTCGGTCACGCGGGCGGGACGCAGCAGGCGGGCCCCGGAGGCGATGGCGCGCGAGAGGACTTCTTCGTCGAGGACGGCTCGGTCCACCTGGTATCCGGGAAGGCGGACGTTGTAACCCGGGCCGGTCTCACTGCACTCGTCGAGCGCGGTGGTGTGTTCGTTTTTAAACCAGAAACGCAGGCCCTGCTTGGTGAGATGTTTCTCGTGGAGATGCCCGGTGAGATCGAGCACACGGCCGAGAAAGTAGCTGCTGACCTCGACGGTGGATTCGCCGACCCGACGTTTGAACTGTTCGCTGCGCTCGACGATGAGCACGCGCAAGCGGGGATTGCGGCGGAGGAGCAGGCAGGCGGTGGATGCGCCCGAAAGGGCACCGCCGAGAACGATCACATCCCAGCGGGGGGAGTCGATGGAAGAGGAGGTGTTAATCATGCGACGGACGGACGGACACGGGTTGACCCCGTTGGAGCCGTCTCCGCGATACGTAAATCAGGCACCATAGGAAGGTGGTGCTGAAGCCGGCACACGAGGAGAAAAATCTTGAAGCGCCACCAAATGGGCCAGGTAAGTTTGGAGTGTCCGGCCACGATCGAAGTGATCGCGGGAGCGAGCCCAAGGGGCGGCCGGGGACACATGAAGACGGAGAAACTGGCGTTGTCGTAAAAGGCGGCGATGAGCTTCTGGAAGACGCCGGCGTGGGTTTTGACCGCGCGGGTGTAGCGACGGCATTCACGGGCCGTGAGCGGACGTTTTTCGCGGTGGGCGCGCACGACGAGTTCGGACGCGAGCTTGGCCGAATGACAGGCCATGTAGACGCCCGAGGAAAAAATCGGATCGAAGAAACCACCCGCATCGCCGGCGAGCACGAGGCGTCCGGAAGCGAGTTCACGGCGGAAATAACTGTAGTCGCTGGTGACGTGAAACGACATCACGGGTGCGGCGCCGGCCATGAGGTCACGAAGCTTCGAGGAGCTCTCGACCGCGCGGGTGAAGAGGTCGGCGGGCTGCAGGCGGGCCTCGCGCATGGCATCGACCGTGGTGACGAGACCGACCGAGGTGCGTTCGGCGTCGATGGGGATGATCCAGAACCAGCCATCGGGCAGGCGGACGATCACGGTGTGCCCGCCGGCGGAGCCTTCGGCGCGCGGGACGTTTTTGAAATGATTGTAAATCGCCACGCGCTTGGGAAATGGAGACGGATCGAGCACGCGTTTGAGTTCGTTGGGGAAGAGCTGATCGCGTCCGCCGGCATCGATGATCCAGCGCGCGGTGACCACTGTCGTGTCGTCGGGATTGCCTGCGGAGGCGGCGGCGAGTGACACGCGGTGGCCGCCGGCATCGCTCGAGATGGCACGAACGGTCGTGGCGGTGCGCACCTCGGCGCCGGTTTCGCGGGCGTGATCGAGCAGGAGTGCGTCGAACTTGGAGCGCTCGACCTGGAACGTCTGGTCGAGGCCGGGAACGATGCCGCTGGCAAAGATGACTTCCTTGTCGGCGGAGCCGTCGGCGAGGTGAAAGCTCGCGCCGAATTTGCGGATGAACCCGGCGGCTTCGATTTTCGGCCAGGCGCCAGTTTCGCGCAGGAGGGTGTTTCCGTAGGGGAGGAGGGATTCGCCGATGCGGAAACGGGGGAACGTTTCTTTTTCGACGACGAGGGTCTTCAGGCCGGCCGCGGCGGTGCGCGTGGCGGCGGAACTGCCGGCGGGGCCGGCGCCGATGACGATGACGTCGTAGTCGTGGGTGTGATTGTGAGAGACCATGACGGAGGGTTGACGGCTAAGGAACATCTGGCGTCCATGGCCGGACATCAGCGGTCAAAACGACCGCGGCTCAATTTACGTATTTTTGGACGATGGGGATGCGGCGGCCGACGCCGAAGGCAAGGGGGGTGATCTTCAGGCCGGGGGCCATTTGCTTTCGTTTGTATTCGTTGAGGTCGACCTTGCGGACGATGTCGTTGACGACCACCTCGGCAAAACCCCGGGCGACGAGGTCGCGGCGGGAGAGGCCTTCCTCGACGTAGCCTTTCAGGATCGCATCGAGGATCTCGTAGGGTGGGAGGCTGTCCTGGTCGACCTGGCCCGGGCGCAGCTCGGCACTGGGCGGTTTCTCGATGGTATTGACGGGGATGATCTCGCGATCGCGGTTGATCCACCGGCAGAGGTCGTAGACCTGCGTCTTGAAGACATCGCTGATCACGGCGAGTCCGCCGCACATGTCGCCGTAGAGCGTGCAATAACCGACGGCGACCTCGCTCTTGTTGCCGGTGGTGAGGAGGAGCGCGCCGAATTTGTTGGAGAGCGCCATCATCACGACGCCGCGCACGCGGGCCTGGATGTTTTCCTCGGTCACGTCGCGCGGGCGCCCGGCGAAGACCGGGCCGAGCGAGGTCTCGGCGGCGGCCACGGTGTCGGCGATGGCGATCGTCTCGAAACGAATGCCGAGATTGCGGGCGAGATCGCGCGCGTCGTCGCGGGAGTGTTGCGATGAGATCGCCGAGGGCAGCGAGACACCGATGACATTGTCCGCCCCGAGGGCTTCGACGGCCAGTTCGGCGACAAGGGCGGAGTCGATGCCGCCGGAAAGGGCAATCAGGGCCTTTTTGAAACCACTCTTGTGCGCATAGTCGCGCAGGCCGAGAACGAGGGCGGCGTGAACGTCGGCGAGTTCGTTGACGGGGTCGTCACCGGTGGCGGCGGATGCGGGTGCGGAGGACAATGCGAGGTCGACCACCCGAACGGACGGCACAAACGGCGGAAGGGAGGCGATGATCTGTCCTTGAGAACCGGATACGAGGCTGCGGCCGTCGAAGATGAGCTCGTCGTTGCCGCCGACCGCGTTGACGTAGACGACCGGGCAGCCGAGCTGGCGGGCGGCGTCAGTGACGAGCTGGGTGCGCAGGTGGCCTTTGCCATGATGCCAGGGGCTGGCGGAGAGGTTGACCATCAGGTCGAGACCCTGGCCGGCGAGCGACTGAAGCGGTTCGAAATGGTAGAGGTTGCGCGGGGCGAGTTGAGGATGCGTCCAGATGTCCTCGCAAATGGTGATGCCGATTTTTTTGCCGTTGAGGGCGAGGACCAGCGGGGGCGATGCGGCGGGCTCGAAGTAACGATCCTCGTCGAACACGTCGTAGGTGGGCAGGAGGCATTTGTGGGCGACGCTGACGATGCGGCCCTGCTGGCAGAAGGCGGCGGCGTTGAAGAAGCGGCGGCCGGATGCGGCGGGATTGACGGCGACGGTGCCGATGAGCGCGGGCACGTCACCGATGCGGGCGGCGATGTCGGCGAGCGTGGCCTCGATGTCGGGGACGAAGCTCCGTTTAAAGAGAAGGTCGCGCGGCGGGTAGCCGCAGATCACCAGCTCGGGGTAGACGACCAGTTCGGCGCCTTGGGCGACGAGCGTGTGGTAGGCGTCCAGAATGAGCCGGCGGTTGCCGGGGAGGTCGCCGACGATGGTGTTGAGCTGAGCGAGGCCGATGCGCATGACGATGAAGGAGGCGAGACCTTTGCCCGCGGAAGAAGTTCTGACAACTCACAAGGCGCGCTTGCTCCTGACATTCCGGGTGAGCAAACAAGCGGCATGTCCCAAGCGCCGCTCATCCTTGCCTCCGCCTCGCCGCGCCGCCGTGAATTGCTCGCGGGGCTGGGGGTGGCGTTCGATGTGGTGACGGCGCAGGTGACCGAACACGAGGAGGCGACGACGGATCCGCGCGTGATGGTTGCGCACAACGCCGCGTTGAAGGCCGACTGGGTGGCCGAACGCCACCCGCACGCATGGGTGCTCGGAGCGGACACGACGGTGTTCATCGACGGTCATGCGCTCAACAAACCGCAGGACGGCGTCGAGGCCCGGGCGATGTTGCGACGGCTGAGCGGCCGCACCCACACGGTGTTCACGGGCATCGCGTTGCGACATCACGCCACCGGTGTGCGAATCGATCAGGGAGTTGCCAGTAACGTGACTCTGCGCGTGCTCGACGAGCCGGCGATCGAGGCTTACCTGGCGAAGGTTTATACTCTCGACAAGGCGGGCGGTTACGGGATCCAGGACCATGGCGAACTGATCGTGGACCACTATACCGGCTCGCTCACCAATATCATCGGACTGCCGGTAGATGAGACGAAACAACTTTTGACTCGTTGCGGTCTGCTTAAATCCTGATCAGCCACCGTTCTCCATGCTTAAACCTCCGCCCACGCCCGCCAAGCCGCCTGCATCGCGGCGCCCTGCGCGGTCGCTGTGGTCGGCCAACCCGGACGTGCGCTCCGTGCAGATCGGCGTCGTGGCGACGATCCTCGTGCATGTGCTGCTTCTCGTGCTGGCTCCGAAAATCGAGCAATGGATCGACGCACGCGACACAGGGGCCCCGGCGAACGAATGGGCGTCGCGGGAGTTTCAAATCGAACTGACGCCGCAGGAGGCGGAGCCCCCCGCTCCGATGCAGCCGCCGAAATTCGTCGAGGCCAATCCCAACGCGCCCGACAACGCACCCGACAAGACGGACAACGTTGCGGCGCAAAACCAGCAGGTTGCCCAGGAAACGCCCACCCCCGCCGGCAAAACCGACGAGCCCGCCAGCAAAGGCGATCCCGCCACGTCATCGACCGCCGTCGTGAGCGGACAACAGGTCGAACCGCAGCCTGCCGTCCGCCGTCAGCCGCCGTCAAACCAGCCGGAGACCCCCGAACAGGAAGCGGCCCGCCGTGCGCAAATTCCCCTGCCGGGCACGGAAAAATTCGAGGGCGAAAACCCCGATGGTCTCGGCGGCAACATCGGCAAACCCGCGCCCAACGCCACGCCCGTCCCGGAGCGCGTCGAGGGCGCGCCCGAGGGGCCGGCCAAGGGCATTTATTTTTCGCGCACGATTGATCCTAAAAAGCCGCAGGCCCGCCCCACGCTCGCGCCCGATGTGGTCAAGGCCCGCCCGTCTCCGCTGGCACATCGCGAATTCGGCACCGAGAACATCGGCGCGGTCGCCTACAACGCCAAGTGGAGCGCCTATGGTGAATACCTTCAGAAGTTCATCGAGTCGGTCGACATCCAGTGGCAGCGCATCATCGAGCAAAGCAACATCTACCCCGTGGCCGGCACGAAGGTCGTGGTTAAATTCCGCATGAACTCGAAGGGGGCCATCGCGGAAATCGTCAAGGTCGAGAGCAGCGGGGGCCGCGCCGCGCAGGACGCCTGCGTGAGCGCGATCGTGGCCCGTGAACCTTACGGCGAATGGCCGGAGGACATGGTCGCCATTCTGGGCGAGTCGCAGGAGATCACCTTCACTTTTCATTATAATTAAAATCATCACATGAGTGCCTTACCTTCAAAATTCTGGGAGCAACTTCCCCTCGGCACCGGTGTGACCTTGCTTTCGCACGACGCGAACGGACTCGCCGCCCTCAGCAAGCCCGAGGGTGTGCTTTCGCATCCCAACATGGAGAGCGAAGTCCCGCGTGCGTTGCTCACCGTGCCCTACACGATCAAGGGCGAGTGTTTCAATTGGACGCCCGCCGACATTCCGGGTGCGGCCCCGCGCCGTCTTTTCCTGCTGAACCGCCTCGATTCCGCCACCTCGGGCGTGATCCTCGTCACCGCCAACGAGAAACTCGCGACCTACATGCGCGAGCTTTTTTTGCACAAGCATATCCAGAAGCTCTACCAGGCGGTCGTATTTGGAAAACCTTCCGAAAAGTCGCAGCTTTGGCGCGACCGTCTTTCGGTGCAGAAGAGCCGGGCCAAGATCCGTGTGGGCGTCGGCACCCAGGCCGAGGCCGCCAAGGCGTCCGAGTCCCGCATGACGGTCATCCGCCAGAAACGCGACGTGGTGCCTCCGCTCGCCTTGATCCAGCTGGAGCCGCTCACCGGTCGCAGCCATCAACTCCGCGTGCAATGCGCCGCCCGCAACCTGCCGATCGTTGGCGATCTGACCTACGGCGATTTCCCGGCCAACAAGGCCTTTGCCAAGGCGACCGGCCATAAGCGCCTCTTCCTGCACTCCTACGAAACGAGCTTCGATTACGAGTGGCAGGGGAAAAAATTCCACTTCAGCGCGACCGCGCCGCTGCCGCCGGAATTCCAGCAGTTGCTTTGACAGCGGTCGCGGAATGGACGCACTGAAACCTGCGACATGATTCTTCCCAAGAGCCCTCGTCTCACCCCGGCGCAGCTGGTCGAAGTCACCGCGATCGTCGAGCCCTTCGGCTGCAGCGTGCAGCCCATCATCGGCGCGGTTCGCACGATCTATGCGATCGTCGGTGACGAGCGGGACGAGTTGATGATCAACCGTCTCGAGGGCCTTGCCTACATCGAGCGCGTCGATCGCATCCAGTCGCCGCACAAGCTCATGGACCGCCGCTCCGACCTCGCGAGCCACCGCATCAAGCTCGGCAGCGTCACCCTGGGCGACGAATTGCTGGTCATCGCGGGCCAGTGCACCATCGACCCGAAGAATCCCAATTTTCTCTACGAAACCGCCCATGCCGTGAAGGAGGCCGGTGCCAATGCGCTCCGAGGCGGCGTGTGGAAGCCGCGGACCAATCCCTATTCATTTCAAGGGGACGCCAAGTCGCTCGACATTCTCATGGAGGCCCACCGCCGCACCGGTCTGCCGGTCGACGCCGAGGTGATGGACGAAACCCAGCTGCGTCTCGCGCTCGATGCCGGCGTGCACATGCTCCAGGTCGGCGCGCGCAACGCCCTTAACTACTCGCTCCTCCGCGCCATCGGCCGCGCGGTCGCCGATCGCAACACCATCGTTCTCCTCAAGCGCGGTCTGCACATGGGCCCGCTCAGCGAGTTCATTTCCGCCGCCGAATACATCGTGAGCTTTGGCAATCCCAACGTGCTGCTGTGCCCGCGCGGCACCGCGCCCGCGCTCGACGGCTACCGCAATCATCCCGACGAGAGCATCACGCCGCTCCTCAAGGAAAAAACCTGGGCGCCCGTGGTGGTCGATCCGTCGCATTCCGTGGGCAAGGCCGTCTATGTCCCGGCCTGCGCGCTCGCCGCCGTGGCTTACGGAGCCGACGGTCTTTGCATCGAGGCACACGTGCAGCCAAGCCAGGGCATCGGTGACGACCCCAAGCAGGCGCTCACCCCCGGGGTCCTGGCGGCCACCATCACGCAGGCACGGCACTTGTGGACATTGCGCCGGTCTGGGAAAACAACCTGAATCCTTCCCGTTTTATATCATGAAGATTTCCCCCCCGTCCGCGTTAGGCGCGGCATTCATCCTGGCCGTCGCGCCCGTTTTTGCGCTCAGCACGGTCCAGCTCAAAAGCGGCGCGAGCATCGAGGCCGACGTGATTGCCGAGAAGGCCGACCGCATCGTCGTCGACCTGGGCTTCACCGTCGTGACCGTGCCGCGCGACGAGATCGAGAGCCTCAAGTCCAAGGAGGTCTCGAGCCTCGAGGCCGTGCCGGAAAACGCCGATCTTTACCGTGTCGCCGGAAATCTCCCCGTGCTTTCGGTGAAGGAGAACGTCGACCGAGTCGGCGAGGCCGTCGTCCTGGTGCGCACCCCGGTCGGACTGGGCTCGGGGTTTTTTATTCATCCCTCGGGTTACATTGTCACCAACGAGCATGTGATCGCCGGTGAATACAACATCACCGTCACCCAGTTTCGCCGCGGTGCGACGGAGCTGGAGAAGGTCCAATACAGCAAGGTCCGCATCGTCGCCCTGGACTCGCGGCTCGACCTTGCGCTCCTCAAGATCGAGGACGCCGGCCCGGTGCTGTTCCCGACGGTGCCGCTCGGGGACGGTGGCGGATTGAACGACGGCCAGACGGTCTTCGCCATCGGCAGCCCGCTCGGCCTCGACCGCACGGTCTCGCAGGGCATTGTGAGTGCGCGCACGCGGCCGCTCGACGGCCAGCTCTACATCCAGACGACCACGCAGATCAATCCGGGCAACTCGGGCGGCCCGCTCTTCAACCTCCGCGGCGAGGTGGTCGGCGTGAACAACATGAAGGCGATGCAAGTGGGCATCGAGGGACTCAATTTCGCGATTCCGACCCCCGTGCTGAAAAACTTCCTGCGCAACCGCGACGCCTTCGCCTTCGATCCCCGCAACCCGAACGCCGGCTACCGTTATCTTGAGCCGCCCCAGCCGGTGAAGACCGTGCCTGCATCCGCTTCCATTCCCGCCGCCACTTCCAGCAAACCTTGACCTTATCCATCGCAATGATCCGCCGCCTTCTCGCTCCCGTTTTCGTCTTCACCGCCACGCTGCTGCCGGCCGCACCGGCCGTTCCGCTGGTCAATCTCGTCGATGACCAGACGATCTTCGCGTTGTCGGTGACCGACGCGCCGGCACTCTTGCGCGGCTGGGACGCAGGTCCGCTCGCCACGACCTGGAACGATCCGCAGGTCGTTAAATTTCTCGCCCCGCTCCGCGAGGAAATGAAAGTCGCGGACTGGGACGCCGACACGAGGGAGGCGACCGGCCTCTCGATCCGCGAGTTGCTGGGCCTCGCCGAGGGAGAGGTGCTGCTCGCGGTGCCCGCCTTCGATTTTGCCAAGCTCGATTCCGATGCTCCGCCGCCTTTCCTGATGGCGCTCGAAGTCGGCGGCCAGGCGGAGAAAATCGAGAAGATGCTCGTGGATTCCGCCGCCAAAAAATCGCTTAAGGAGGAGACTGAAACCTTCTCCGGGGTAAAGGTGACCATCCGTCCGGTCACGTCGAAGGACGAGGCGGACGAAGAGCCCGCCCCGGCCGATGGCGAAGCGGCGAAGGCCGCCGCGCCGAGCACCGTCAGCTGGGCGATCGTCGAGGGGATTTTGCTGATCAGCGCCGAAAAAGAACGTGTGTTTTCCGCCATCGATGCCGTCAAGCAGGGCGGCCTGGGCGCCGCCCTCGGGAAGAGCGAACGGTTCCTGCGCACGCGCGAACGGGTGGGGGTGACCCAATCCCTGGTGTATTTGAATTTCCCCGCGATCTATCCGGCCCTGCGCGACGCGGTTATCCTCGCGAAGGCCAAGGCGGCGGGCAACCCGCTGGGGCTCGACCCCGAGACCGTGTTTGGCGCGCTCGGCCTCGATGCGCTGGGTGAATGCTATCTGGCGCTTCGGATCAGTGACACGGAGACGCGCATGGATGGCGGTCTCCTTTACGCGGAAGAGCGTGGTTTGCTCAAACTCATCGCTTATCAACCCGGCCCCGCGGTGCAGCCCGATTGGATTCCCGCGAAATGGCCGAGCGTTTCCACCGCACGATTCAGCCTCTCGAAGGCCTATGAAGGGCTGGAGGAACTCCTCGAAGCGATCAGCCCGATGATGTCGGGCATGGCCCAGGGGCAGATCCGCGCCTTCAACAAAAAGCTCCGCATCGACCTCAAGCGCGATCTGATCGGCAGCGTCGGCGATGATTTTGTCTCCGCCTATGCGGTTCCTCCGGGGCTTGAGCCCGGTGCCGTGCCGGCTTGGACGGAGATGGACCAGCTGTTCGCGTTTTCGCTGGTCAACGAGGAATCGTTCACGAAATCGATCGACGCGCTCAAGAGCCTGGCCGGCCCCGCCGCCGAGCAGATGTTCACGAAACGCGATTACCTGGGGAACGCCCTCTACACGCTTAACCTGCCGCCCGCGGAGCCCGGTGCAAAACCCGCGCGCGGGTTTTCGTATGCGATCGCCAACGGCACGTTCCTGCTTGGCATCGGATCTCCCGCGACGGTTGAAAACGCACTGCAGGGCATGGCCTCGTCGCAGGGACTCTTTTGGAAACGCGATGACGTGAAGGCGGCGCTCGCCGATCTGCCCTCCAATGCGGCCGGCCTGCAGGTGCAGGATCTCCGCGTGATGATCGCCTCCATCATTGAAACCGCGGTGCAGATGCAGGAACTCGCCAACGCGCAGAAATCCGACGACGAAAAGAAAAACTACGTGGATGTGTCCGCCCGCCCCGACGCCGAGGTGATTGCGCGCCACTGGGGCATGTCGGGCGGTTACGTCACCCGCACGCCGGAAGGTCTCTTCTCCACCACGCGTCTCGCCCACCCGAAAAAATGAACGATCAATCCACCAAGGGACGGCGCAAAACGAAGGCGACGGTCCCGCTTTCGTGCGTGCTCGCGGCCTGTATCTCCGCACTCACCGCGCAGGCCGCCGCGCCGGAGGTTGTTCTTGCGGGGCCCGATGTTCAAAAACTCGATTGGAACGCCCGCGGTCTCCAGGCGGTGGACATGAATGGCGACGGGTTGCTCGATGTGCTCGTGGCCAACAACGACCGGGCGACGATCGACATTCTTTATCAACTCAAACCGGGCGACGCCCGCGAAGCCGCCGCCAAAACCGCCCGGGCCAATCGCTGGGAGCCCGTCGTCGAGGACGCGCGGTTTCGTCGCGAACGCGTGACCACCGGAGTGACGATGTATGATCTCGTGGCCGGCGATCTCAACGGCGATGGACGCGCCGACCTGGCCTACAGCGGCGACTCCGAGGCATTGACCGTCCGCTATCAGCAGGCGGATGGCACCTGGCTGGAAACGCGCCTCAACGAGGCGCCGGGCCCGATCCAATCCCCCGGCAGCCTGCGTCTCGGCGATCTCGATGGAGACAAGCGCACCGATCTGGTCATGCTCGGGTTGAAGGAGCTCGCGCTCTTCCACCAGGCCGAGTCGGGGGAACTGGCCGCGCCGAAGCGTTTTCCCCTGGCCGATGAAAATTGCTACGGTCTTGAGCTCTTCGATGCCGATGGCGACGGCCGCACCGATGTCGTCTACCTGAGCAACTCAAAACGCGACGCCTTGCGCGTGCGTCTGCAAAACGCCCAAGGCCAGTTCGGTCCCGAGCAGGCGTATGCAATCAAGGAGGCGCGCAGCACGTTGCAAATACTGGCCGCGGCCAACTCCGATAAAAACCAGCCGGCGCGGCTGGTCTTCGCGCAGCAGCGCACCGGGCAGCTGGAATTTTTCAACCTGGAGACCGCGAAGGAGCAATCGGACGGCGCGCCGCTGCTGCGTCCGCGCGTGTTCACGCCGCGCGCCTCCGGCAAGACCCCCGCCGCGTATGCGTTTGGCGATTTCAACGGCGACAGACGCGAAGACATCGCGGTGAGCGACGCCGACGGGGCGCAGGTATTTATTTATTTTCGACAGGCCGACGGTGGTTTCACGGTGGCGGAGCGCTTCCCGAGCTTTGCCGACGTGCGCAGCCTCGCGGCCTGGGACTGGGATGGCGACGGCCGCACCGAGCTGTTCGTTGCAAGCCTCAAGGAACAGGCGGCCGGCATCGCGACGGTCAATGCCGACGGGCGCCTTGATTATCCGAAGCCGTTGCCCGGCACCGGACGTCCGCTTGCGGTCGCGGCGGGCGATCTGGCCGGCACACGCACGCCGACGCTCGTCGTGTTGCGCGAAGAGAAAGGCAAACGCTGGTTCGATCTCATCACGCGCAATCCCGAGGGTGCGCCCGCGATCAGCCGCACCGTTGAGTTGACCGGGCTCAAGACCGATCCACGCGGGCTGCGCCTGATGGACGCGAATCATGACGGTCTTCTCGACGTGGCGGTGTTCACGCCGCTCGATGCATTGCGACTTTTTATTCAGGCGAAGGATGGCAGCTTTGCCGATGCCTCGAAGGCGGAGGGCTTTCGCAAGGGCCTGGTCGACAACCTGGACCCCGGCGCGGTGACGACGGGTGAGATGGCCGACGACGGCAAGCCGGCGTTGATCGTGAGCACGGGCGGATTCGCGCGGGCGTTGCGCGTCGACGACACGGGTGCACTGACGGTGGTCGATCAGTTTAATGCACGCGACACCACGGCGGAGATCACCACGGCGGTGGTGATTCCGGCGATGAAGGGCAAACGACGCGAAGTGCTGCTCTACGATCGAAAGGGCGAACAGTTCCAGCGTCTGCGAGCCAACAAGCAAGGCGTCTACGAAGTCGCCGACACCGTGCCGGCCGGCCGCATTGACGTGGTCGGCAGCGAGGTGCGCACGGAAAGAAAGGGCGGGAAGTCCGAACTGTTCCTCCTTGGCAAGGATCGCTTCTGGTGGCTGCCGCTTGGGCGGGGTGATTTTACGGCGCGCTCGGTGGAGAATTACACGACGGATTTGCCGGACATCAATTACAGCGACGTGATCGCCGGTGATCTGACGGGCGACGGCAAGGTCGAGCTGGTGACGCTCGATCCGGAAAGCAGCGTGGTTGAAGTGCTCGCGCGCGATGAAGCGGAGAAGGCGTGGGTGAGCCGCTTGCATTTCAAGGTCTTCGAGACGGACGAACATTTCCAAGGCCGCCGGGGCGAATCGATGGAGCCGCGCGAGGCAATTTTCACCTCTCCTCAGCGCAGCCTTAGCTCAACTGGATAGAGCATCTGACTACGAATCAGAAGGTTTGGGGTTCGACTCCCTAAGGTTGCACCACTTTGAAGCCCGTTATTCCCAAAGAATAACGGGTTTTTTGTGCCCGCGCTGACGGCTCTTTGTGGCCCGAGGCGTGAGCCGAGGGAAGGCGGTCAGGGACCCTGCGCAATAAACACCCTGAGCTCACGCTCAGGGCCACAGGTTTACTCAAACGTAAACGCCGCCGCCGAGGAGACGTTCGCCATCGTAGAGCGCGAGGATCTGGCCGCTGGCGAGACCGCGTTGGGGTTCGTCGAAGCGCACGAGTGCAGTGTTGCCCGCTTCGGGAATGAATTCGATGGGGACGCGTGGATCACGATAACGCACACGACCTTCGAGCCGGCACGGCGCGGCGGGAGGCGTGGCGTTCCATTGCAGTGAATGCACGCGCACCTCCGTTTGAAAGAGGCCCGGCGCGTCGGCGGCGTCGAAGGCGACGAGGAGGGCGTTGTCGCCGGCGCGTTTGCCGACGACGACATAAGCCTGGTTGTCGGCGTTGGAGGGAACGCCGATGCCTTTGCGCTGGCCGAGGGTGTAGTAATGCAAACCGCGGTGGACCCCGAGGTGTTTGTCGTCGGTGGCGCGCACGATCGGGCCGGGCTGGTCGGGCACGTATTGGCGGAGGAAGTCCTGCATCTTCACTTCGCCGATGAAGCAGATGCCCTGGCTGTCTTTTTTCGTGGCGGTGGGCAGGCCGGCTTCGGCGGCCAGGCGGCGCAACTCGGGCTTGGGCAGGTGACCGATGGGAAAACGGGCATCGGCGAGCTGCTCCTGGGAGAGCAGGGCGAGGAAGTAGGACTGGTCCTTGTTTTTGTCGGCGCCTTCGAGCAGGGCAAAGCGGGTTCCGCCCTCCCGATCAAAGTAACCTATTGGGTTACTTTGATCGGGAGAAGTTTCCACGCGCCGGGCGTAGTGGCCGGTGGCGACCGCCCCGAAACCGTGATCGCGCGCCCATTGGCGGAAAACCCCGAATTTGATTTCGCGGTTGCACATGATGTCGGGGTTGGGCGTGAGGCCGCGTTTGTAACCATCCAGCAAATACGCGACCACGCGTTCGCGGTAGTCCTGCATGAGGTTGACCACCCGGAACTCGATGCCGAGGCGGTCGCAAACGGCGCGGGCGTCCTCGATGTCCTGCTGCCACGGGCAGTGGCCGATGACGTTGTCCTCGTTTATCCAGTTTTTCATGTAGGCGCCCACGAGATCGCGGCCCTCCCGCTTGAGCAGGAGTGCGGCGACGGAGCTGTCGACCCCGCCGGACATGGCGACGAGAATTTTATCGGACGCGGACATGAGGCATGACGACGTGAACGGGCCGGGCGGTTTGTCAACCGCGGGCGCCTGCTTTCGGTCTTGTGCGAGGGTTGGCATGGCGAATGATGAAGGCCTTCTGTTCATGTCTTCCCGTGCCAAAAAAATCGCCCGCGCCTGGCTGGAATCGCCGACTCGGGGAGTGATCGAACTCACCCACGACTGGCGCGCGCGTCACCTGCCACCGCTGGCGTTGAGCGCGGGGGCGAGATTTGGGACGCTGCAGCGCGTGCCGGACTACACGTTCGGTTGTGAGAGCACCTATTTTGAGAACCGGAAGGGGGCCATCTGGTTTTTCCTCCGGCTGGACGAGCACCCGGACCTGGTCGCGTCGGGCGAACGGGTTTATCTGGCCGGCGATTTCAACGGCTGGGAGGGAATGGCCAACGACGAGTGGGTGTTGCGGGCGGCTTCGATGGACGGCAGCCCGGCGCTCGTCTGGTCCGGGAAGGCGGACCGGTTTAACACCTACCCGCATCAACGGTTCAAATTTGTGACGGAAGCAGGCCGGTGGCTGCAGGTGCCGCCATCGGCGCCCAATGCGGTGCGTGATGAGTTGGGCAATATCAACTATTCCATCGATCCGGAGCGCACGGGGCAGCATTTGTTCAAATTCGACCTGGCCGAGCCGCTTGACCTTTCAAAATCATGGTCGGTGCAGTGGTCGGACGCGCAGGACGCGGAATCCGTGCCGCTCAAGCCGGGGGAGTTCTTTTACCGGCTGAAAACCGATTTGCCAATGGGCTCGCGGGTGAACGAGGGCGAAACCGTTTTCCGGCTCTTCGCTCCGCGTGCGAAATCCGTCGAACTGTGCGTTTGCGCCGACCTCGCGGAACGGGATTCGCCGCATCGCTATCCGCTCAAACGGATCGCCGACGTGGGCGCGCGTGACGGTGGCGTCTGGGAGGTGGTGCTCGCGCAAAACCTTCATGGCTGGTTCTACTGGTATCATGTGGACGGACCGCGCGACGTGTTTGGCCTGTTCGATCCCGGGCATCGCGTGCTCGACCCCTATGCGCAGGCGAGCGTGAGCCGGCTCGGGCCGGGCATTGTGCTGGATGCGGCTTGGGTGGGGAAGGGCGACCGCGGTTTCAAGACACCCGCCTGGCAGGATCTTGTCATTGTTGAAGCCCACGTGCGCGACCTCGTTGCACGGGCTCCGGTGGCGTTGAACACGGAGGCGAGACGCGGCTTCGAGGGTCTGCGGAAATGGGTGGAGCACCCGGATTTTTATCTGCACCGGCTCGGCGTGAATTGCGTGGAGCTTCAGCCGGTGCAGGAGAACGACGCGAAGTCCCCCGAGGAATATCACTGGGGCTACATGACCAATAATTTTTTCGCGCCCGCCAGCGGCTATTCGTCCGATCCGGCGAAGGCGAGCGGGGTGAAGGAACTCCAGGATCTCGTCGCGGCGTTCCATCGGCGCGGCATGGCGGTGGTCCTTGATGTGGTTTACAACCATGTCGGCGAACCGGCGCACCTGATGTTCGTCGACCGGCTCTACTACTTTGAGCAGGACGGCAAGGGGAACCTGTCGAACTGGAGCGGTTGCGGCAATGACCTGCGTTCCACCGCGGCGATGGCCACGCAGCTGATCATCGACAGCTGCCGGCACCTGGTTGAAACCTACGGGGTCGACGGCTTCCGCTTCGATCTTGCCGATCTCGTGAGTGCGCCGGTGCTCAAACAAGTCGAGGCCGCGCTCAAGCGCATCAAGCCCGACGTCATCCTCATCGCCGAGCCGTGGAGCTTCCGGGGTCATATCGCGGGGGAGCTGCGCGACACCGGCTGGGCGTCGTGGAATGACGGCTACCGCAATTTCATCCGGGAATATGTGCGTGGTGGCGGCACGCGCGAGGGCTTCGAGTATTACCTGAAGGGGTCGCCCTGGTATTACGCGAAATGGCCGGCGCAGACGGTCAATTACACCGAGTCGCACGACGACAAAACCTGGATCGACGTCATCACCGAGAACGCCAGCGGCAACGGCGATACGCCCACCGCGAACGACCGTCGGCGCACCCATCTGATGGCGGCCTCCTTGTTTATGTCGGTCGGCATACCCATGCTGTCGGCGGGCCAGGACTTCATCCGCTCGAAACAGGGGATTCATAACACCTACCAGATGGGCGAGGTGAACGCCCTCGACTACCGGCGTATTTACCGGTTTCCGTCCACCCACACGTATTTTGCCGATTGGATCGCCTTCCGTCGTTCCGAGGCCGGCCGCTTGATCAGGCATTTTTCACGGGCCAGTGAGCGTTTTTTCCAATTCTACTGGGCCTACGACACGGCCGCCGCCGCGGTGATCTACAACGCCGATGCCTCTCAAGGCGCGGGCCAGTTGCTGTTTGCGATTAACAACACCCTCAACGACGTGGTTATTCCGCTGGGTGAAGGCATTGCTTCGCCGGACTGGCGCCAACTGGCCGACCACGACCGGTTTTTCCGCGAAAACGACTCCCATGTGATCCGTCAGCCGGTCGAGACGGAACTCTTTGTGCCGGCCCTAGGTTGTGGTTTATGGGTCCGTGAGACCGTGTAGCCGGGGTTCGGTGCAATAAACGCAGGGGGTTTGCCAGCATCTGCGCAGCCAAAACCCTTGCAAATCCACGAGTCGCGCCCTTCTTTCGTCATCCCGCGCCCACAAGGTTCGGTCAACCTGTAACAGTAATCTAACTCATAGAAACGGATCCCTCCCATGGCAGTAAAAGTCGCAATCAACGGTTTTGGTCGTATCGGTCGCCTCGTGTTCCGCGCCCTTGTTGAACAAGGTTTGCTCGGCACCACCCTCGACGTCGTCGCCGTCGGTGACATCGTCCCGGCCGACAACCTGGCCTACCTCGTCAAATACGACTCCACTCAGGGCAAGTTCGCCGGCACCGTTTCCTCCAAGAAATCCTCCCCCGACAAGGCCGAGGACGACGTGCTCGTGATCAACGGCAAGGAAATCCTCGTCGTTTCCGCCCGCACTCCCGCCGAGCTCCCCTGGGCCAAGCTGGGCGTCGATCTCGTCATCGAGTCCACCGGTCTCTTCACCGAGGCTGAAAAAGCCAAGGGCCACATCACCGCCGGCGCCAAGAAGGTCATCATTTCCGCTCCCGCCAAGGGCGAGGACATCACCGTCGTCGTCGGCGTGAATGACGACAAGCTCGACCTCTCGAAGCACACCATCATCTCCAACGCCTCCTGCACCACGAACTGCCTCGCGCCGCTCGTCCACGTGCTCCTCAAGGAAGGCTTCGGCCTCGAGGAAGGTCTGATGACGACCATCCACTCCTACACCGCCACCCAGAAAACCGTGGACGGTCCCTCCAAGAAGGACTGGAAGGGTGGCCGTTCCGCCGCCATCAACATCATCCCGTCCTCGACCGGCGCCGCCAAGGCGACCGCCCTCGTCCTCCCCGAGACCAAGGGCAAGCTGACCGGCATGTCCTTCCGCGTGCCGACCCCGACCGTCTCGGTCGTCGATCTGACCTTCCGTTCCACCAAGGAAACCTCCCTCGCCGAGATCAACGCCGCCATCAAGAAGGCGTCCGAGACCTACCTGAAGGGCATCCTCGGCTACACCAGCGACGAGGTCGTCTCCTCGGACTTCATCCACGACAAGCAGTCCTCGATCTACGACGCCGGCTCCTCGATTGAGCTGAACAGCAAGTTCTTCAAGCTCGTGTCCTGGTATGACAACGAGTGGGGCTATTCCAACCGCGTCGTCGACCTCACCAAGGCCATCGCTGCCAAGCTCTGAGCGCGGCCTTGCCGCTTGAAAGTAGCGAGTAGTGAGTAGCGAGTAGCGAGCATTCCGCTGCTAAAGACGCTGCTCGCTACTCGCTCTTTTTTAGCCCGCATCCGGCGGGTTTATCTACTCGCTACTCACTACCCGCTACTCGCTACTTTTCAGACCATGTCCAAATTCAAAACCATCCGCGACCTCGACCTCGCCGGCAAACGCGTGTTCATCCGCGTCGATTTCAATGTCCCTCAGGACAAGAAGACCGGCGCCATCACCAATAACGCCCGCATTGTCGCCGCGCTGCCCACGATCAACTACGCCCTCGAAAAAGGCGCGTCCGTCGTCCTCGCGAGCCACCTTGGCCGTCCGGATGGCCAGGTGATTGAGAAATTCTCCCTCAAGCCCGTCGCCGCCGAGCTCGAAAAAGTCCTCGGCAAGCCCGTTGTTTTCGCCGCCGACTGCGTCGGCCCCGTTGCCGAGCAAGCCGCCGCCGCCCTGAAGCCCGGCCAGGTCCTCCTCCTTGAAAACCTTCGCTTCCACATTGAGGAAGAGGGCAAGGTGAAGCTTGAGGACGGCACCTCGAAGAAAGCAGATCCCGTCGCCGTCACTGCTTTCCGCGCCGGTCTTTCCAAGCTCGCCGACGTTTACGTCAACGACGCCTTCGGCACCGCCCACCGCGCGCACAGCTCCATGGTCGGCGTCACCCTTCCCGTGAAGGCCGCCGGTTTCCTCATGGAGGCCGAGCTCAAGGCGTTCGCCAAGGTGCTCGAAACCCCCGAGCGTCCGCTTCTCGCCATCCTTGGCGGGGCCAAGATCGCGGACAAGATCCCGCTGATCAAAAACCTCATCGACAAGGCGGACAAGATCATCATCGGCGGCGGCATGGCCTACACCTTCCACAAGGTGCTCCGCGGCACGCCGATCGGCACCAGCCTCTACGACCCCGAGGGTGCCAAGATCGTCGAGGAACTCGTCGCCAAGGCGTCGGCCCGCAACGTTGAGCTGATCTTCCCGGTCGACTTCGTGTGCTCCGACACTTTCTCGCCTGACGCCAACACCTGTGCCGCCGACCTTGCCACCGGTATTCCTGACGGCTGGGGCGGTCTCGATGCCGGTCCGAAGTCCATCGAGCTTTATCGCCAGGCCATCCTGTCGTCGAAGACCATCATCTGGAACGGCCCCGCGGGCGTGTTCGAATTCGATAAATTCGCCGGCGCGACCAAGGCCATGGCCGATGCCATCGCCGAGGCCACCGCCAAGGGCGCCACGACCATCGTCGGCGGCGGCGACACCGCCACGGCCGCCAAGAAATTCGGCGTCGCCAAGAAGGTCACCCATTGCTCCACCGGTGGCGGCGCGTCCCTCGAGTTCCTCGAAGGCAAGGCCCTTCCCGGCGTCGTGTTCCTGGAGAGCTGATTCCTTGAAGTAGCGAGTAGCGGGTAGTGAGTAGCGAGCATGATGCTTGCTACTCCGCCCCGGGCTCCGGCCGTTTTTCTACTCGCTACCCACTACTCGCTACCCGCTACTTCTAAAAACCATGTCCATTCGCAAAAAACTCATCGCCGGTAACTGGAAGATGAACAAAACCTCCGCTGATGCCTCCGCCCTCGTGCAGGAGATCGTTGCCGAGGTTGGCAAGCAGGCCGACGTCGAAGTCGTCGTGTGCCCGCCGTTCACCTCCCTGGAATCCGCCGGCAAGACCCTCGACGGCTCCAGCATCAAGCTCGGCGCGCAAAACCTGCATCCCGAAAAGAGCGGCGCCTACACCGGCGAGATTTCCGCCGAGATGCTCCGCGCCCTCTTCGTCAATTACGTGATCGTCGGTCACAGCGAGCGACGCACCTATTTCGGCGACACCGACGCCTTCGTTAACCAGAAGGTGCTCGCCGCCCTCAAGAACCAGCTGAAGCCCATTCTCTGCGTCGGCGAAACCCTCGCCGAGCGCGAAGGCAACCAGACGCTCAAGGTCGTGCAGACCCAGCTCGAAGCCGGTCTCGATGGCGTGAGCAAGGATCTGGCGACTTGCGTCGTGATTGCCTACGAACCCGTCTGGGCGATCGGCACCGGCAAAGTTGCCACCACCGAGCAGGCCCAGGAGGTGCATGCGTTCATCCGCAGTCTTCTCGTGAAGCTTTTCGGCGAGTCGGTCGCGCAGAAGGTGCGCATTCTCTACGGCGGCTCGATGAAGCCGGCCAACGCTCCCGAGCTGCTCGCGCAAAAGGACATCGACGGCGGCCTCATCGGCGGCGCGTCGCTGGAATCCCGCAGCTTCGTCGAACTCATCAAAGCCGCCGCCGCGGCCAAGTGAGCAACCAAGACGCGCGATTCAGCCCGACATGAAAAAGGCGGCCCGATTAAGGGCCGCCTTTTTCATGTCGGGTGATCGGAGACCGCCCGGGTCGCCGGGGGCGACCGGGGGGACAAGCCGGCTCAGCGCACGGGCTCATCCAGGTTGAGCGAAATCCAGGCGGTGAGGGTTTCCAGGGTGGTCTGGCTTTCCTCGTTTTCACGCATCTTGCGGAGGGCGCCCGCGGCGTGTTCCGGATTTCTGGCGAGTTGGGCGTAGGCGGCGATCACGCTGTCCTGCCGTTGCACGACTTTGTTTTGCTGGACGACGATGCGTTCAAGGTCCTCGCGGACGGCCGGTCCAAGTTCTTGTTTCAAGTAAGTGCGGTAGGCCTCCACCGAGCCGTTCGGGCCGAGGAGCGCGTGCCGGCCGCTCTCGACCACGCGCCCGGCGTTCTGCTGGCCGAGGGTGGAGGTGTCGAATCCATTGCGCACCCCCTCGATCTCGGGGTAGAACGGCTGAATGTCTTTATCGGGTTTCACGCCCACGATGGCCGGCAGCCATCCACTGGCCTCGGCAAAGAGCCGGTTGCCCCGTTCCGAGGTGAGGAACTGAAGGAAATCCAGCGCCTCGGCGGGGTATTGGGACTGACGCGCCAGGCTGAAGACCGCATTGGTGGCGACACCGCCTTCCGACGGCTCGCCGGCGACATATTGCCCGAAGCCGGCTGATCCGGCCTCGGGTATTGGCAGATCGAATACGCCAAGCTTGAATTGGGCCTGGTCGCGGAAGCTGGCGTAATCCCAGCTGCCGGTGTAAATCATCAGCGCGGTGCCTTGCAGGAAACGAAAGCCGCCGTCCTCGCGCGAGAGTTGCTCGTAGCCCGACTGGAAGAGCGTGCTGACGTCGCGCGTGATATTCAGGCCGGAGACAATCTCAGGCGTGTCGAGCGACCAGTCGCCGCGGATGTAATCGAGCTGGAGTTCCACCGTGTTGTAAATGAAGAGAGGGGTCCCGCGCAGTTGCTCGGTGAGCTTCTGGGTCTGGCTGGAGAAGAGCCGGTTGTAGACTCCGCTGGCGTGATATTTTGACGACAGGAACGGGACGACGGCGCGGCCTTTCTTCCTGGCCTCCTCGGAAAAACGCGTGCACAGGGCGATGAGTTCGGCGTAGGTGGCGGGATGCGGAGTGTCTCCGAGCACCTCACGCCACAACGCTTGATTGTAGATGATGCGATTTGTGAATTGGGAGACGGGCACCGCGTAATAGTCGAGCAGCTGCGGATGGTAGGCCTGATCGTTCGCGAGACCGTCGATAAAGGTGTTGCGCCAGGAAGCGTCGGCCAGCGGCGTGCCGGCATTGTAGGGATTGGGCTTCTCAATCGCTTCAGTGAGGGGCGTGAAATAGCGGGAAATGAGCGCCGAATCGCCATTGGAACGAATCTCGATCAGATCCGGGGCGAAACCGCCGACAAGGCGGGTCATGAACCACTGGGCGTAGGTGCGTTCGGGAACGGCGATGGTTTCGATGGTGACGCCCGGATGCTCCTCCATGTAGATCGCGGCGATTTTTTCGAAAGCGGCGCGCACGGGCGGCTCGAGCTGCCAGTGGGCGAGGCGAATGATCTTCTGGCCGGGCTTGGCCTCGTTGGAGGAGCGTTTCCAGATATTGAGGCTGGCGGAGGCAAAAACGACGGCGAGCAGGGTGAGCCCGGCGATGAGGGAAAGGCGTTCGCGGTTCATGGGGATCAGTTAAGGGCGGCCAGGTAGCCTTCGATGGTCGAGCGCCGGTCGGTGCGGGGGAATTGTTCCAGGAAGCGTGTGTAGTAGGTGCGGGCCATTGCGTTTTTACCGGTGAGGCGGGCAAGGTCGCCGACACGCACGAGAACCTGGACCTGCAGGCTGCGTTTGATCACCCCGACCTGGTCGGCGGCGAGCATGTGGGCGAGTTCCTCTTCGTTGCCGTAGTTGAAGCGCTGGGCGACGTCCGCCAGCAGCAGGTGCATCTGCACCTTGGCGCCCGGATCGGAGAGTTCGCCCGCGCCGGAGGTGAAGTCGTCGTAGCGGCGGCGCCGCTCGGCGGCGTCGGTCTTGGCATAGAGGCGCAACACCGCGAGCTTCACGCGGGCGCGCTGGCCGATTGGATGGGCGGGGTGTTGCTGGACCAGCTCGGAAAAAATCGCCTCGGCTTTGACGGGATCCGGCGTGGAGCGTTGAACCTGCTCGATGCGCCCCTGGAGGTAGCGTGACTCAATGCCCAGGTCATCCCCGGGGGCGGCGGTGCGCACGTCCTCAAGCAGGGCATAGGCCTTGTCGATGTTGGACTGGGTGCGCGGCTGGATGTTGAGCAAGGCGACGGCCTCGCCAAAGCGCAGTCCGCGCTGGTCCGCTTTGCCGGCGGCCTCCGCCTCCTTGGAGAAAGTGTGATGGGCCTCATTAAAAAGACCTCCGCGAA
Organism: Rariglobus sp.; assembly: GCA_029266495.1. GTDB lineage: Bacteria > Verrucomicrobiota > Verrucomicrobiia > Opitutales > Opitutaceae > Rariglobus. The sequence goes on along the minus strand of JAQSWS010000027.1, from coordinate 17,983 downwards.
GGTCGTCCCAAGGGGTGGCTTGGGCGTTGTTCAACGCAGCCGATACCAGCGCGACCCAGGAGAGTCGGCGCAGGAGTCCATACATGCGCGGGGGGAGGAGCGGGAGGGTAATAGGCATAGGCTCGACCGACTAGACGAACATCTGGTGGATGGATTGCAAGCGAGAGCGTCAGACATCCGCGGACGGGGCGGGCGGCCCGGGGGAACCTGAAGGACTTGTTCATCTCGCGCATTGACGCCGACTTTACCGGAACGTTTCCTCCGTGGCATGAGTGACACCTTGGCGACCAACGCGACGACCAAATACAAACGCATCGTGCTCAAATTGAGCGGCGAAGTCCTGAGCGGGAAATCCAACAATCCCATCGACGCCGGCGTGCTTGAGCGCATTTGCGCGCAAGTGAAGGAAATCCATGACATGGGCGTGCAAGTGTGCGTCGTCATTGGCGGCGGCAATATTTTCCGCGGCCTGCAGGGCGAGAAACGCGGCGTTGATCGCACCACCGGTGATTACATGGGCATGCTTGCGACGGTCATCAACTCGCTCGCGCTCATGGATTGCCTGGAAAAAATGGGCGTGTCCACCCGCGTGCAGAGCGCCATCCCGATGAACCAGGTCGCCGAGCCGTTCATCCTCCGCCGTGCGATGCGGCACCTCGAAAAGAAACGCGTCGTGATTTTCGCCGCCGGCACCGGCAACCCGTATTTCTCCACGGACACCACCGCGGCCCTTCGCGCCTCCGAGATGCATGCCGACATCATCATGAAGGCGACCAAGGTGGACGGAATCTACGACAAGGATCCGAAAAAACATCCCGATGCCGTCCGGTATGAGACCATCACGTTCATCGACGCCCTCCGCCAGCGCCTCAACGTCATGGATTCGACTGCGTTTTCCCTCTGCCTGGACAATAATGTGCCGATTCTCGTTTTCGATCTGAATGATCCTCACGCGATTGAGAAGGCGGTGACCGGCCAGAAAGTGGGCACCCTTGTCCACGGTTGATCTGTTTAAAAGTAGCGAGTAGCGGGTAGTGAGTAGCGAGCATTCTGCAAGCAACCGCCACCCCGATCCAAAGTCTGTCCTACTCGCCACTCACTACTCGCCATTTTTTCTCCCCATGTCCCATCCCATTCTCACCGATACCCAGGCCAAGATGAAGAAAACCGTGGACCACACGCTCCACGAATTCGCCAATATTCACACCGGCAAGGCCACCCCCTCCATGGTCGAAGGCATCATGGTGGAAGCTTACGGCTCGATGATGCGCATCAAGGATTGCGCCGCCATTTCGACCCCCGATGCCCGCCAGATTGTCATCCAGCCTTGGGATAAGGGCCTCACACAGGCCATCTCCAAAGCCATTCAGATCGCAAACCTCGGCTTTAATCCCGCGGTGGACGGCCAGCTGGTGCGCATCCCCCTCGCCGACATGAGCCGCGAGCGCCGCCAGGAGTTCGTGAAAGTCGCCAACCGCCTCGCCGAAGAGGGTCGCGTCCAGGTGCGCAATGTCCGCCGCGACGGCCTTGAGGCCGTCAAAAAAGCCAAGCTCCCCGAAGACGACGCCAAGCGCACGGAAAAGGACATCCAGACGCTGACCGACAAATCCATCGAGGAAATCAACAAGCACCTCGCCGCAAAGGAAAAGGACCTGCTCACGGTCTGAGTTCGAATCGTTCTCGTTCTCTTACTCGTTCTCGTTCTCCTTCGGGGAAATCAAGAGGACGAGTAAAAGAACGAGAATGAGAACGAAGTTTTTTTCGCTCGCGCCTCCGTGAAAACCACCGCCCCCCGTCGCGTTGTCATCAAGCTCGGCACCGGCGTGCTCACGTCCGGTATCGGTCAGTTGAATACCGAACGCATCGCCGCGCTGGCGGCCGGGGTCGCCGGCCTGCGGGCAGCCGGCACGGAGGTCATTGTCGTGTCCTCGGGAGCGGTGGGCCTCGGGATGGGGCGCCTCGGCCTCAAGAAAAAGCCCGCCGATGTTTCCAAAAAGCAGGCCTGCGCCGCCGTCGGCCAGTCATTGCTGATGCAAACCTGGCAGCACGGTTTCGATCCGCACGGTCTCGCCGCCGCCCAGGTGCTCCTCACGCACGAGGATCTGCGCAACCGCGACCGCCATCTCGGCGTCAAGGCCTGCCTCGAGGAACTCATCGCCTACGGCACGATTCCGGTCATCAACGAAAATGACACGGTGAGCGCCGCCGAGATCAAGTTCGGCGACAACGACACGCTCTCCGCCATGGTGGCCAGCCTGACCGGTGCCCAGCACCTCCTGATCCTTTCCACCGCACCTGGTCTTATTGATATGAAGGGCACCGGGGAGATCGTGCCGGTCGTCGAGAAAATCACCCCCGAGATCGAGGCGATGGCCGGCGGCACGACCGATATTACCGCGACCGGCGGGATGATTTCCAAGATCACCGCCGCGAAACTCGCGGTGCGCGCCGGTTGCGGTGTGTTCATCGCGAGCGGCGCCGAGCCCGACATCATTGCGCGCCTTTTGGGGGGCACGGGGCCGGGAACCTTCTTTGTTCCCAGCGGCATTCCGCTCGATGCCAAGAAACGCTGGCTCGCCTATTTCCAAAGGCCCACCGGTGGCATTCAAATCAACGCCCGGGCCGTTCCCGTGCTGCGTGACGAGGGCAGGAGCCTGCTTGCGATCGGCGTGACCGGTGTCAGCGGCGCTTTTTCCGAGGGGGAAATCGTCAACATCCTGGACGCCGGCGGCAAAATCCTGGCGCGCGGCGTGACTGCTTTTGATTCGCACGAGGTCAAGGCCATCGCCGGCAAAACCAGCGAGGAACTGAAGCCGCTCTATCCCGGCCGCAAGCGACTGGAAGTTGTCCATCGCGACAATCTGGTGCTGCTCTGATGGTCACAACGTAGCCCTGAGCTCACGCTCAGGGCCACTTATCAATCATCATTCCTCCGGGCGCACCGTGACGGCGATGCTCATGCTCTTGAATGCGCTCGCCTTGCCATAGAAGCTGCCCGAGACCGGCATGACTCCACGCGGATGGTTGCTCACGCCGGTGACGACATGCCGCGAGGTGGTCTCTTCGCCGATCGAGGGATCGTAACCTTCCCAGCCGCGTCCCGGGTGATAGATCTCGGCCCATGCGTGAGTGGACGCCTCGCCCATTTCGGCGGCCTGGCATTCCAGGTAGCCGCTTGCAAAGCGTGCGGCGATGCCAAGCACCCGGGCCGCCTCCAGCAACAGCGTGGCGAGATCCCGGCAGGAGCCGCCGCCGAGCTCCAGGGTCTGTGCGGGCGTGAGCACCCCTTTTTCCTCCCGGCGGATGTAGCGCAACTCGTCGTAAATATATTCGTTGAGGTTGCGCACCACATCCTCGGCGTAGTCGGGTTTTTTGATCCGGAAATTTTCCAGCCAGGTTTTCACTGCGGCGGCATCCTTGGGGTAGGAGAGCTTTTGGTAGGCGCGAACGAACACCCGCTCCCTCGGATCATAGACGGGTGGCCACGGCGTGATGCTCGTCAAGGGGGCCTTGCGCCTCGCAACCGGAGCCATGCGAACGATGAGCACATTGCTTTCGATGAGAAGTTCTTTGGCGGGTTCCTCGAACTCCACCGTGGCCACGGAGTTTCCGAACACGTCACGACTCCAGGTGAGTTGGGCGGCCGGCTCGATTTTCACATCCATCGCCTCGACACGCACGTCATGTCCTTCACGTGGACGCAGCACCAGCCGGTGGTCGCCGAACTCCACTTCTTTTTTATAAGTATAGCGGGTCTGGTGAATAATGCGGAGTCTCATGCCACATGCGGGTAAGCGGGCTTTTTGGAAAAAGGGACACTGGACCTCGGGCGGCCGCCGGATACCGGAAGCTGCGGCAAGGTGCTAAGATTCCAAATAGTCGCACGTTAGCTCCGGGGGTTCCGTGACCTGAACGCATCTTATGGAACTATTCCGGTCCAAATCCTCTCCATGACCCGACGCGGGACGTTTCCGCGCAATCCAGTCTTTCGTTTATGAACCCACAAACCTTGGTTCCGCATGATCTTACCGTCCGGGTCGGTTGCAATCTGGTCTATGAAACCGCCGTTCAGGTGCCGTTGCTGCTCAACCTGAAACCCCGCCGCGATCCCCGCCAGTCCTTGCAGGAGGAACAACTGGTGCTCGGCCACAACCTTCCGGCCGAGGAGTTCGAGGATTCGCATGGCAACATTGTCTATCGGTTCATGTTGCAGCCGGGCCTTAACGAGATTCGCCATGACGCGCTGGTGTGCGTGCCTTCCGTGCCGGACAACCAGGAGTTCGTCGATCTGTCGCCACACGCGCCCGTGTCGTTGGTTGAGCTGCCGCCGTCGTTGCTTCGTTATACGCTGCCGAGCCGGTATTGCGACTCGGACAAGTTGCTGCAGTTCGCGTGGGAAAAATTCGGTTCGCTCGAACCGGGGCTGCCGCAGGTCGATGCGATCAGCAACTGGATCCATGAAAACATCGAGTATCGCTTTGGCTCCGGTCGTCCGGATATCTCGGCCTACGAGGTCATTCAATGCGGCTACGGCGTGTGCCGCGATTTCGCCCACACGACGATCGCACTCTGTCGCGCGCTCAACCTGCCTGCGCGCTATGTGACCGGACATCTGCCGGACATCGGGTATATCGATCCGGGTTCGCCGATGGATTTTCACGCGTATTGCGAGGTCTATGTCGGCGGACGCTGGTTTACCTATGATGCACGTTACAACGTGCCGCGCATCGGCCGGGTGAAGGTGTCCTGCGGACTTGATGCGGTCGACGGGGCCTTTTCGACGATCTACGGAGCGGCGAAACTCACCCATTTCGAGGTGTGGGCCTATCAGGTGCCGCCGGGCCTGGTATCGGTGGGTTCGCCGATCGATTTGTCGCTGCGCCTCGACGGCACGGAAGAGATCCGGACCGGGCTGGAAGTGTGAGGGCGGGTCAAACGTGGCCGCGGCGTTTTGGCCGCGTCTGCTTTTATAACTGCGCGGCTTTGGCGGCCTTCGACGGCCGGGCGGCACTCGTTGTCGCGGCCACCGGCGGATCGATGAACTCGACGAAGGGAGCGAGTTGCGAAGGCGGGATCCGCGTATGAATGCGCACACCGTCGTCTTCCTGTTCTTCGCTTTGCACATGGCCGATCGCGTGCAGGCGGGCGATGAGGTCGTAACGGCTGTGCGGGATGAGCAATTCCAGTGATCCGAACGCATCGGCGATGAGTTCGAGGCATTGGTCGACAAGGCCTTCGATGCCCCTGCCGGTTCGCGCGCTCAGGAAAATACCGTCCGGGTCCAGCAGGTGCGCGGTGTTGAGCTGCGCCTCGGTGGCGGCGTCGACTTTGTTGAAGACGGTGAGGATGCGCTTGTCGTCGGCGGCGCCCAGCTCCTTGAGCACCGACATGGTGGTCTCATGGTGGGCGGCGAGGTTGGGCGCGGTGACGTCGAGGACGTGTATCAGAAAATCGGCGACAAGCGCCTCCTCAAGCGTGGCCTTGAACGCCTCGACGAGGCCGTGAGGCAGGCGGCGGATGAAACCGACCGTGTCGGTGACGAGGAGCTTCTGGTTGCCGCGCAGGATGAGCTGGCGGGTGGTGGGATCGAGGGTCGCGAAGAGCTTGTCCTCGGCGAGCACGTGCGCGCCGGTCAGGGTGTTGAGGAGGGAGGACTTGCCGGCGTTGGTATAGCCGACGATCGCGGCGGTGGGCACGGGGACGCGCTGGCGTTTGTGCCGTTGCACGCCGCGTTGCTTGCGCACGGCCTCGAGCTCGCGCTTGAGGCGCGTGATGCGGTCGTTGACGAGACGGCGGTCCTGTTCGAGCTGGGTTTCGCCTTCGCCGCCCATGCCGCCCTTGCCGCCCTGGCGGGAGAGGTGGGTCCAGGCGCGGGTCAGCCGGGGGAGGGAATACTCCATGCGGGCCAGCGCGACTTGAATGACGGCTTCGCGGGTCTGGGCGCGATCGGCGAAGACATCGAGGATGACTTCCTGCCGGTCGATGACCGCGATCCCGGCGAGCTTTTCCCAGTTGCGCTGCTGGGCGGGGGAAAGGGTTTCGTCGAAGACGATCACATCACAATCCAGCTCCTTGGCGGCGGCGATGATCTCCTCGGTTTTGCCGCTGCCGATGAGGGTGGCGGGGGTGGGGGCGCGGAGGTTGACCAAGTTGCGCCCGACGACGGTGATCTGAAGATTTTCGACGAGCTCTTGAAGTTCGTTGAGCAACTCCTCGGCATCGCCCGGCGGCATCTGGGAAGTCTGCACGCCCACGAGGTAGGCGCGTTCAACGCGTTTCGAGTCTTTTTTCGGAGTATTGTCGAGGAAGTCGGCCATCAAGGAAGAAGGGGAAGGAAGCGCGGACACGCGGCGGAGTCAAACGTGACGCAGTGTAATGGATTTTTGCCGGGGCGACGGGGTTTTTGCGGTCAATCCTCCCGTTCGGTAAGGTGAGTTTTCAGTTGCACCGACGGCCAACGATCATGCACTAACGCGCAGTGTCTTCGTCCTACCAAGTCATCGCTCGCAAGTGGCGCCCCCAGACGTTCAACGACGTCGTCGGGCAGGATCATGTGGTGCGGACGCTCAAAAACGCCATCGCCCGCAACCGCATCGCGCACGCCTACTTGTTTGTAGGGCCGCGTGGCACGGGCAAAACGTCGACCGCCCGCATTTTTGCCAAGGCGCTCAATTGCACCGACGGCCCGAAGGCCGACTTCGATCCGAAGGATCCCGCGGTGCAGTCGATCACCGAAGGCACGTCGATGGACGTGATCGAGATCGACGGTGCCTCCAATAACTCGGTGGACCAGATTCGCGACCTGCGCGATGACGTGCGTTACGCGCCGACACAGGGCAAATACAAGATCTACATCATCGACGAGGTGCACATGCTCTCCAACCAGGCGTTCAACGCCTTGCTGAAGACCCTCGAGGAACCGCCCGAGCACGTGAAATTTGTCTTCGCGACGACCGATGTGCAGAAGGTGCTTCCGACGATCCTGTCGCGTTGCCAGCGTTTTGATCTGAAGCCGATCCCCGCCGAACTGATCGTGGGGCGCCTGCAAACCATCGCCGACGAGGAAAAAATCAAGGTCACGCCCGGGGCGCTGGCTTGCATCGCCCGCATGGCCGATGGCGGCATGCGCGACGCGCAGTCGATTTTTGACCAGATGATTTCGTTCTGCGGCACGGAGATTTCCGAGCCCGACGTGCTGGATGTATACGGCCTCGTATCCGGTGAAAAAATAACCGCGCTCGCCGGTGCGGTCGCGGCGGGAGATCATCAGAAGATCATCGCCATCGTGGACGAGTGTGACGAAGGCGGCCGCGACCTCGTGCGGTTGCTCACCGACCTGCAGGCGCTGGTGCGCCAGGCGCTTCTCGACGCCATCGCCAAGGGTGGCCGCAGCGACAAGCTCGGCGGCGTATCGATGACGACGGAGCAGCTTACGCGTTTGCTCGATGGCCTGCGTGAAGGCGAGGGGGGCGTGAAGCTGGGTCTCGCGGAAAAAATCAATTTTGAAGTGACGCTGCTCAAGGCGGTCGAGGCGAGCCGTGCGCGGGCGATCGATTCACTCATCAAGGAACTCGCCGCGCTGGCGGAAGAAGCTCCGGTGACGGAGGCCCCGGAGGCCGGCGGCGAAAAAAAAAAGGACTGATTGATCGATTGGAGTCGCGCCTGGTGCTGGCCATTGAGGTGGCGAAGTCGGCGCAGCCGGTGCTTGCCGGAGCAGGCGGAGACAGGGGCGACGACCCTGATGCTCCCGACGAAGAGGCGGGAGTGGTCGTGCAAGTTGGCATCCCCGGTGTCGAGGCGGCTGCGGGCCCAGGCAATGCAATGGGGGCGGGCGGGGGCGGATCGGCTTTCGACGATGATGGCCCTGTGTGGCCGGACGAAGCGCAGGAGTCGGGCATGCGCGCCGAGGTGGCCGAACGTGGAGAGACATTGTCCTCACGCGCGGCCCGCGAAGCGGCGGACGCGGCGGCGGAGGCTGCAGCGGAAAAGAAAAACCTTCCGTCGCTCGACGAACTTGTTGAGCGGATCCCTGCCGACGTGCGCGATACGTTGGAGGATTTGTTTCGCGTGAAGTTTGTGAAGGTCACCCGGGTGCCGAAGAAGGTGCTGAAGGGGTAGGTTGGGGCCTTCGACGGCGCACGTCATGCGAATCCGGGCCGGCGGGGAGCGGAGTCCCCGCCCTACCTTTCGGTCCAGGTCGGACCGAGCGCGCGGTGTCCGGCGAGGTCGCGGGCGTAGAGGTAGGTGTTGACGCTTTCGTTTTCATACGGCGCGAGCAACGAAACGAACGCGCGGCGGTAAAGGCCTTCGTCGATGCCTTCGAACGCATCGAGACGGGCGAGGGCGTCGGCGTCCACGGACCAGAGTTCACCGGTCACGCCTTCCGTGTCGCTGACATCGGCCACCATGCCCGGATAGGAGCCCAGATGATAGAGGCGAAAGCCGGGGACGGTGCGAGCCTCGCCGAGGTAATGCTGACCGGCAAGGTGACGGTGGTTTTTGCACCCGCGTTTAAGCGTGCCGTAAACGAAGATGAGGGGCATCGGCGACGGGATGAAGTGACGGGTGCCCGGTCAGAGGGTGGGTCCGCGGATATCGATCACGACGGCGGTGGCGTTGTCGCGCCCGGAGTTTTCGACGGCTCTTTCGACCAGGCGGCGCGCATCATCCTGACTGGCGGAAGCGGCGTCCGGGATGCGAATGAGTTCCTCGATGTGACGATCCCAAAGTCCATCGATCAAGCCATCGGAGCAGATGACGAAACGGTCGCCGGGGCGGTAGCCGACGGCGCCGAGATGCGGATCGACAAATTGGTGTCCCGCGCCGAGGGCTTGATTGAGGGCGTTGCGGCGGGGGTGGGTGCGGGCCTCGCGTTCGTTGATCTGTCCCGAACGACGAAGAAAGCCGACATGGCTGTGGTCGTGGGTGATCTGGGAGATGCCGCCGTCCTTGGGCAGATAATAAATGCGACTGTCCCCAATGTGGCCGAAATACATCCATTCCGGGGTGAACCAGCACAGGCTGAGTGTCGCCCCCATGCCGGCGCATTCCTCGTAGGAGTAGCCCAATTTCAATAATTCGTTGTGAATGGAGTCGAAGAGTTCCGAAAGGAGATCGGAGAAGCCGCTGGCCATGCCTTGGGCGGAGAGGCGGAAGCCCTTGGGCAGGAGCTTGGTGATCTTATCGAGGGCAATGCGGCTTGCGAACTCGCCCGATTTGGCGCCGCCCATGCCATCGCTCACCGCGAAAACGAAATCGGATGCGGCCATGGAGGATTCACCGATTTTACCGAGATAGCGCACCTCATGGCCGTTTACGGTCACGCCGAGAAACGAGTCCTCGTTATTGGTGCGCACGCGTCCGATGTGGGTCATCCCGGACCAGTGAATGATTGGGTCGGGGCGGGAATTTGATGGGGCGGAAAGAGTCGCCATTGTGCGAAAAAGCGGGGGCCGTAAAGGATCAGCTGAAGGAGTCCGCAAGCAGGGAGCAACTCTTCCTTAAGCGTGATGCGCGGTTGATAAAAAAATGCGTTTTATTGAGCAAACGTGGTCCGTGACCGGGTGGGTGAATTGAGCAAATTTAACCACGATTTCCCTCGGCGGGCTTCGGGGGATGGTTGCTGCCATCAAGTAGCGTCGCGAATTCGAAATCGATGATGCAAAACCGTCCGTCTGACGCCCGATAAGTGATGTTGCGCATGAAGGCATCGTCGTGACGGACGCCGTATTGCTCCAGTTCGGCGAACAGCTGCTTCATCTTCTCCTCACTGATGCGGTCGACGCGGGTGCCGCAGTTGTCCGTGACAATTTTCAAAAGGGCCGGGTCGGCTTCAAGCAATCGGGGCACGAAAGGACACCCCTGTTGCTCAAGGTGTTTGAGCACAAGCACTTCGTTTTCATAGCGTTCCTTGGCTTCGTGGCCGCGGAAGGTTTTATGCACACGACCATCGTAACCGATTCTTACCAAGGCGCGTGCGGTGTCTTTTACCTCATGCATCAGTCTTTCGGCGAACGTTGGCGCAGCCGCGGGTTCTTGCAAGGACCGCTTGATGGACAGGCGTCGGTCGAGTGAAAAAAATTCATTCAACCTCTCGGTTCCGATTGCCACTGGCATGACAGGTGCTCATACACGCGGACGGTTTTCGGACTGCGTATTTCGTTTGCTTTCGCTGTCCGAAATACCGCACTTCCAGACCCGCACAAACTACCTACTCATGGCCAAATACAAATTGGAATACATCTGGCTCGATGGCTACAAGCCCGTAGCCAACCTGCGCAGCAAAACACAGATCAAGGAATTCAGCAGCTTTCCCAAGCTCGAGGACCTTCCCAATTGGGGCTTCGACGGCAGCTCGACCCAGCAGGCCGAGGGCAAAAGCTCCGACTGCGTGCTGAAGCCGGTGGCCGTGTATCCTGACTCCACCCGTAAGAACGGCGTGCTGGTCATGTGCGAAGTGATGATGCCGGACGGAAAGACCCCGCACATCACGAACTCCCGCGCCACCATCGTCGACGACGAAGGCACCTGGTTCGGCTTCGAGCAGGAGTATTTCCTCTATCAGGACGGTCGTCCTCTCGGCTTCCCCGAGGGCGGCTATCCCGCCCCCCAAGGCCCCTACTACACGGGCGTGGGCTACAAGAACGTCGGTGACGTCGCCCGCCAGATCGTCGAGGAGCACCTCGATCTCTGCTTGGACGCCGGTATCAACCACGAGGGCATCAATGCCGAGGTCGCTTCCGGACAGTGGGAATTCCAGATCTTCGGCAAGGGCTCCAAGAAGGCCGCCGATGATGTTTGGGTTGCCCGCTACATCCTGATCCGCCTTTGCGAAAAGTATCAGGTTGATGTCGAGTTCCACTGCAAACCGATCCGTGACATCTGGGGCAAGGCCCTCGATTGGAACGGCTCCGGCATGCACTCGAACTTCTCCACCACCTTCATGCGTGAAACCGGTGGCAAGGAATACTTCGAGAAGCTCATGGCTGCGTTCGCCAAATACATGGACGAGCACATTGCCGTGTATGGTCCGGACAACCACATGCGCCTCACCGGTCTCCACGAGACCCAGTCGATCGACAAGTTCACCTACGGTCTCGCCGACCGTGGTGCCTCGATCCGCATCCCCCACAGCTTTATCAACAACGGCTACAGGGGCTACCTTGAGGACCGCCGTCCGAACTCCGCTGCGAATCCCTACGAGGTTGCCTCCCGCATCCTCAAGACGATCGCTTCGGTTCCGACCAAGTAATCTGGTTCTGTTCCATGCGGGGCTCGTGGGAGTCCCGCATGTCTTTTTTCAAAGCGGCTTCACCTGGGTGAGGCCGCTTTTTTTATGAAGTGGTGCGTCGCGCCCTCACCATGCATGTGGCGATCTTGGCGTGCAGGGCTGGCGCTTGCGCGTTGCCTCATCAGCTCGAAGGCATGGCGCAAGCGCCAGCCCTACGGTCGGATTCCCAGATGGATTTCAGGCAGTTCCAGCGCGTGTCCACGCGTTACTTTTCCAACGTCAGGAACGTATATCGCCAGTGCTCATCGCTGCTTTCACGGCGGGCGATTTCGCGGGGAAAATATCGTCTCCAATCAGGGAAAAAGGTATCGCCATCATCGATCATGGCATGGACGAGCGTGAGATAAAGACGGTCGCCGAGCGCCAGGCCTTCTTCGTAAACACGTTGTCCGCCGCAGAGGTAGATGTCTCCACGCAGGCCTTGGGCGACTTTGATGGCTTCCGGGAGACTGTGGACGGCGTGCACACCGGCGGGGATTTTTTCGGGCTCGTGGGTGATCACAACGACATCGCGCCCCTTCACGCAACCCGGCCACTCGCCGAACGAGTGCGAGCCCATGATCACGGTGTGGCCACGGGTCTTATCCTGGAAAAAACGCGAGTCTTCCGGGATCGACCACGGCAGGCCGCCGCGACGACCGATCACGCGATTCTCGGAGCAGGCGACGATGAGATAAACGGGTTTGGCCACGGCGATCTGAGTAGCAGGTTGAAACGGGATGGGAAGACTGCGTGCGCCGTTCAGCGGACCAGTTTTACGGCCACGGAGGCGCGTTCGAAATCCGCCGCCGCCAGCAACGGTTCGGGTCGCATCGCCCCCAGCCGGGCGACCAGTGCGTCGGGCACGGTTGCAAGCCGGGTGGCGAACTGGGTGGCGATGTCGTTGTAATAGGAGCGTGCGAGCGCAATGCGTTGCTCGGTCTCGACCAGTTGCGTGTGCAACGTGGTGAACCCGGAGCTGGCTTTGATTTCGGGGTAACGTTCGATCACGGCATGCAGGCTGCCGGAGACTCCGGCGAAGTCCGGTCCCTGGACGCCGGCAGGTGTGGCTGCAAGTTGTGCCCGCAGCACAGCGACTGCCTCCTGGGTATCGCGTTCATGTGCCCCGAGCGCAGCCACCGCGGAAGCGAGTCCGGGGATCAGATCGTGACGGCGTTTGAGTTGCACATCGATGAGTGATCCGGCCTGGCGCACGCGTTCGCGCAGGCCGACGAGGCTGTTGTAAGCCATCCAGGCCCAGGCGCCGGTCCAGAGCGCGAGATAGGCTGCGAGAAGCCATGCGGCCCGGACGGGTGTGGTTTGCCACGGGTGGGCTTCCGGCGAGAAGGAGAGCATGAACGGCACGCCGGCAATGATCAGCCCGAGCGTCCACCAAAACCAGGACCAGCGGGCGAGGCTCGATTGCACGCGTTCTTCGCTGCGCACGGAAATGAGGTAGAGCGGGGACTCGTCTTGTGCGGCGATTTCCGGTGCGACCACGTCGCTGCGTTCGCGCGCCGTGCCGACGACGTAGATGGGCGCGTGAAGCGGAATCGCCTCTTCTGCAAACCGCCGCCGGTGATCGGAGTGAGCGATGGCATCATGCGGACCCTTGGCATAGTAAAGCGGATGGCTGTCATCGACTGTTTCGTCGAAGACGGTGAGCAGTTCAAGCGCCGCATCCTTGGGCCGCACGAGCACGAGGCCCTCGTCATCGCGGAGATAAAAAGGAATCGAATAGCCGCCGTGCGCGACGGTTTTCCAGCCACTTTCACGGCGGGTGGTGCGACGTCCCTTGCTGTCGGTTCTCGTGACGGTGCGCGACCAGTGTTCCTGGACCGTCCAGTCGTAGAGCACGCAGGCGCATCCGGCGAGATGACTGGTGAGCGGCTCCTCGCTTTCCGCAGTGCCCTTGAGCTCCACCATGCCGATGAACACCCCGAGGGTTTTCGAGGTGGGCAGATCGTGAAGCAGGCGTTGACGGCGGCGCAACCGGAGGCTGGCCCACAGGCACGCGGCGGAGAGCAGGGATCCGATCAGCACGACGAGCGGGGCATCATTCATTTGAGGTGCTTTGGTTGTGGTGCAACGGACGGGCTTGGCAATCGCCGGCAATCAACGGGCGGACCGTTTCCGTGCTTCCGTCTTTCCCCGCTTCCGTGATGATGCCGCGACTCCCCATGCTTGCTTGTCGCAATCTCACCGTCCGTCCCCGTTCCGGCGCGGCCGCACTTGTCCACGCCGCCACCGCGCAATTCTCCGCCGGCGGATTGCACGCCCTCATCGGACCCTCCGGCTGCGGAAAGACGACCCTGCTCAAGGGCATTCTCGATATTCTGCCCACCGAGGGCGAGGTGTGGCTCCATGGCCGCATGGTGGCCTCGCGCGAGGAGTTGCTGCGCGAGGTGGCGTTTGCCCCGCAATTCAGCATTGCGCATGGAAAACTCACCGTGTCCGAGGCGGTCGGCTGCGCCTTGAAATTGTATCAGAAAAGTGATGACACGGCTCTTGCCGTCAGGAACGCCGAGCTCTTGCAGCTCGTCGGTCTCGCCGAACGCGGCGCCACTGCGGTGGAAAAGCTCAGCGGCGGCCAGCTGCGCCGCCTCGGCCTTGCGCTCGAACTCACCACTGATCCGACCTGCCTGCTGTGTGACGAGGTGACCAGCGGACTGGATCCGCGTTCGGAGGACCAGATTATTGCGGTGCTGCGCGCGCTCGTGGAGCAGCGAAACAAGACCGTGGTTTGCGTCATTCACAACCTGGCGAAGCTTTCTCAATTCGACACCATCACGGTGGTTTTCGAGGGAGTGGTGGTCTGGCAGGGGCCGCTGGCGGCGATGCTGGAGCATTTTCAAATCGCCGATGCGCTGGAACTCTATGACCGCCTGAGCGGGCAATCACGGGAGCACTGGCAGGAACGTTTTGCCGCCTCGGTGGCGGACGGCGACGCAGGGATGCGCCCGTCCGGGTTCGAGCCGGCGCCGTCTGAAGCCCGCCGGCCGGCGGAACGCCCGTCCGCGATGTCGCAACTGGCCACGTTGCTCGCGCGTCGCTGGCGGTTGCTGGTGCGCGATCGCGGCTACCTGCTGCTTACCTTGGCGATCACGTTTGGGTTTCCCTGCCTGGTGGTGATTTTTGCCCTCGGTGGATTGCCGCAGATGAAGGTCCTCGCGCTGGAGAACACGGGGGGATTCCTCGAGACGTTGCAGGCGCGCGCGGCTTATCGCCAGTCAGCGGCGGAGACGGCGACTTTGGTGTCGGGACTGATTATTTTTCAGGTGATCCTGCTGTGCTTGATGGGAAGCAACAACGGAGCCCGTGAGATCGCCGCCGAGCGCACGCTTTATGAGAAGGAACGCATGTCGGGCCTGCGCCCGTCGGCGTATGCGTGGTCCAAGCTCATTTACACGGCGCTCCTGGGTGCCGCGCAAGGCGTGTGGATGACCGTCTTCGTGAAACTGCTGTGTGAATTTCCGGGCGGGTGGGGGGCTCAACTGGCGGTTCTCAGCGCCACGGGGGCCTCGATGAGCGTGGTCTGCCTCGGGTTGTCCGCCGTGCTGTCTTCGCCAGACAAGGCTTCGCTGCTTTCGATCTATCTGGTGGGTTTTCAACTGCCGCTCTCGGGGGTTGTCCTGGCGCTGCCGGCGGCGCTCGTGTGGGCGGTGCGGCCATTCATTGCAACGTATTGGGGATGGGCGGGCTATCTCACCGCGATGACGGATTCGCGTTTTTACGATGCGGTGACGATGCTGGATAAAAGCTGGCTGGCGCCTCCCGTGATTTCCACGGGCGTGCTCGCGATCCACTTTATCATAGGGGCCGCGCTGGTGTTTTGGGGTTGCCAGAAAAAGTGTTGGCCGTGACGGTTGCGGCCCACCCCATGCCGTTGTCGTCAATGCGCTTCGTGAGTCGTTTTTTGATCCCTGCGGCCTTTGCCGCCGCCCTGTTTCTCGGCTCCGGCTGCGGACGTTCGGGTGAACCGTTTCCCGTGCAGGCGTTTCTCGCCGCGCCCGACAACCTGCAGGGCAACCGCTACGAACTCGAGGCCGAGATCGACGCGCAGCTCAACTGGCGCGAAGGAGTCGGCCGTCTTATCGCGGTGCGCACGCTGCGCGGCGATGCCCGTCTGCCGGTGTTCATCGCCGATTCCATGAAGGCCAACCTGCTCGTCGCCCAGCGCTACCGCTTTGAAATCACCGTGCGCAAGGGCGGGCTCCTCTACGTTGAGCGTCTCAAAAAACTCTGACCATGCGCCGTCTCTCCCTTTTTCTAGCCCTGTCCGCCGGCGTCTCCGTTCTCGAAGCCCAGGATGCCCCCGTGGGCGCCAGCGGCCCGGCCACCGCGGCCGCAAGCAAGGCCGCCGAGACCCGTCCCGACACCCGCTCCGGCGCGACCGAATCCCAGGCCCGCGCGGTCAACATCAACAGCATGGAGAGCGGCACCCTGCTTCAGATCATTAACAAGGCCTTCGACGCGAACTCGGATTCCATCAATCCGGAGACCGGCACGATGACTTGGAAGGGGCACACCTACGACATCGGCCAGTTCCGCGTCTTCCGCGGACGTTTCGAGCGCTACCTCTCATTGCCGGCCACGCGGGACCAGGATCTTTACGGCGCAACCGTCGATGAGATTTTCAAGCTCCTCTCGACCCGCACCGCCGACGGGTCGCAGGACAGCGTGGTCGAGGCCTGGAAGCTTTTGTATCGAGCTGCTGAATACGAAGTGGACGGCGGCAACAGCCTTGGCGTGGCGAACCAGATTTTCAACGCCTGGCGCATCCGGGACGAAAAGCAGGCGTTCAGCGTCACCCAGACCGAGCTTGACCGCATCCGCCGCCAGCAGGCCGCCAGCGTGGTTTACGCCGGCGACGCCTTCGTTTCGCAAGCGGGCCGCGGCGCCGCCGACACCATTTCCAGCTCCGCGTTGCTGGGCGGTCTCAATTCCGGTTCCGCCAGCAACTCCGGTTCCAACAATTCAAACGGGGGGAGCGGAAGCGGCAGCACCACGGTCAGCTCGGGAGGCACCACCGTCACCGTCGGCGGCACGGGCAATGGCAATAACAACAACCGGTCGGGCGGAGGGAGCGGCGGCAATTCCGGCCAGGCGCGGCAGACGGTGGGCACGGGCAACACCGCCGGCCCGCTCGGGCAGATCTTCCGCGCGCGGGAACTCGCGGAGACCGAGGCCAAGATCAAGTCCCTCGAAGCCGCCGGCCTTCTGTCGGTCACCCAGGCGAAGATTCAATTTCAAAGCCAGATCATCAGTCTCTTTTTGCAACGGCCGCAAGATCGGCGCGCTCGAACGCCTGCAGGACACATTTTTCCTGGGTGAATACCTGCCTTCGGTCACCCAGTTTGAACCCGCCCGCAAGGAGGCGCTGCTCACGCTCTATCGAAAGGTGGACGAGGCGAGAAAGCTCGCCGACCTGCGGGACTTCGACGCGGTCATCGCGCTCACCGAGGAGATCGGCACGCTGACGAAGGATTTCCGCGCCCAAGAGGTCAGCTCGGCCGTGCGCTCCGCCCAGCGCATGAGCACACTTTCGCTCAACGCCGCCCAGCAGGCCGCCGCCACGGGTGACTACAACCGGGCCCAGGAGTTCGTGGAAAAGGCCGCGCAACTGTGGCCCCTTAATCCGGCGATCCGAAACTACACCGAAAACATGGCTTCGCAGGCCGATCTCGGCACCCAGGCCGCCGTGGTCTTCGACGACGCCTTCAAGCGGGAGGATTTCCGGCGCATTTACGAACGGCGCGCGGAGCTCGGCGTGGCGTTCCTCAACGACCGGGTGCGCGGACCCCAGCTCGCTGCGGTGATCGATCGTATGGCCCGCGTGGAAATCTATCTCGCCCAGACGGAGGAATTGCTTGCGCAAAACAATGCATTCTCCGCGTGGGAGGCCCTTGCGGGTGCCACGGCTTTCGCACCCAACGACGTGGTGTTGAACCAGCGCATGGCCCAGCTCGCGCCCCGCGTGGCCGAGTTTGTCGGCCGCCTCGACCAGGCCAAACGTTATGAGGGGAGCCAGCGCTACGCCGCCAGTCTCACCCAATACCTCGCCGCACAGGATATTCATCCCGCCAGCCAGCTCGCCCGCGCCGGCCTCACCCGGGTAAGCGAGGAAATCATGACCCAGCTCGAGGCGCAGATTCCCCCGGCGGCGGACACCGGGAAATAAAAGTGCGTTCGTCGCGGCCAATCCCCCTCGGCGCGCCAGGAGCCGAGCCTGTTTTTGCAGCATCAGGATTTCCCCCCAATTCGTTCACATGCGGTGTTCTCCGCTTGGAATCCAGACGTCTCAGCAATAGTAAATGACCACGCTTCAATCTCTACCCCCCATGATTAAAATCGATGCCTACGATTTGGCCGTTTATGTGAAAACGCAACGGGGCGGCCCGTTGCTGACGATTCTCGATGAGGTGCGCGATTACGTGTTCATCAAGGACGCCGAAGGCCGTTTTCTTTTCAGCAATCGTGCGCACCTGGCCCACCTTGGACGCACCGAGGCGGAGGTGCTTGGGAAAAACGATTTCGACCTGTTTCCCGCCCGGCTGGCCGAGTCGTTTTATGCCGCCGAAACCCACCTGTTTGAAACCCAGACCCCGGTGGTCAGGCTCCAGGAGTCCGTCGACGCGAATGGACAGAAGTTCTACTCCACCGCGATCAAGATTCTGATCTGCGACAAACGGGACAATGCGCTGGGGTTGATCG
>JAQSWS010000026.1 GCA_029266495.1 Rariglobus sp. | reverse complement strand
GCGGCCGGCACCACGACCAGCGCAGGGGCGAGCATCAGAAAAAGATTATTCCGCAGCGCGAACCAGAACACGTCGCTCTCCAGCAGCAGCCACTTGAAATTAAACAGCCCCGCCCACGTGCGTTCGCCCAGGCCGTCCCAACGCGTGAATGCCCACACGAAAGACGCCAGCCCCGGCAGGATCACCAGCGCACCGAAAAGCACGAGCGCAGGTCCGACAAAACCGAGCGCAAGCGGCGCTCGCAACCGGCCGAGGTGCTCGGAAGAGGCAAGCTGTGCCGAAGGCGGGACGCGACCGCCGGGCGCGCCGGTCGGGGATGCGTCCGCTGGCAGTGGATCGCGGCGGGCCCGCCCTGCCTTTGATCGCTTCCACGCCAGCCACGCCACCAGGCCCGCGAGCGTGAGCAGCAGCGCGGCGGCGCCGAACCCGTGCCGCAGTTCCACGCGATCGGGATCTTTTTCGCGCGCCCGGGCGGCGGCCGCCGCCGCTTCGAGACGCGCTCCAAACTCCTCCGGCGTGATGCGCCCGGTCATCAGACGGTAGCGTGCGTCGGTGAGCGCCTGGTTGATGACCGCGAGGTTTGCCGCCGAGGCGGGCGGCGCGGCGTCGAACGAGCCGGATGCACCGGCAATCAACGCGGCGGTATCGCGCATCAGCGGCGAATAATCACCGGGGCCCACCGCGCGCAGCGCAACCGGTGAATCGACCGTCTGCGCAAACCGGCGCGCACGTTCGCGCGACGTGAGAAAACGAAAAAAATCCACCGTGGCCCGCTCGCGCACCGGATCCCCGCTGGCAAAAAGGAAATAGTAGGCGCTCTGCGTCTGCACCGTAGTGGATTTCCCAATACCACTGGCGAAGACGGGAAGGTTCATCGCGCCGAGTTCGAAATTTTCCGGGAGCTTGCCGCGCATTTCGCTGGCAAACCACGAGGCGGAGATCGTCATGGCGGCGCGACCATCGATAAACGCAAGCTGCGCGGCGGTGTGCGTCATCCCCTCCCAGCCCTTTACGAGATGCCGCGTGGCGAGTCGCTGCACGACGCCGGCCGCACGAAGGAATCGCGGATCCGTGCGTGTGCCCGCTTCAAGCCGGTTGTAGGCCCGGTAGTCCTCCGGACCGACCAGGTCGTAGTGGGCGGCGCGCAGGAAGGCGTCGCCATAACGCATGAAGACCCCGGGCAACGAGAGCGGGGCGACACCGGCGCTTTCCATTTTTTCGCAGAGGGCAAAAAACTCGTCCCACGTGCGCGGAACCTCCCAGCCATTTTCGCGGAAACGTTTTTTGTCGTAGAACACCGTCCACACCGCGTGCGCGAAGGGAATGCCGTAGACCGGCGCGGCGGCGGGGTCTTGCAACGATCCCCGCTCGCCGGCGCCCGCCGTCAGGTGCGGCGCAGGCGGAGTTGCGCCCGGGGCGGTCCAGCGTTCGAGCACGCCCGGGAGAAACGTGTCGCGCCAGCGGGCGTCGCCTTCCCAGTTGAGACCGTCGAGGTAAGGCGATAGGTCGAGAATACGACCGGCCCGGATCAAATTGGGATAAAGCAGAACGGCATCCGTCGCATCAGGGTCGTCGCCCGCCATGACGCGGATGCGCACCTGGTCGTTAATGCGCGGGTTCCCGTGGATGCGCACCTTTACATCGGGGCGAAGCGCTTCGAATTCACGGGCGGTTTCCTCAAAAAACGCCGCGCCATAGCCGGCGACGAGCACCGGGATGTCGAGTTCCAACGGAGGTGTCGACGAAGCACCGGCAGCCGGGGAATCGGCACGCGTGGAGAGACACGCGAACCCCAAGCCTAGAATGAGTGCGATGGCACGCCGAAGCATCGCGATAGGTGTGCGCGGCGGGCGAACGAGGCGCCAACTCTTTTTGAGGTAGGGCGGGGACTCCGTTCCGCGCCGGTTTGAGGAAGACGAAATGCAGAGCGGGGAACGGAGTCCCCGCCCTGCCCCTCACTTCTGCAGGCGCTCGATAATTTTTTCCCGACCGGCGGCCCACTCGGCGTCGCTCAATTTGCCGTCACCGTCGGTGTCGAGGCGTTTGAGCATGCGGGGCGTCTTCTCGGCCCGGGCGCGCAGGGCGGTTTCCATCGCGGTCTTTTCACCGGCGTCGAGCTTCCCGTCGCCGTCCTTGTCGAACTCTTTCAGACGATCCCGAAGGCGTTCGCGTTTCTCCTCCCGCTTTTCCTGGCTGGCCATGAGCGTCTGCTCCTTCACTGCGGCGATCTCGGCCTCGTCGAGTTTACCATCCTTGTTGGTATCGTAGCGTTTGATGATTTCCGCGTCGTGAGTGGCGGCGGCGGCGGGTTCAGGCTCCGCAGCGCGGGCGGTCACAACAAATTGCGTTGCTGCAAGGAACACGGGGAATAGAAACGAAACTTTCATGGGATGATCGGGGTTTGCCTAGTTCGCTTGTCTGTCTCTGGCGTGACGCCAGGAGGGATATCGGGTTACAGTAAGCTTCCGCCTCCCTCTCCTCGCGACTTCCGCCCTCCCACCATGTATCAGGTCACCTTTTCCGAGCAGAGCATGCTGGAGCTTAACAAGCTCGATAAATTGCAACAGCTTGAGGCGATTGAACCGATCAGCTCGCTGAAACCGGCCGATTTGGAACACCCACGCGAGCCTTTGGGACGCTTCACCCGCGCCGGCCACAGCCTCTACCGGCTGCGTTGCGGCGATCATCGGTTCTATTTTGAAACCCGGGGCACCGAGGTGGTTCACGTGCTTTATATCCTGCACAAGAATTCGTTGGAAGATTTCCTGTTGCGCAACAAACTCCCGGTTTCCGAATCCCAGCTGGTGGAGCAGCACTCCAAGTTTTGGAAGTATCTGGAATCGCTGACCAAAAAGTAAGCCTCCCTCATCATGGCCGACGATCTTCCCTCCTCCACGGACAACGAAGCGGACAACCCCTACAGCGTTACCCAGGCCAGCCGGATTTACTTCCTGCCCAACTTGATGACGGCCGGGAATCTCTTCTGTGGTTTCGCGGCCTGCATGCGCTGCATCGAAGCGAGTTTCATCGTCCGCGGCGCCAGCGACATGGCCGCGATCATTCCCCCGGAAGCCATTGCCCACTATCGCGTCGCTGTCTGGTATATCTTTGGGGCGATGGCCTTTGACGCGCTGGATGGCCGGCTTGCCCGCATGGGTGGAAAAGAGTCTTTGTTTGGCGCGGAGTTCGATTCCCTCGCCGACGTTGTTTCCTTCGGTCTGGCACCGGCTTTGATGGTGTTTTTCCTGATCATCCGGCCGGCGGACGGCGATCAGACCTTGTTGAGCGTTGGCGGGTTGATTGGCTTTATCTACCTGCTCTGCGCGGCGATCCGGCTGGCGCGGTTCAACGTCATCACGCACCCTTTGCTGCATCGCCCCGGCGGCAAATCGAGCAACAAAGACTTCGTCGGCCTGCCGGTGCCCGCCGCGGCGGGTACGATCGCCGCGCTCGTGTTGTTCCTGCTCAACCTGATGGTTCATGACCGGTCTTTGCAGTGGCTGACGCTCGGGCTGCCTCCGCTCCTGCTCTTGGTCGCCATGTTGATGGTCAGCATGGTGCGTTATCCGAGCGGGAAACAGATCGATCTCCGCACCAAGACGAAACTTACGACTCTGGTGATCTACGTGGCGGTCGGCGCGGCCGTCGTGCGCTTTAAAGAATACGCCATGCTCATCGTGTGCCTGGGCTATATCTTTTTCGGGCTCATCCGCCACTGGCGCCGCCACGGCCTGATCAAGCGGGCGCCCTTGGTGTGAATCATTCTGCGACCAACCGACCAATAACCGGCCAATAACTTCACCCCTGTGGATAACCCCTCGTTTACTGGTGGCGGTGCGTCGGGTTTTTCACGATGGCCGGCACCGGGTTTTTCGGAGGGGAGACTCCGGGTTATGGCAGTTACTCGCAGCCCATAATAAGACGGATAACATATATATTGAACTAGATATCTTTTATCCTTTGTTAATTTCCGCCCTTCGCGTCTTCTCTCCCTCCCGCTTTAAATGAAATTCAAGATCAACCGCGATCACTTCAGCAATGGCCTCGCCCAGGTTCTCAACGTCGTCGGCTCCAAGGCCACGATGCCGATCTTGAGCAATGTGCTGATCGAGGCCGAGAAGGATTACATCTCCCTCACCACGACGAACCTTGACCTGGGTATCCGCTGCAAAATCAAGGCCGAGGTCAAAGAAGGCGGCTCTGTCACTCTTCCCGTCAAGCGTCTGGCCACGATCGTTCGCGAACTCCCCAACGTTGATGTCACCTTCGACGCCACGCCCAATCACCAGGTGAAGCTCACCTCCGGCGGGTCGACCTTCCGCATCGTCGGCATTGGCAAGGAAGAGTTCCCCCCCCTCCCTGAATTCGGAGACGACAAGAGCTTCACCCTCGAGCAGGCCGAGCTCACCTCGATGCTCAAGAGCGTGTCCTACGCCCAGTCCTCCGACGAAACCCGCTACATCCTCAACGGCGTCTATTTCAACTTCCGCGATGGCAAACTCAGCCTCGTGGCCACCGACGGCCGCCGTCTTGCGCTGATTTCCAAAGAACTCGAAGTTCCGGCGGAGAGCGCGGGAAGCATCATTCTGCCGGCCAAGACGGTCTCCGAGCTCACGCGCATGCTGGACAAGGGGGAGAAGCTCAAAATCGCGTTTAACGACCGCCGCGCCTCGTTCCAGATCAACACGGACAAAGACTCCAGCGGTTTGGTCGATTCGATCTATCTCTACTCGAAAGTCGTCGAGGGCAATTACCCGAATTATCAGCAGGTCATCCCGAAGGAAACGCATCAGCGCATCAAGCTGGAGCGCGAGTTGTTCCTCCAATGCGTGCACCGCGCCGCGCTCGTGACCTCGGAAAAGTCCAATTCCGTGAAGATCAAGCTCACCAGCAATCTTCTCGAAATCACCGCCCAGAGCCCCGACTTCGGCGAGGCCCACGAATCGATGGCCATCGCCTACAGCGGCCCCGATCTCCAGGTGGCGTTCAACCCCTCGTTCGTGATCGATCCGCTCAAGGCCCTCACCAAGGACGAGGTCTTCTTTGAATTAAAGGACGAGGTCAGCCCCGGTGTGTTCAAAACGCTGGAGAGCTTCATCTGCGTGATCATGCCTGTGCGCCTGAGCTGAGCTTCGAGATAGGACGGACCGCCAAGCTGTCCGTTTGAAGCTCGCACGCAGCTCGTCATTTGCGGCGGTCTCCGCGGTCCCCGCCCCACCCTCCATCCCATGAAACCCGACTACCCGCTTGTCGCGGCGATCATTTTGTCGCTGGTGCTGTTGCAGCTCAACCAACACCGGGGTTCGCCCGTGCTGGCGATTTTCAACCGCTGGTTGCGCTGGTTGATCTTTGCGTTTGGCGTGCCGGCCATGGCCCTCGACCTGGGTTGGACGGAACGCCCGTATCCGATGTTGGTGGCAGCTTCTTTTCTCGTCTGGTTTTTGTTGGAGACACTCTACAACTGGCTGGCCATTCACGCGCTTAGCGTGAGTCCGCTGCCGTTGTTCCCGCGTTTTACGTTGAACCATTCCGGCGAAGAGTGGCCGACCCATCCCCGGTTGCTTAAGATCCGCGACTGGCTTCGCGCCAACGGCTTCAAGCAAGTTCAGGCACTCAAGGCCGAGGTGGGTCCCGGCATGCACTTGCGGGTATCCGTTTATCAGGACACCGATGCGGGTCTGCGCCTGCAGATTACGTTTCTGCCGCAGGCGACCGGTGCCCTTGCGGTGTGCTACAACCTCTCAACCAACACGGTGAGCGGCTACCGCTACGTGACCGACAACCTGCACCTGCCTTTTGGCGGATTTTATCCGGAGAACTGGCTGGTGGAGCGCAACCCCTGGCGGCGCTCCCTGGCGGGACTGGTGAAACGCCACCGTGAACGGCTGGCGCGCGGCAACGAGATGATCTCGCCTTGGACGACGGATCCGCTCAACGACCTGAACACGCAGCAGCGCGAGCTGGAGCGGATCAACACCGAGCTGGGTTTCCTGTTTCCGCAGGCTGAACGCGAAGAACACGGCAAGATCAGCCACGAAGGCCGCTATCGTGTATGGAAAGAGTATTGGATGCTCAACTACTTCGGCCGCAGCGAGCGGTATTGAAATAACGGTGCGGGCCGGATCATCGGCGTGATGATAAAAGTTAAGGCGCGAAGAGCGGATCGGCGGGCGGGCTGCCGGGTGTCTGCTTTTGTTGAGCTGCCGGTTTTTTTCCCCGGTAAACCGGCACTTCCTTAAAATCGCTCCAGCTGAATTCCGTGGGGTCGCCGAGTTTCGACATCATGACGCGGGCGGTGCTGCCTGAGGTGACCTCGGTGGCGGGTGGCGGGCCGTCCGCCGGCTCTTCGAAATGCACGTCGAGGTCGACATCAATGACCCGCGCAAGGCCAAGGGCCACGCGCATCGGTTCGCGAAGATCGGCGCTGATGTGGTCGATGGTTCCGGTTGCTTTGTCGACGGCGACTTGAATCACGAGCTTGTCGAGCGCGACGAGGCGGGCGGCCTCGGGTTTGATACCAACTTCAAAGTGGGCCACGCGCTCGGTTTCACGCGCAAGGCGGGCGTTTTCAAGATCGAGATAACTGGCCGGCGGATTGCCGGCGCGCTTGCGGGGCTTGCGGTTGCGTTTGACCTCGATGTCACGTCGTTCCGCCTCGGTGGGCGGCTTGCCGTTGACCTCCAGGAGGCGCCAGCGCTGGTCGTCGGGCAAGGACGGATCGTAACGTTCCACCCGCTCGTATCGTGTCGTGTGATCGGGATTGAAGGCGCGGGTGCGTTGGGTGAATGCAAGATCCTGCCGCCCTTCCGACCACAGAGTCACGGCTTTCACCAGGAGAGGCGGCGGTTCCGCTCGAAGCCAGGGCACGAGGCCGCATACGCACAGAAGGATAACGAGGGTAGGAAGGGGGCAAAACCGCATACCACGGGCTGACCCTCCGGGGCGGGATGTGTTCACCCCGGATTCGTCGATCAGGAATTTGCCCGGTCAGGAAAGCAGGTGATTCCATGGACGAGGAAGATTTTTACCGGGTGTTCGGGCATTGCGGCCCCATCGGGCATGCCTTGGGCTAAGGGCTGTAACAATGACTTCTTCATCCGCATCCGCTGGTAGCAGCGTAGCCGAACTGACACGCATCGAGCACCTTCGCCATGAGACGGCGATTCGCATGATCGGGCTGCTGTATTATGCCGCGGCCGGGCTGCTCGCGGTGGCGGCGATTGCCGGGGTGGCGATGAAAGGATTCGAAGCGGGAGGACGGTTCATGAGTTTGCTCGGACTGCTGGCGGCGGGCTACGGCTTCGCAGGTTACCTGCTGCGCCGGCTCGATGCCCGCGCGCGCTACTCGGCCACGCTCATGGCGGTGCTTGGCCTGGTGGCCTTGCCCATCGGCACCGTGCTCAATGCCTATGTGCTCTGGCTCATCCACGTGAAGCGGGGCCGCACCGTGCTTTCACCGGAATATCGTGCGGTGGTGGCGGAGACTCCGCAATTCCGCTGCCGCGTGACCAACTCCGTCCTCGCCTTGGGCATCGGGTTGGTCGGAGTGACCGTTTATGGCCTGCTCCAGGGCTTTTTGAAGAGCTGATCGGGCTCCCGGTTTGTGAGGGTCGTGCGGATGCAAAAAAAAGCCGCGCCCGGAAAGGGCGCGGCTTCTGGCAGAATCAACGGCGTGCTTTGATTTATCAGATCGTCACGGGCATCTTGGCCGCGTCGAACATGAAGACAGGCTTTGGAACGTCGGCGGTCGGCGGATGCGGGACGACTTTCCAGAATTTCGAAACAGCTTTCTCCCAGTTCTCGACCAGGCTCTGCGCGTGCGGGCTGGCGGTGATCTTGAAGTGGGTCTGGATCAGTTTCTTAAGGCTGTCGATTTCCTCCTGCGCGTTCAGGCGCTCGAGGCCGATCATCGCGGGGTTGATGCTTTCGGCGAACGTCTCCTTGGCGTCATAGACGAAGGCGAGGCCACCGCTCATGCCGGCGCCGAAGTTGGTGCCGGTGGAGCCGAGGATGACGACGAGGCCGCCGGTCATGTATTCGCAGCCGTGGTCGCCCACGCCTTCGACCACCGCGGTCGCGCCGGAGTTGCGCACGGCGAAACGTTCGCCCGCGCGGCCCGCCGCGAAGAGCGTGCCGCCCGTCGCGCCGTAGAGGCACGTGTTGCCGAGAATCGATTGGGCATTCCAGTGGAACGTCTCGCTGGGTTTCGGGCGAACGATGATCTCGCCGCCGTTGATGCCCTTGCCGACGTAGTCGTTGGCTTCGCCGATGAGGGTGAGGCGGAGACCATTGACGAGGAACGCGCCGAACGACTGGCCGGCGGAACCGGTGAACGTGAGGTCAATCGTGCCGGCGGGGAGGCCTTCGTTGCCATGTTGGTAGGCGATCTGGCCGGAGAGCTGCGTGCCCACGTCGCGGTTGACGTTGGTGACCTTGTAACGGGCCACGAGACGGGCGGATTCGCCGAGGATGACGTCACGCGCTTCCTGGAGGATGGCTTCGTCGAGCGAGCCTTCGCCGCCGAAACGTTCGTTGCGTTCGCGGGTGTGATAGCGGTCGAGCTCGCCCGAGGGGTCCGGGTTGTGGAGGAGGCCGGCGAGGTTGACCAACTTGGTCTTCGGGTTGGCGGGATCATCGATTTGCTCGAGGAGATCCACCCGGCCGATGATTTCGTTGAGGTTGCGCGCGCCGAGCTTGGCGAGGTAATGGCGGACGTCCTCGGCGACGGCGTTGAAGAAGTTGATGATGTTTTCGGGCTTGCCGCGGAACTTCGCACGGAGGTCTTCGCGCTGGGTGGCGACACCGACCGGGCATGTATTCAAATGGCAGACACGGAACATCGCGCAGCCGCCGGCGATCAGCGCGGCGGTGCCGAAGTTGAACTCCTCGGCGCCGAGCAGCGCGGCGATGACGATGTCGCGGCCGGTCTTCATGCCGCCGTCGGTGCGGAGAACGACGCGTCCGCGGAGCTGGTTCATCATCAGGACCTGGTGGGCCTCGGCGACGCCGATTTCCCAGACGGAGCCGGCGTTCTTGATGGAGGCGAGCGGCGAGGCGCCGGTGCCGCCGTCATGGCCGGAGACGAGGACCACGTCGGCATAGGCCTTGGCCACGCCGGCGGCGACGGTGCCGACGCCGGAGGAGGACACGAGCTTTACGCAGACCTTGGCGCGCGGATTGATCTCCTTCAGGTCGAAGATCAACTGGGCGAGATCTTCGATCGAGTAGATGTCGTGGTGCGGGGGAGGCGAGATGAGCGTCACGCCGGGGACCGAGTAACGGAGCTTGGCGATGAGCGGGGTGACCTTGGCACCGGGCAGCTGGCCGCCTTCGCCGGGTTTCGCGCCTTGAGCCATCTTGATCTCGATTTCCTTGGCGGAAGAGAGATAGGCGGCGGTGACACCGAAGCGGCCGGAGGCGACCTGCTTGATGGCGGAGTTGGCGTTGTCGCCGTTTTCGCGGACGTTAAAACGGTCGGGATCTTCGCCGCCTTCGCCGGAGTTGGATTTGCCGCCGATGCGATTCATCGCGATGGCGAGGGCCTCGTGCATCTCGGGCGAGAGCGCACCGAGGGACATGCCGGCCGTGGTGAAACGCTTGCGGATATCCTCAATGGGCTCGACCTCCTCAAGCGGGAGCGCCTTGGAAGAATCGAACCGGATCTTGAGCAGGTCTTTGATGGATACGGGCTGGTGCTCGTCGGCGTTGGTCTTCCATTCCTGGTAGGACTCGGGCGTGCCGGCGCGCACGAACTTGTTCATCGAGGAGACGACCTTGGGATTCCAGCCGTGGAACTCGCCTTCGCCCTTCTTGTTGACGCGGTAGTAGCCTTCGTTGCCGAGGGCCGGTTCGCCTTCGGGGGCGGCAAAAGCCCTGGCGTGGCGCCGGAGGGCCTCCTCGGCGATCTGCACGTAGCCGATGCCACCGATGGGCGACGGGGTGCCGGTGAAGCATTCCTCGATGACCTTGTGCGAGATGCCGATGGCTTCGAACATCTGGGCGCCGCGGTAGCTGAGCAGCGTGGAAATGCCCATCTTGGCCATGACCTTGAGGAGGCCGGCATCGATGGCGGCCTTGTAGTTGAGGCGGGCCTGCTCGGCGGTGACCGGCTTGGCGGTCTTGCCGGAGGCGGCAATGGACGCGACGAGGTCGAGCGCGAGGTAGGGATTGACGGCATTGACTCCGAAACCGAGCAGAGCCGCGAGATGGTGCACGTCGCGGGCTTCGCCGGTTTCGGCGATCAGGTCGCACTTCAAGCGGAGACCGGCGCGCACCAGCTGCTGGTTGACTGCGCCGACGGCGAGGAGCATCGGGATGGCCGCCTTGTCGGCGGTTGCGCCCTTGTCGGAGAGGATGAGGACCTTGGCGTTGTTCTGTTCGACGGCGGTCTGTGCGCGCGCGGCGAGGTCCTTGAGGGCGCCCTCAAGGGCTTCGGGACCCTTGGTTGCCTCGAAGAGCGCGGAAAGGCGCACGACGCGGTTCTTGAGAAACGAGACGTCGAAGAGCGCGGCGATTTCGTGGTCGAAGAGGACCGGGGATTCCAGTTCGGCGAAGCCGGTGGTCTCCGGGAATTCCTCGAAGAGGCCGAGACGGCCGCCGAGGTAGCCGGTGAGCGACATGACCGCTTTTTCGCGGATCGAGTCGATGGGCGGATTGGTGACCTGCGCGAAGAGCTGCTTGAAATAGGTATAGAGCAGGCGCGGGCGGCGGGAGAGGACGGCGAGCGGGGTGTCGTCGCCCATCGAGCCGGTGGGCTCGAGGCCTTCGGCGAGCGGGGTGAGGACGAGCTCGTTTTCGTCGTTGTCGCAACCGAACGCGATCTGGGTGGCGATGGACGGGGTGACGGGCTCGGAGGCCGCGGGAGCCGGGACGCTTTTGTGCAGGTTGACGAGATGCGCCTCGCACCACTGCTTGAAGTGCGGATCTCCGGTGAAGCGGGCCTTCACTTCCTCATCGCGGTAGAATTTATGTTCGACGAGGTCGAGCGCGAGCATGCGGCCGGGCCCGAGGCGGCCGGCTTCGACCACCTTGCCCGGGAAGTCGTGCACGAGACCGGCTTCGGACGCCAAGATGAAGTAGCCGTCGTCAAAAATCTTGTAGCGGGCGGGGCGAAGGCCGTTGCGATCCAACGCGGCGCCGATGGTGCGTCCGTCCGTGAAGACCACGGCGGCGGGGCCGTCCCATGGTTCCATCATGCAGGCATGATAGCGGAAGAAGGCGCGGGTCTCGGGGGAGAGCTTCTTGTCCTTTTCCCATGCGGGCGGCATCATCATCATCGTCGCGTGCAGAGGGCTGCGTCCGCCGAGGGTGATGAGCTGGAGGGCGTTGTCGAAGCTGGCGGAGTCCGACATGGCGGGCTGCACGAGCGGCTTGAGATCCGGGAAGCGCTCGCCCCACACGCCATAGGCGGTGGAGTTTTCGCGGGCGCGCATGAGGTTGCGATTACCGCGGATGGTGTTGATCTCGCCGTTGTGCGCCATCATCCGGAAGGGATGGGCCAAGTGCCACGTGGGGAACGTGTTGGTCGAATAGCGTTGGTGGAAGATCGCGAAGGCGGTGGTGAACTTCGGCGATTTCAGATCGACGAAATACTTGCGGATCTGCGTGGGCGTGAGGAGGCCCTTGTAGACGATGGTGCGCGAGGAGAACGAGCAGACGTAGAACCCCGGGATCTTGGCTTCGATGACCTGGCGTTCGGCGGAGTTTTGTGCGAGGAACAGCTTCCGTTCGAACTCGTCGTCGGTGATCTCATCCTTGCGGGCCACAAGGGCTTGCACGATGAGCGGTTGGGTTTCGAGGGCCTTGCGACCGAGGCAGGAGGAGTCGGTGGGAACATCGCGCCAGCCGAGCCAGGCGAGACCTTCATTCTTAACGGCGGCCTCGACGATTTTTTTGGCATGGGCCTGGGCGTAGTCGTCGCCCTTGGGCAGGAAAATCATGCCGACACCGAGATCTTGGTCGCGGAAGAGGGGCTTCTTTTTTTCCGCGAGGTAGTCTTTGAAGAGCTCGACGGGGATCTGCGTGAGGATGCCGGCGCCATCGCCCGTGACGGCATCGGCATCAATGGCGCCGCGGTGGGCGAGTGCTTTAAGAGCCGAGATCGCACGGTTGAGAACGTCGTAGGAACGTTCTCCAGTCAGCTTGGCAATGAACCCGACGCCACAGGCATCGTGTTCCTGGTCAGGTGTATACAACGGGGACGGAATGATCTTGGCCATGAGTCTAAAAAGTGGTGGTCGGCCCGGCAGGCCGGACGGCAATGTTGCAAGAAGTGCGCCGCACACGCAACCGGTGCAATGAGCGGACGGAATCAGCTCAATTAGTTTACGCTGAGAACGGAGGGGGCGAGCGAAATTTTCCCAATTTTCCCGGGAGCGCAAACGGGTGGCTGAAAATGGCGGGTCTGCGCAATCGGACGAGGGCTCGGCCGTGGGTGCGGATGAAGGGCGGGTCTGGGCACGAAAAAGCCCCGACGGGGAGCATCGGGGCTTTGCTGAGTGAGGATTAGAGAAGCTTTCGCGGGCTTTTCTACGGCAGGTCCGTTGCACCCATCAGGTAGCGATCGCACTCGCGGGCGGCGCCTCGGCCTTCGTTGATGGCCCAGACGACCAGGCTCTGGCCGCGGCGGCAGTCGCCCGCGGCAAACACCCCGGGCAGGCTGGTCGTGTATTTCTCGAAATCGGCTTTCACGTTGCTCCGGGGATCGGTTTCGAGCCCGAGGCTCTTCACCAACGGTTGTTCGGGCCCGAGAAATCCCATTGCGAGCAACACGAGTTGGGCGGGGCGGGTTTGTTCGGTGCCGGGAAGTTCGACGGGGATGAACTGACCTTTTTCGTTTTTGTCCCACTTGATCTGCACGGTGACGAGCGAGGCGACGCGGCCATCGGCATCGGCATTGAACTTTTTGACGGTCGTCAGGTAGACGCGCGGGTCGGCACCGTATCTGGCGGCGGCTTCTTCCTGGCCGTAGTCGAGCTTGTAGGTCTTGGGCCACTCGGGCCAGGGGTTGTCGGGGGTGCGGGCGAGGGCGGGCTTGGGAAGGATCTCGATTTGAGTGACGCTGCGGCAGCCGTGGCGGAGCGAGGTGCCGACGCAATCGGTGCCGGTGTCGCCACCGCCGATGACGATCACGTCCTTGTCCTTCGCGTTGATCGGCGAGGCGAAGCCGTCGCCGGCGAGCACGGCCTTGGTGCTGGCGGTGAGGAATTCCATCGCGAAGTGCACGCCGGGGAGGTTGCGACCCTCGATGGGCAGGTCGCGCGGCAGGGTTGCGCCGGTGCAGACGACCGTGGCGTCGAATTGTTTGAGGAGGTCGGCGGCGGCGAGGTTTTCGCCGACGGCGGTGTTGCACACGAAGGTGACGCCTTCCTGCTTCAGCAGCTGTATCCGGCGGAGCACTACTTCCTGCTTGTCGAGTTTCATGTTGGGGATGCCATACATGAGGAGGCCGCCGGGGCGGTCGGCGCGTTCGTAGACCGTGACGGTGTGGCCGGCGGTGTTGAGTTGGGCGGCGGCGGAGAGGCCGGCGGGGCCGGAGCCGATCACGGCGACCTTTTTCCCGGTGCGGACCCTGGGCGGTTTGGGCAGGACCCAGCCCTCGTCCCAGCCGCGTTCAATGATCGAATACTCGATGTTTTTGATCGTGACGGGCGGGTTGTTGATCCCGAGCACGCAGGAGCCTTCACAGGGGGCGGGGCAGACGCGGCCGGTGAACTCGGGGAAATTGTTCGTCTTGTGGAGGCGTTCGAGCGCCTGCTGCCAGTGTCCGCGGAACACGAGGTCGTTCCACTCGGGGATGAGGTTGTGGACGGGACAGCCGGCGGCCATGCCGCTGATGAGTTTGCCGGTGTGGCAGAACGGGACGCCGCAATCCATGCAGCGGGCGCCCTGCTGGCGGAGTTGTTTCTCGTCCTGGTGGAGGTGGAACTCCTTCCAGTCGCGCACGCGGTCGAGCGGGGGGCGGTCGGCGGGGAGTTCCCGCATGTATTCGAGGAAGCCGGTGGGTTTGCCCATGATGGTTTAAGAAGTAGCGAGTAGCGGGTAGTGGGTAGCGAGTAGACGGGCGGCAGAGTTGCTTTGGCGGTTTGGGATGCTCGTTACTCGCTACTTTGGTTTTTGATCAATTGCCCCCGACGCGGGAGAGGTCGCGGGCGTTTTCCTCGAAGGCGGACATGACGGCTTCGTCGCCGGTGAGGCCCTGCGCCTCGGCCTTCTCGATGCAGGCGAGCATGCGTTTGTAGTCCTTGGGCATGACCTTGATGAACTTCGAGAGACTTGTCTCCCAGGTGGCGAGGAGCTGGGCGGCCTTGGGGCTGCCTGTGTAAGCCTGGTGGCGTTCGATGAGTGTGCGCAGCGCGACCGCCTCGGTGGCGCTGTCGATTTTTTCGACCGCGACCATCTGGAGGTTGAGGTTGCGCACGGCGTCGCCGTGCTCGTCGAGCAGGTAGGCGATGCCGCCGGACATACCCGCGGCGAAGTTGCGCCCGGTGCGGCCGAGGACGGCGACGCGTCCGCCGGTCATGTATTCGCAGCCGTGGTCGCCCACGGCCTCGACCACTGTATCCACGCCGGAATTACGGACGGCGAAACGTTCGCCGGCCATGCCGCCGACATAGAGTTCACCGGCGGTGGCGCCGTAGAGGGCGACGTTGCCGATGATGATGTTGTCCTCGGACTTGAAGGTCGAGGCGGCGGGGGGGAAGACGATCAGGCGGCCGCCGGACAGGCCCTTGCCCACGTAGTCGTTGGCATCGCCCTCGAGGCGGAACGTCATGCCGGGGGGCAGGAACGCGCCGAAGCTCTGGCCGGCGGAGCCCTTGAAGCGGAGGTCGATGGTGTCGGCGGGCAGGCCGGCCGCGCCCCACTTGCGGGTGACTTCACTGCCGGTGATGGTGCCGACGACGCGATGGATATTTCGAACGGGGACCTCGGCGGCGACCTTCTCGCGGTTCTCGATCGCGGGTTTGCAGAGGTCGAGAAGGACGGTGAGATCGAGGGATTTGTCGAGTCCGTGATCCTGCGGGATCAGGCAGGAGCGTCCGACTTCGGGGGCGGTGTCCGGCGAGTAGAGCAGGCTGGAGAAATCCAGCCCCCTGGCCTTCCAATGGGTGATGGCCTGGCGGGGTTCGAGGCGGTCGGTGCGGCCGACCATTTCGGCGACCGTGCGGAAGCCGAGTTTCGCCATGAGCTCGCGGACCTCCTGGGCGATGAACGTCATGAAGTTCACGACGTGCTCGGGCTTGCCGGTGTATTTTTCACGGAGACGCGGGTCCTGGGTGGCGACGCCGGTCGGGCATGTATTCAGATGGCAAACACGCATCATGATGCAGCCGGTCGCGACGAGCGGGGCGGTTGCGAAACCGAATTCCTCGGCGCCGAGGAGCGCGGCCATGATGACGTCGCGGCCGGTCTTGAGCTGGCCGTCAGTCTCGACGGCGATGCGTGAGCGGAGATTGTTCAGGACGAGCGTCTGGTGGGTCTCGGCGAGGCCGAGTTCCCACGGTAGGCCGGCGTGCCAGATCGAGTTTTGCGGGGAGGCGCCGGTGCCGCCGTCGTGGCCGGAGATGAGAACGACGTCGGCGTGCGCCTTGGCGACACCGGCGGCGATGGTGCCGACACCGACCTCGGCGACGAGCTTTACGCTGATGCGGGCGCGGCGGTTGGCGTTCTTAAGATCGTGGATGAGCTCGGCGAGATCCTCGATGGAGTAGATGTCGTGGTGCGGCGGCGGGGAGATGAGGCCGACGCCCGCGGTGGTGTGGCGGGTCTTGGCGACCCACGGATAGACCTTCGTGCCGGGGAGCTGGCCGCCTTCGCCGGGCTTGGCGCCCTGGGCCATTTTAATTTGAATTTCGCGGGCGCTGACGAGGTATTCGCTGGTGACGCCGAAGCGGCCGGAGGCGACCTGTTTGATGGCGGAGTTCTTGGAATCGCCGTTGGGCAGCGGGAGGAAACGGGCGGGATCTTCACCGCCTTCGCCGGTGTTGGATTTGCCACCGATGCGGTTCATCGCAATGGCGAGGGTTTCGTGGGCCTCTTGTGAGATGGAGCCGTAGGACATCGCACCGGTTTTGAAGCGGGCGAGGATGGCTTCGATGGGCTCGACCTCTTCGATGGGGATGGCGTCGGAGGGCTTGAAATCGAGCAGGCCGCGCAAGGTGCAGAGGTGCGTGGACTGGTCGTTGACGATTTGGGAATAGCCCTTGAACGTCGCGTAGTCGCCGGTCCGCACGGCCTTCTGGAGGCGGTGGATGGATTCGGGGTTGAAGAGGTGGTATTCACCGTCGTCGCGCCATTTAAACTGGCCGCCGGCCGGGAGGGGATCGCCGGCGGGTTTGCGATCGGAATAGGCGTTACGGTGACGCATGAGCACCTCGCGAGCGACGATGTCGAGGCCGATGCCGCCGACGCGGGAGGGGGTCCAGGTGAAGTAGTGGTCGATGACGTCCTGGCGGAGGCCGACCGCCTCAAAGACCTGGGCGCCGCGATAACTCTGGATGGCGGTGATGCCCATCTTGGACATGACCTTGACGACGCCCTTGGACGTGGCCTTCACGAAGTTTTTGCAGGCGGTCTTGTGATCGAGGTTGGGCAGGAGTCCCTCGTGGATCAGGTCGTCGATGGTTTCGAAGGCGAGGTAGGGATTGATCGCGCTGACGCCGTAGCCGATGAGCAGCGAAAAGTGGTGAACTTCGCGGGCTTCGCCGGTTTCGAGGACGATGCTCGTGCGGGTGCGGAGGCCTTCGCGGATGAGGTAGTGGTGCAGGCCGGCGACGGCGAGGAGCGCGGGAATCGGGGCGAGATCGCGGTTCACGCCGCGATCGCTGAGAACGAGGATATTGACCTCGTCCTGCTCGATGAGGCGGCGGGCCTCGGCGCAGAGTTCCTCCATGGCCTTCGCGAGGCCGGCTTCGCCGCGGGCCACTTGGAAAAGGATCGGCACGACATCAACCTTGAGCCCGGGCAGCTCCATGCGGCGGATCTTGGCGAACTCCTCGTTGGTGAGGACGGGCCAGGCGAGTTCGACGCGGCGGCAGGCGCCGGCGGAAGGCGTGAGGAGGTTGCCCTCGGAGCCGAGACGGGTCTCGGCGGAGGTGAGCAGTTCCTCACGGATGCAGTCGATGGGCGGGTTGGTGACCTGCGCGAAGAGCTGCTTGAAATAATCGTAGAGGAGGCGCGGTTTGTTGGAGAGGACGGCGAGCGGTGTGTCGTTGCCCATCGAGCCGACGCCTTCGACGCCGTCGCGGGCCATCGGGACGAGGACGACGCGTTCATCTTCGTGGGTATAGCCGAAGGCGAGCTGGCGGTGTTGCAGCGTGTCTCGGTCAGGCAGCGGGAGCTTGGGCGGCTCGGGCAGGTCCTTCAGGTGGACGAGATGCTCGTCGAGCCACTGGCGATAGGGACGTTCGGCGGAGAGCTGGCGCTTGATCTCCTCGTCCGGGACGATGCGGCCCTGAGCTGTATCCACCAGAAACATACGGCCGGGTTGCAGGCGTCCTTTTTCGACGATGTCGGCGGCGGGGATGTCGAGCACGCCGGCCTCGGAGGCCATGATGCAAAGGCCGTCCCTGGTTACATAATAGCGGCAGGGCCGAAGGCCGTTGCGATCGAGCACGGTGCCGATGACCCTTCCGTCGGTGAAACACATGGCGGCGGGGCCGTCCCAAGGCTCCATGAGGCACGCGTGGTATTGGTAAAAGGCCTTGCGGGCGTCTTCCATGGTCTCGTGGTTGGACCAGGCCTCGGGGATCATCATCATGACCGCATGCGGCAGGGAGCGGCCGGAAAGATAGAGGAGTTCGAGGGTGTTATCGAACATCGCCGAGTCGCTGCCGTTGGTATTGATGACGGGCAGGACCTTCTTGATATCGTCTCCGAAAGCGTCGGATACGAAGAGCGACTCGCGGGCATGCATCCAGTTGATGTTGCCGCGGAGGGTGTTGATTTCGCCGTTGTGGGCGACGAAGCGGTAGGGGTGCGCGCGGTCCCAGCTCGGGAAGGTATTGGTGCTGAAACGTGAGTGAACCAGCGCGAGGGCGGTGGTCATCGCGGGGTCGCGCAGATCCGGAAAATAGGTCGCGAGCTGCGTGGTGAGCAGCATGCCTTTGTAGACGAGCGTGCGGGCGGAAAGGCTGGGCAGATACCAGACGTCGGCGCCATCGAGGCCGTCGGCGCGGATTTCGGCGGTGGCGCGCTTGCGGATGACGTAGAGTTTACGTTCGAAGGCGAGGTCGTCGGTCAGACCGGCCGCGCGGCCGATGAAAATCTGGCGAATGTAGGGCTCGCTGGCCTTGGCGGTGTCGCCGAGGGATGCGTTGTCAGTCGGAACGGTGCGCCAGCCGAGAAAGGACTGACCCTCGCTTTGGATGATTTGAACAAATTTCTCCTCCAGGCGGCGGCGCTGGCCGGCGTGGCGCGGAAGAAAGACGAGTCCGGTGCCATAGTGGCCGGCGGCGGGAAGCGTGATCCGGGCCTTTTTGCAGGCCTTGATGAGAAACTCGTGAGGCACCTGGAGGAGCACGCCGGCGCCGTCGCCGGTATTGGGTTCACTGCCGGCGGCGCCGCGGTGGTCGAGGTTTTCGAGCACCTGAATGGCTTGTTCGAGGATGCGGTGGGTCGCACGTCCTTGCATGTCGACGATAAAGCCCACGCCGCAGGCGTCGTGTTCGAACCAAGGATCGTAGAGCCCCTGTTTGGCCGGGCGGCCGGTGCGGAAGGATTGGGCGGCGGAGGGGGCACCGGTTTGGGCGCTGGAGGAGGGGCTCGGGTGGTTCACGTAAAGGGGGAATGTAACAGGGGTAAGAAGCGCAACCAACGGGCTTATCGGCAGGGGCTGCGATTATTAGGAAGGGGTATTGGGGTAATTACAGATACAAAAAAGCCGGCTTCGCCAAGGCGAAGCCGGCCGGTGCAAAAAAGCATTAGAAGAACCGAACGGTTTTCGTCGCCATCTTGGCGTGTTCCTCGTCGGAGCAGCCAGCGTTGGTCGGCGCGTCGACGGGTCGGTCGGTGGGCTTTACCAAGTCGTTGGATAGAAGGTAATTCTCGACTTCTTCGCCGGAGATGTCGGCGAGCATCACGCCATCGATTTCGACGCAGGGAGAGAGGGGTTGGCCGGATTTTTGAACCATTTCCGCGTAATTGGCGCGGTTGTTGATGATATCAATGTCTTCAAACGGCAGGTTGTATTTGCGCATGATGGTGCGGACCCCATTGGACCAACCACAGGACGGTTTGAGATAGGCTTTGATTTTCATTCGTGCAGCAAAGTTAAGACGGACGGAAGGCGTGGCAACTTGTAGATGGGGATTTCTCCCATTCAAGCGAAAGGTGGTGGAGGACTGAGCATTTTGCGGGCCGGGCGGCGGTGATGTTACCGCTCAATCATTGCAACGGGCGCGCAGGTCTCTCCACTGGCAGAAATCGCATCTCTCCAGTGAAAACAATTCTCCTCCTCGTTGCCTCGAATATCTTCATGACGCTGGCTTGGTATGGACACCTGAAATTTAAGTTCCTCGAAGGTAAGTCCGTGTGGTGGATCATCCTTTTTTCGTGGGGGATCGCCTTCTTCGAATACTGCCTGATGGTCCCGGCCAACCGGGCGGGATATTTGAGCGGCACGTTTACCGGTTACCAGCTCAAGATCATCCAGGAGTGCATCACGCTCGGGGTGTTCGTGATTTTCGCCTGGTTGGTCCTGAAGGAAAAACTCACTTGGAACTATGCCGTGAGCTTTGCCTTCATTGTGGGTGCGATCTACTTCGCGACCGCCTTCAAGCCCGGCGGTCCGCTTCCCGGGGGGCATTGATCCCCTGCCCTGCCGTCGTCGAGAAAGACCGGCGCGCATAAAAATCATCCCGGCGACCACGCTTGGCTTGCTTCCTCCAGCGCGCCCGCTTCACGTTGGCCGCTTATTGCAGCGGGGCGGTTGCCTCGCTTCCTCAACCATAAAACACACCCGTCAGCTCCTTCCGCATCATGTCCAAAGCCGCTCCCGCCAAGACCGCCTCCGCCTCCACCGCCGTTGCCACCCCCGACGCCGCCGCCCGTAAAAACGTCGAACTCGCTCTCAGCTCCATCACCAAACAGTTCGGCGAAGGCTCGATCATGCGCCTTGGTGACAACAACAAGCTCGCGGTCGAGACCGTCTCCACGGGCTCGCTCGCAATCGATCTCACTCTCGGCGGCGGCGGACTTCCCCGCGGCCGCATCATCGAGATCTACGGCCCGGAATCCTCCGGTAAAACCACTTTCTGTTTGAGCGTCATCGCCGAGGCCCAGCGCCGCGGCGGTCTCGCCGCCTTCATCGACGTCGAGCACGCGCTCGATCCCAAATACGCCCGTGTCGTCGGCGTGAAGATCGACGACCTCCTCGTCTCCCAGCCCGACTCCGGCGAAGACGCCCTCAACATCACCGAGACGCTCATCCGCTCCAACGCGATCGACGTCATCGTGATCGACTCCGTCGCCGCCTTGATCACCAAGGCCGAGCTCGACGGCCAGATGGGCGACATGACCATGGGCAGCCAGGCCCGCCTGATGTCGCAAGCCATGCGCCGCCTCACCGCCGTCGTCAGCAAGACGAAGTGCATCTGTATTTTCACGAACCAGATTCGCGAAAAGATCGGCGTCATGTTCGGCAGCCCCGAGACCACCTCGGGCGGCCGTGCGTTGAAATTCTTCTCGTCGATCCGCATCGACATCCGCCGCAAAGACCAGATCAAGACGCCCGACGGCAAGGTCATCGGCAATCGCACCAAGCTCAAGGTCGTCAAAAACAAGATCGCCCCGCCCTTCACCGAGTGCGAATTCGACATCATGTATGACGAGGGCATCTCCGCCTCGGGCTCGATCATCGATCTCGGCATCGAACACAAGATCCTGGAGAAAAAGGGCGCATGGATTTCCTACCAGGGCGATCTCATCGGCCAGGGCCGCGATGCCGCCAAGACCGCCGTGCGCGAGAAACCCGAACTCGCCGCCAAGCTCACCAAGGCGATCCTGGAAAAAGTCACCGTGACCGGCGGCACCTCTGTCACCGGATCGGAACCCGCCGAGTAAGCCCTCCGGCTTTAAGCACTGTAAAGATTCGAAGCCCCGGGCGGGAATGCCCGGGGCTTTTTGTTGGAGGGGTCCGGCCCGGCTTGCATTTTGAATTCGGAAGGTGCGCACAGGCGTGCTTGGCTGGCGTCCCCGTGAACCCGTCCGCCCACACGCCCGCCGGCCAGCCCGTCTCCGCCGAGGCGGTTTTTCGCGTTCGCAACCTCGGCAAGGTCTACGGCACCGGACACGCCGCGGTGCGCGCCCTCGCCGGTGTCGATCTCGACCTGCACGCGGGCGAGCTGGTCGTGCTTCTTGGGGCCTCCGGTTCCGGCAAGTCCACCCTGCTCAATCTCCTCGGCGGACTCGACTCTCCCACGGAAGGGCACCTGCACTACCGCGGCTGGAATCTCGGCCATGCCGCCGAGGCTGCGCTCACCCGTTACCGCCGCGAGGCGGTCGGCTTCGTTTTCCAGTTCTACAATCTCATTCCCAGCCTGACTGCGCGTGAGAACGTCGCCCTCATCACCGAGATCGCGCGCAACCCCATGGCTCCCGCCGAGGCGCTCGCGATGGTCGGGCTCACGCCCCGGGCCGACCACTTCCCGGCGCAGCTTTCCGGTGGCGAGCAACAACGCGTGGCCATCGCGCGCGCCATCGCCAAACGCCCCGAGGTCCTTCTCTGCGATGAGCCCACGGGCGCGCTCGACGTGCACACCGGAATCACCGTGCTCGAGGCCATCCAGCGCATCAATCGCGAGCTCGGCACCCTCACGGTCGTGATCACCCACAACGCGGTCCTCGCCGAGATGGCCGACCGCGTCTTCACGCTTTCGGACGGGCGTATTCAAAATTCACACACAAATTCCACGCGTCGTTCCGTCACGGAGCTGGCGTGGTGATGCGCCGGCGATGAGCCTTCTCGATCTCAAGCTCCTGCGTGACCTGCGCGCCCTGAAATCCCAGGCCCTCGCCGTGGCGCTCGTCATGGCCTGCGGCCTCGCAATGATGATCATGACGCGCAGCCTCATCCTCTCGCTCGACACCGCGCGCACCGGTTACTACGAACGCCACCGCTTCGCCGAGGTGTTCTCCTCGCTCAAGCGCGCGCCGAAATCCGTCGCCGCGCAAATCGCGGCCCTGCCCGGCGTGGCCGCGGTCGAGGCCTCCGTCGCCATGCAGGTCACGCTCGACATTCCAGGCATGGCCGAGCCCGCCACCGGCCTCATCAACTCCCTGCCCGACCGCCGGGAACCGATCCTTAACCGCCCTTATCTGCGCACCGGCCGCCTGCCCGGTCCGGGCGCCCGCAACGAGGCGCTCGTAAGCGAAGCGTTTTCCGATGCACACCACCTCCGGCCGGGCGACTCCATCTCGGCGATCCTCAATGGTCGCAAGGTCACGTTGCGCATCGCCGGGATCGTGCTCTCCCCGCAGTTTGTCTTCGAAGCCGCGCCCGGCGCGGCATTGCCCGACAACCGCAGTTTCGGCGTTTTCTGGATGCGTGAGGAGGAATTGGCGGAGGCCTTCAATCTGGAGGGCGCGTTTAACACCGTCGCACTCACCCTCGCGCCCGGCGCCAGCGAACGTGCGGTGATCGCCGCGGTGGACCGCGTGCTCGAGCCGTTTGGCAGCCTTGGCGCCCATGGTCGAAAAGATCACCCGTCCGACGTGCGTGTGACCGATGAGATCCGCGTGTTGAAGGGATTGTCCTTCGGCTTTCCACTCGTGTTTCTGAGCGTCGCCGCGTTCATGACCAACGCGGTCATGGGCCGCCAGATCGCGCTTCAACGCGAGCAGATCGCCATCCTCAAGGCCTTTGGTTTCACGAACCGCCAGATCGGCCTGCACTTCGTCAAGTTCGCCCTGGTGATCGTTGTGACGGGCACCCTTGCCGGGGTATTCGGCGGGTGGCTTCTCGGGCGGAAGCTGGTGGACATGTATCTTCTCTTTTTTCGATTTCCCGCCCTCGACTTCCAACTCGCCACCGGCGCCCTGGTCGCCGCCGCACTCGCCAGCTCGGCCGCCGCATTGGTCGGCGTGATCGGCGCGGTGCGCCGGGTCGCCGCGCTTTCCCCCGCGGAGGCGATGAGGCCCGAGCCGCCTGCAAGTTTCCGGCCTGCATTTTTCGAGCGTATCGGCGTGGCCCGCTGGTTCGGCGTTTCGTTCCGGATGTCGCTGCGCAACATCGAGCGCAAGCCCGTGCAGGCCGCGCTCACGTGCGCCGCGCTCGCGCTCGCGACGGGCATTCTCGTCATCCCCAATTCGTTTCGCGACGGCATCAATCACATCCTCAACTTCCAGTGGGATGTCTCCCAGCGGCAGACTGTCACCCTGTCGCTGGTCGAGCCCGGTCCGCTGCGCGCGCTTGCCGATTTCCGCTCTTTGCCCGGGGTCGTTCATGCGGAGTCGTTTCGCTCCGTCCCGGTGGAGCTGCGCACCGGCAGCCGTTCCCG
Organism: Rariglobus sp.; assembly: GCA_029266495.1. Lineage (GTDB taxonomy): Bacteria > Verrucomicrobiota > Verrucomicrobiia > Opitutales > Opitutaceae > Rariglobus. Next base: position 19,802 of record JAQSWS010000026.1, on the reverse strand, counting down.
GCGGCTCGCGGTTTCCGGCATTCCCGCGGATTCGCATCTGGCGCGCGTGATCGATGCGAATGACCGTCGTATCATCCTGCCGCCTCAAGGCGTCGTGTTGTCAAAGGCGCTTGCCGACAACCTTGGACTCAAGCCGGGTGACTCCGTCATTCTGCGCGTGCTTCAGGGCAAACGACCCGAACGCAGCGTGCCGGTGGTCGCGCTTGCGGAGGATTTCGCCGGTGTCGCCGCCTACATGGACATGGAGGCGCTCAATCGCCTGCTGGGCGAAGGCGACCGGCTCAGCGGGGCGCGTCTGACCGTCGCCGCGGGTCGCTGGAGCGAGTTTCTCTCCGCGGTAAAGAACACGCCTCAATCCGCCGGCGTGGTGGTCAAAGAGGCGGTGCGTGCGAGCTTCCGCCGCACCACCGCCGAGAGCATCGGGCTCATCCAGATGATCTATCTGACGTTCGCGACCGCGGTGGCTTTTGGCATCGTTTACAACAGCGCCCGGATCTCGCTTTCCGAACGCGCCCGCGAACTGGCGACGTTACGCGTGCTGGGCTTCACCCGGGGGGAGGTGGGGAGCGTGCTGGTGGGCGAACTCGTCATTCTCACGCTGGTTGCGCTGCCTGCCGGGCTCGTGCTCGGTTCGTTCATGGCAAAGGCCATCCTCGTGAGCGTGAACACCGAGACCGTGCGGCTGCCGCTCATCCTGACCCCCTCCAACTATGCCTTCGCCGTCCTGGTCGTCGCCACGGCGACCGCGTTCTCGGCCGCGCTGGCGTGCCGCCGGCTCAACCAGCTCGACCTCGTCGGTGCGTTGAAGGCGATCGATTGAGGCGGGATTAGATCGTATCCATTTTTAATTACAAATCATGAACAATTCTCAAGCGTCAGTCCCCTTTGATGGCGATGCGCCGCCCGCGCCGCGCCGCCGTCGCTGGCTGCCCTTCGCCGGCATCGCCCTGCTGGTTGCACTGATCGTGGCCGGCCTGTGGCCGCGTGCGCTGCCCGTGGAGGCGGCGGTCGTCGCGCGGGGCCCTCTTCTCGTTACGGTCGACGAGGAAGGCCAGACACGCGTGCGCAACCGCTACGTCGTCGCGAGTCCCGCCGGCGGACACCTGCGGCGCATCGAGTGGAAGGCCGGCGCGAGGCTCGAGGCGGGCGTGACCGTGCTGGCGATCCTGGAGACGGGCGGCGCCGATTTGCTGGATGCCCGCGGCCTGGCGCAAGGAGCGGCTCGCGTCCGCGGCGCGGAGAGCGCCCGCGAGCAGGCCGGGGCCCGCCATGCGCTCGCGGTCGCCACGTTGGAGCAGGCGCGCACGGACCTCAGGCGTGCGCAGTCCTTGTCGACGCAAAACATCATCAGCAACCAGGAGCTGGAACTGGCGCTCACGAATGAACGCGTTGCGGCGCAGGAGGAGCGTGCGACCGGGTTTGGGTTAAAGGTGGCTGATTATGAACTGGAGCAGGCCCGGGCCGTTCTCATCCGCGCGCAACCGGGCGAGGGCGGCGAGGGCGCGACGCTCAAGATCGTTTCACCGGTGAACGGCCGGGTGTTGCGCGTGCTGCAGGAAAGTGCGCGCACCGTTCCCGCGGGCACGCCGCTGCTGGAAGTGGGTGATCCGGCCGATCTTGAAGTGCGCATTGACGTGCTTTCACGCGACGGTGTGGCCATTGCGCCCGGTGCGCGCGTATTGCTGGAGCAGTGGGGCGGAGAAAAACCGCTCGAGGCGCGCGTGCGGCTCGTGGAACCTTCTGCATTCACTAAAATCTCGGCGCTCGGAGTCGAGGAGCAGCGGGTTTACGTGATCGCCGATTTCATCGATCCGGTTGAGCGCCGTCCCACCCTGGGTGATGGCTATCGTGTGGAGGCGCGCATCGTGCGTTGGTCCGCGGACAACGTCCTGCGCGTGCCGGCCGGTGCGTTGTTCCAGCGCGAGGGGGCGTGGCAGACGTTTGTGATCGATGGCAGCCGTGCCCGCCTGCGCACGGTGCAGGTCGGTCAGTCCAATGGCATCGAAACCGAGGTCGCCGGCGGCCTTCAAGAAGGTGAGCGGGTGATTATTTATCCGGGCGACCGGGTTGCAGATGGCTCGCGTGTGCGTGGCTTGGACGTCGAAAAGTAGCGCCCGCGCTCTTTTCGAGCGCTCGTGGGAAACTGCGATTCGGGTGTTTCGTTTTTGCCCTTTGGCGCGGTGCCGCTTTCCGTGGGCGGTATGCCCAGATCGACCGACACCATCGCCGCCCTTGCCACACCAGTGGGCACCTCCGCCATCGCAGTGGTGCGCGTCAGTGGCCCGGATTGTGTTGCGCTGGCGAAGGCGATTTTCGGTTCGACCCCCCTGCCCCCTCGCACGGCCCGGCATGGCGATTATCGGGATCTGCAAGGACGGATCGTGGACGATGTGCTCGTGACCTTTTTCCAAGGCCCGCGCTCCTATACAGGCGAAGACGCGTTGGAAATTTCCACCCACGGCAATCCATATATTGCGCAATCGATTCTTAGCGACCTTCTTCTGCGTGGATGTCGTATCGCTGAAGCCGGTGAATTCACCCGCCGGGCTTTTCTGGGCGGACGCATGGACTTGAGTCAGGCCGAGGCGGTCATGGATCTGATCCACGCTCGGAGCGAGCGCGCCCTTGCTGCGGCGAATCAGCAGCTGCGTGGTAGCTTGGGCCGTCACCTCGGCGAATTAACCGAGGGGCTTCTTCTCGTGCTCGCACGTGTCGAGGCATACATCGACTTTCCGGATGAGGATCTCCCGGATGAAGATCGCCGCGTCGTGGTCAAGGAATTGGACAGTGTTCTACATGGAACATCGCGTCTGCTGGCCACGCATCACTACGGTGAACTGCTCCGTGACGGCATTAAAACCGTGATCATTGGCGAGCCGAATGCCGGCAAGAGCAGTCTGCTTAATCGCTTGGTTGGTCGTGACCGTGCACTGGTGAGTCCTGAGCCTGGCACCACGCGGGATTTTATTGAGGAACGCATCATTCTGGGTCCGCACTGCCTGCGCCTGATTGACACGGCGGGCCTCAATCCCGCGCCTGCCGCGCTCGAAAAACTGGGCATGGACAAGACCTTGGAGCGAGCTGCGGAGGCAGACCTCTTCCTGTGGGTGCTGGATGCCGCCCGCCCCTGCCCTGTTTTACCGGCCGAGGTGGTCTCCCGGCTGACTCCTGAAAATACCTTGGTTCTTTTTAACAAGGCCGACCTCTTGGGTGAGTCCACTCCCCTGCCCTCGGTTTCCCTGCCTGCCTTGCGCATTTCTGCCCTTACGGGCGAAGGATTTTCCGGGTTGGCCGACCATGTGGTTCGTTTGGCTGATTCATTCCGTCATGACCACGGAGACGAGATCATTGCCATCAACGCCCGGCATGCCGATGCGCTTCGCCGGGCCCGCGAGTGCTTGGAAGCCGCTCGCCAAAAGGTCACGACCAGTGCCCCGACGGAACTTCTGGCCAGCGATCTCAGGGGCGCCTTGGATGCCTTTGGCGAGATTGCCGGCAAAATCGACAACGAACGCATGCTCGACCATCTCTTCGCAACCTTCTGCATTGGAAAATGATATATAACCAATCTCCCTTCGATGTGATCGTTTGCGGCGCCGGTCATGCCGGCTGCGAGGCTGCGCTCGCCGCAGCCCGCATGGGTGCCTCCACCCTGTTGCTTACGGGTAACATCGATACGATCGCTCAAATGAGCTGTAATCCGGCGATTGGTGGCCAAGCCAAGGGCCAGATGGTTCGTGAGATTGATGCATTGGGTGGCGAGATGGCCATCAACACGGATCTCACGGCCATTCAGTTTCGCCTGCTCAACGAGTCCAAGGGGCCGGCGGTCCAGTCCCCTCGTGCCCAATGCGACAAGAAAGCCTACCAATTCCGGTTGAAGCATACACTGGAGCTCCAGCCGAACCTTCAGGTGTTTCAAGCCACGGTCACGGGGCTGATCTTTACGGGTCAAAAGGTCACGGGTGTCCGCACCAACTTGGATATCGAATTCCATGGGCTGACGGTGATCGTTACCACGGGCACGTTTCTGCGGGGCCTCATGCATATCGGGCAAAACAAGAACGAGGGCGGGCGCTTGGGTGATTTTAGCGCCAAAACGCTTTCCGCTAGTTTTCTGGAAGCCGGGATAGAGCTTCGCCGGCTTAAAACCGGGACACCTCCCCGCTTGTTGGGGCGCACTCTGGATTTCTCCAAGATGGAGGAGCAACGCGGCGATGCCTCGCCGACTCGATTTGCGTTCTACGACAGCCGGGACGCCGAGGAGCTGTTCCACGTGGAACAGACGGGCGAGCAGCGCATCGGCTGGCATCACAGCACCAATCAAGTCTCCTGTTGGATGACGCATACGACCGCCGAGACGGCCCAGCTGGTGCGCGACAACCTGCACAAATCCGCCATGTATTCCGGCGAGATCGAGGGCGTTGGTCCCCGATACTGCCCAAGTATTGAGGATAAATTCGTCCGCTTTGCCGATAAACCCCGTCATTTGCTGTTCTTGGAGCCCGAGGGACGCTCGACCAACGAATACTACGTTAATGGCCTGTCCACTTCGCTGCCGTTCGAAATCCAGCTTCAGATGGTTCACAGTGTGCCCGGCCTTGAAAAAGCCCAGCTCCTGCGTCCGGCCTACGCCGTCGAGTATGATTTCGCGCCGCCCACGCAGCTTTATCCCTCTCTTGAATCGAAGAAGGTCGAGAACCTCTTTTTTGCGGGTCAGATCAATGGCACGTCCGGTTACGAGGAGGCCGCGTCCCAAGGCCTGCTCGCCGGGGTGAATGCGGTGAACAAGGTGCGGAGCCAGCCGCCGCTGATCATTGGTCGCCACGAGGGCTACATTGGAGTGCTGATCGACGATCTTGTCACCAAGGGCACCAATGAACCTTATCGCATGTTCACCAGCCGGGCCGAATACCGGCTCCTGTTTAATCATGGGAGCGCCGAGTTACGCCTGCTGCACCACGCTAAAACCTATGGATTGGTTTCGCCCACCCGGCTTGCGCGCATGGAGGAATCCAAGCGTCAGACCGAGCATTGGATCCGGTTTCTAGAAGGCCAGAAAGCGCCGGCAGGGCAGGGGACTTTTGCAGACGCGATCCGCCGCACCATCACTGGCGCCAACTCGACCCACGTCATGCCGATCTTGCCGGAGGCGTTTACCACGCTGCCTGAAGCTTTGCGCCAGGAGGTGCTTTATCGAGTCAGTCACCACGGCTATCTGGCGCGTGAACAGCGCCAGATCGACAAGCTCAGCGAGGTTGAAAAAATCAAAATCCCTCCGACGATCGACTATTCGCAAGTGCGCGGTCTGCGCAAAGAAAGCGCGCTCAAACTCGCGGAAATTCGTCCCTACACCCTCGGTCAGGCCAGTCGGATTAGTGGAGTTAACCCTGCGGACATCAGCGTGTTAATGGTTTTGATCGAAGCGGGCAGGGGGGCTGGCTCAAAAACGTAGCCAGTGGGTTCCCTCAGCGCGGGTTTGAACTCACACGGCAGGAAAAAGCGGGGCACTTGTTACTTTCTGGCATTCACGACGGAACGGTGACGTTGTAACATTTGTGAAACGCGCGGGAAATCCACTGGGAGCGGCCCTGAACATCCGCTAGGGTGGGACTGTTATGGCAGACAAACCCAAGAAAATCCTCGTAGTCGATGATGAGCCCGACGTGACCGATCTCGTCGCGTATCACCTCCGGGCCAAGGGCTTTCAGGTGGAGATCATCAATGATCCCAATCGCAGCATCGGTGCTGCCCGCTCTTTCCTGCCCGATCTCGTCATTCTTGACGTAATGATGCCCGACCTCAGCGGCATCCAGATCTGTCGGATGCTTCGTGCCGATCCGGCGCTCAAAACGGTTCCGGTGATCTTTTTGACCGCGAAGGCGGAGGAGAACGACCGGGTGCAGGGTTTGGAAATCGGCGCGGATGATTATATCTGCAAGCCCTTTAGCACCAAGGAGCTGGTGCTTCGAGTTCAGACCATTCTTCGTCGTTTGATGGAGGTTGTTCCTGAGGCGCCCAAGCGGCTCCAAGTGGGGGAGATCGTGGTTGATACCGAACGCCATGAGGTGGAAATCCACGGCAAGCCGGTGGATCTCACCGCGACGGAATTTAATCTTCTGCAGCTCTTGATGACGCGGCGCGGCAGGGTGCAACCCCGTGAACATCTTCTTCTCAACGTGTGGAACTATGAGACCGAAATCGAGACGCGCACGGTCGACACGCACGTCCGTCGTCTGCGCGAGAAGCTCGGGACGGAAGCGGATTGGATCGAGACGATCCGCGGTGTCGGTTATCGCATGGCTGAGCGCCGGGCGCAGGAAACCGGTGGAAGCCGGGGTTGAGGCCTCGCGCGCATGTTTATTGCCCTCACCTTTGTCCTGGCCCTCGCGCTCGGCGTCGCGCTGATAAAAATAATCTCCCACCGGCGGGCCGTGCGTGCCTTGCAGCAGGCGATTTTGAAAAAGCAACCGCTGCTGAGCGAAGATCTGCCTGGCGCCGCCGGACCGGCGTGGGAGCAACTGCGAATTGCCGGCAACGAATTGATCATCGAGGTGGCGCAGCTGCAGCAGCAGCGAACCGGTCAGCTTGCCCAGCTGGAGGCGACGTTGGGGAGTTTGCAGGAGGCCGTGCTCATCGTGGACGCCAGCAATTACATCCTGCTTGCCAACAAAGCGCTCCAGGCGATCTCGCCTCGTGCGGCCACCCAGATCATCGGCCACCGGCTGGAACTCGTGCTGCACAGCTCGGAGTTTCTTAATTATGTCGAGTCGGTCCGCCTCGGCAAAGCCCTGCCACAGCATGAGGTGGAATTTGTCGAGGGCGCACGCACCACGTGGCTCGAGGTCACCGGCACGACCATTCAGAGCCAGGGCAGTTCACGGGGGCCGTGGACGCTCTTCGTCCTTCACGACATCACCAAGCAAAAGAAGCTGGAGGCGGTGAGAAAAGATTTCGTTGCCAACGTCTCCCACGAGCTGCGCACCCCGCTCAGCGTAATCAAAGGCTACGTCGAGACGCTGGTCGACGGGCATCCTGATATCCCGGCTGCCGATCAGGAGCGTTTCCTGAAAACCATTCAGCGACATACGGAGCGGCTCAATTCACTGCTCGAAGAGTTGCTGGTTCTTTCGCGTCTCGAATCGATCAACCCCGGCCTGCATCGCGAGCAGGTGGACCTCCGGGCCTTGCTGACGTCGATCATCGACGATTACCACGGACGCCCCGCCACCGCCGGGCAACATCTGGAGCTGACCGTCGACCCGACTCACGGCATTCTTTTTGTCGACCCCCTGAAAATTACCCAGGTAATCGAGAATCTCCTCGATAACGCCCTTAAATACACGCCCAAGGGGTCGCACATTCACCTTTCGACGCGCATGCAGGGTCTCGGCGAGGTCATCGTTACCCTGCGTGATAACGGGCCCGGCATTCCCGCCGAGGACCTGCCGCATCTCTTCGAGCGTTTTTACCGTGTCGACAAGGGTCGTGGTCGCGAGAGCGGTGGCACCGGGCTTGGGCTCTCGATTGTAAAACACATCGTGCAGCTCCATGGCGGACGCGTATGGGTTGAGAGCAAGCTGGGGGAGGGGACGGCGTTTTCCTTCAGCCTGCCGGTGCGCGCGAACGGTCAGGGATGATCACCTTCGTTCGACACGTCCGGTGACCGGGCGCAGGGAGTTCCGGCAGCCTCGTTCGAGGCTTGCTTGTATGTTCGTGATTGAGCGCGGCGGCGTCTGCCCATAACTCCCCCGGCTTCTTCATGCCTCTGGAACACGCTCAAGCTCTCACCGCATCCCGCCTTGCCGACTTGCGCGCACGCCTAGCACCGCTTTTCGCCGCGACGACGTTGCCCATTACCTTGGAGATCGGGAGCGGGCACGGGCATTTCCTGACGGCCTATGCGCAGGCTCATCCGGATCGCTTTTGCATTGGAATCGACCTGATCGGTGATCGTCTGGAGCGTTCTGCACGCAAATCTACCCGCGCCGGGCTTGCCAATATCGCCTGGTTGCACGCCGATGTGCGCCTGTTTTTGGAGGCCTTGCCGGCGGAAATCCGCCTCGCCGAGGTGTTTCTTTTGTTCTCCGACCCCTGGCCGAAGCGCCGGCATTGGAAAAACCGGGTTCTGCAGCCGGAGTTTCTCAGCCAACTCGCTGAACGAACCGGGGAGGGGGCTCGGTTGTATTTTCGCACGGACCACGCGCCTTATTTTTCGCACGCCTTGAACTGTGTCGGCGAACACGCAGGCTGGGCGCTTGCACCCGACGAACCGTGGCCGTTCGAACTCGCCACGGTCTTCCAGTTACGCGCCGAGGGACACCAGTCGCTGATCGCCCGGCGCACGTGCTCCATCGGGCAAAGCCATTAAGGCCGGAAATCGGGGGAATTAGCGCCACAACGCCGGCATTCGTCACAACTAATTACTCACGTCTCGATTAGTGGAGGTAATTTCAGGGGTTGACGGCGTCAAAACCGTCCGCCTACGTCTTGTCTTTTTCCAAACACGCCTTGCCCTTCCGCGCCTCCATGTCCGCAGTCAAAACCATCGCCCTTTCGACGCTGCTGCTCGCGTCCGGTGCAACCGCATTCGCCGCTGAAGGCGGACATGAGGCCGCCTCTTCACTTAAAGGCGTTCTTGGCCTGCCCGTCACCAACAGCATCATCACCAGCTGGGCGATCACGATTCTGATCATCCTTGTCGTCCGCTGGATGGTCGGAAAACCCAAGATCGTCCCCTCCCGCGGCCAGGCGATTGTCGAAGACGCCCTCACTGGTTTGCGTGATCTCTACGAACCGATCGTCGGCAAGAAAGCCATGCCGATGGCTTTCCCGGTTCTCGTCACTCTCTTCATCTTTATTGTGCTGCACAACTGGTCGGGCCTGCTGCCGTTCGTAGGCACGATGGGCTGGGGTCATGAAGTCGACGGACATTTCCACGTCACCACTCCGCTGATCCGTCCCCACACCTCCGAGCTCAACGGCACCATCGCCCTCGCGCTCGTTTCGTTCGGCGCCTGGTTCATCATTGTGATGCGCTACGCCGGCCCCGGCCTGCTCATCAAAGATCTGTTCGGTAACAAGGCCGACAAAAAGGAACTCGCTCCCGCGATGTATTGGGGTCTTTCGCTGGTGTTCCTTGTGGTCGGTCTGATCGAGGTTGTCTCTATCTTCATCCGTCCGGTGACCCTTTCGATGCGTCTTTTCGGCAACGTGTTTGGCGGCGAAAACCTCCTTCACGCGATGCACTTCCTCCCGCCGTTCTATTTCCTTGAGCTGCTCGTCGGCTTTGTGCAGGGCCTCGTCTTCACCCTGCTGACCGCCGTCTACATCGGCCTCATCTGCAACCATGGCGACGATCACCACGACGACGCGCACGCCGATGACCACGGTCACGGCCATGCCAAGGAAGCCACTCACTAAGTTTTCCGACTTTGTCGGTTCGTGATCTCGGGCCCACGCGCCACACCAAACGAGCACGACACGACGCAATCCAAACCAACCAAATCCATCCACCATGTTCATCGCTGAAATCTCTGGTAACATCGCTTCCGCCGCCGGCCTCATCGCCGCCGCCATCGCCGTCGGTATGATCGGCACCAAGGCCGCCGAGGCCGTCGGTCGCAACCCCGGCGCGTCCGGCAAGATCCTCGTTCAGTCCATCCTCGGTATGGCGCTCGCTGAAGGTCTCGGCCTCCTCGCGCTGTTCCTCGCTCGCGCCTAATTAAGCGTTTTAGTGTTCCGGCTCCGGTTGCGTCACCCGCACCGGAGCCACCCTCCCTTTCTCCTCTTCCGTCTTACCGCCATGTTCTCCCTTCTTCTGGCCGCCGCGAATCCCGCCGTTGAAACCGCGCACGACGCCCCTGCGTCCAACGCCGATGGCGGCCTCGTCAGCGAGCTCGTGACCAAGTTCGGCATCGACGGCGTCAACGTCGGGATGCAGCTCCTCAGCTTCGCCATCCTCGCCGTCGTTCTCTACAAGTTCGCGATCAAGCCCGTCCTCGCCACGATGGACGAGCGCAACGCCAAGATCGACGCCGGCCTCAAGAACGCCGAAGCCACCGCCGCCCAGCTTGCGCAGGCCCAGGTCACCGCCGCCGCCCAGCTCAAGGAAGCCCAGGTCGCCGCCACCAAGATCATCGACGAGGCGCGCAAGACCGCCAAGGAGCTCGCCGAGCGCGAAGCCGCCGCCACCACCGAGCGCGTCGCCTCCCAGCTCGCCAAGGCCCAGCAGTCCATCGAGCTCGAGCACAAGAAAATGCTCAACGAAGCCCGCTCCGAAATCGCCCGCCTGGTCGTCACGACCACCGAGCGCGTCCTCGCCAAGAAACTCTCCGATGCCGATCGCGCTTCTTATAACGAAGCCGCCGCCCGCGAGCTCACCTCCGTTTAATCTCCCGTCATGGCCACCGGCAAACCCCAGATCCAGCAGCTCGCCCGTCAGCTCTTCAAGCTGAGCTTCGTGGACGGCCGCCTCTCCAACGAGCAGGTCACCGGTGTCCTCGCCTACATCGAGAAGGCCCACGCCCTCAACGCCGTCGCGATCCTCAAGGCCTATCAGCGCCTTGTCGCCGCCGAAGTCGCCAAAGGTTCCGCCATCGTCGAACACGCCGGCCCCGTCAGCGACGCGACCCTCTCCGCCATCGGCGCCGGTCTCTCCAAACGCTACGGACGTCCGGTCACCACGACCGCGAAGGCCAACCCGGCCCTCTTCGCCGGTCTCCGCGTGCGCATCGGCGACGACCTCTTTGAGTCGTCCGTCTCCGGTCAGCTCGCCGCTCTCTCCGAGAACGTCTGATTTTCCAGCACCCTTTCTAATAACCAAACCCTCCCGCCCGACATGAGCACGGTCATCGAACAAATCGAACAGCAGATCGCGAAGCTTTCCAACAAAGCCGTCCGCAAGAACACCGGTATCATCCGCACCGTCGCCGACGGCGTCGCCAAAATCGATGGCCTCTCCGACGTCGCCTACAACGAGATGATCCAGTTCCCCAACGGCGTGATCGGCATCGCGCTCAACCTCGGCACCGATGAAGTCGGCGCCGTCGTTCTTGGTGACGTCTCCCAGCTCAAGGAAGGCGACGAGGTCCACACCACCGGCAAGCTCCTCTCCGTTCCCGTCGGCAAGCCCCTCCTCGGCCGCGCGGTCGACGCCCTCGGCAATCCAGTCGACGGCAAAGGCCCCATCGCCTCCACCGAAACCTATCCCGTCGAGAAGATCGCCCCCGGCATCATGGCCCGTAAGTCGGTTTCCCAACCGCTCTTCACCGGCATCCAGGCCATCGATTCCATGATCCCGATCGGCCGCGGCCAGCGCGAACTGATCATCGGTGACCGCGGCACCGGCAAGACCACCATCGCGATCGACACGATCATCAACCAGGCGAAGATCAATAAGGTCGGCGCCGCTTCCGGCGACCCGAAGTTCCGTCCCGTCTATTCGATCTACGTCGCGATCGGCCAGAAGAACTCCAACATCGTCCGCACCATCGCCGCCCTCGAGGCCGCCGGCGCGCTCGAATACACGATCATCGTCGCCGCCCCCGCCGCCGACAACGCCGCCAACCAATACCTCGCGCCCTTCTCCGGCGCCGCCATGGGCGAGTGGTTCATGGAAAACGGCATGGATGCCCTCATCGTGTTCGATGACCTCTCCAAGCACGCCGTCGCCTACCGTCAGATCTCGCTCATCCTGAAGCGCCCCTCCGGCCGCGAAGCCTATCCCGGCGACGTGTTCTATCTGCACTCCCGCCTCCTCGAGCGCTCCGCCCGCCTCGATGGCAAGGGCTCGCTCACCGCGCTCCCCATCATCGAAACCCTCGCCGGCGACGTGTCCGCCTACATCCCGACCAACGTGATCTCGATCACCGACGGTCAGATCTTCCTCGAAACCGACCTCTTCAACCAAGGCATCCGTCCCGCGGTCTCCGTCGGTCTCTCCGTGTCCCGCGTCGGTTCCGCTGCGCAGATCAAGGTCACCAAGCAGGTCGGCGGTAAACTCAAGGGCGAGCTCGCCCAGTTCCGCGAACTCGCCGCCTTCGCGCAGTTCGGCTCCGACCTCGACGCCAAGACCAAGGCCCAGCTCGACCGCGGCGGTCGCATCGTCGAACTCTTCAAGCAGCCCGCCTTCAACCCGATCTCCATCGAACTCCAGGCTGTCACGATCTATGCCCTCCAAAAGGGCTACTACGACGCCCTCGACGTGAAGAAGGTCACAGCCGCCGCCGTCTCGATCCGCGAGTTCTTCGCCACCCGCAAGGACGCGCTCCTCACGGAAATCCGCACCAAGGCCGCCCTCGACAAGGACCTCGAGGCCAAAATCGTCGCCGCCCTGGACGAGTGGAAAGCCACCTACGCCGGCTGATAACAGTAGCGAGTAGTGAGTAGCGGGTAGCGAGCATCTCGATCCCCGCCTCCGATCTACTCGCTACCCACTACTCGCTACCCGCTACTTCTCCCACAATGGCTTCCACACGCGATATCCGCCGGCGCATCAAGTCGGTCAAGAACACCCGCCAGATCACCAAGGCGATGGAGCTCGTCGCCGCGTCGAAGATGAAGAAGGCGCAGCAGCTCGCCCTCGCCGGCCGGCCCTACACCCAGCTTCTCTCCAGCATGCTCGCGGCCCTCGCCCCCCGCGTCGCCGAGCTCAAGCACCCCTTCCTCGACCAGCGCGAGGTGAAGGTCCGCGGTATCCTTCTTGTCACTACAGACAAGGGTCTCTGCGGTCCCCTCAACGCCAACCTCTTCAAGCTCGTCACCGAGATCAAGACGCCGGCGAAGTTCTTCACCATGGGCCGCAAGGGCGCCCAGTTCATCGCCCGCACCCACCGCGATCTCGCCGCCGACTTCGCCGTGCAGGACCGCGCGCCGTTCTCCGAGGTCAAGGTCGCGATCGAGCACATGGTGCAGAAGTATCTCGCCGGTGAGATCGACACCGTCGAGGTCATCTACTCGCGCTTCCGCAACACCCTCGTGCAGGAGTCGACCCTCCGCCCCGTTCTCCCGCTCGCCAGCCTCGCCTCCTTCATCCAGCAAGCCCACACCGAGGCCGGCACCGTTCCCAAGAAGGACGACCGCGACATGCTGTTCGAGCCCAGCGCCCCCGAGGTGCTGGAGGCGCTGATCCCGTTCTACGTCAACCGCCATGTCTACCAGCTGGTGCTCTCCGCCCGCGCCTCCGAGCACTCCGCCCGCATGGTCGCGATGAAGACCGCCAAGGACAACGCCACCAAGCTGGTCGGCGAGCTCAGCCTCGAATACAACAAGGCCCGCCAGGCCGCGATCACCCAGGAAATCCTGGAAATCGCCGCCGCCCAGTTCGCGGCGTAACCAGAATTTCAATACAACTTAATCAAAACCCTCCGTTCATGAGCAACACCGGCAAAATCGTCCAGGTCATCGGCCCCGTCGTTGACGTCCAGTTCGCGGAAAACGCGATTCCCCCGATCTATCAGGCCCTGACCGTCGACTTCACCGTCTCCGGCCGGCAGGAGAAACTCACCCTCGAGATCCAGCAGCATCTCGGCGAGGGCATCGCCCGCACGATCGCGATGTCGTCCTCCGAGGGTCTCGTCCGCGGCATGCCGGTGGTTGACTCCGGCGGCCCGATCACCGTCCCCGTCGGCGAAGGCATTCTCGGCCGCATCTTCAACGTCACCGGCGACGCCGTGGACGGCAAAGGCCCGGTTAATTTCGCCAAGCGCTACCCGATCCACCGCGCCGCCCCCGCGCTCGCCGATCAGGACACCAAGGCCGACATCCTCGAGACTGGCATCAAGGTCATCGACCTCATCGCGCCCTTCACCAAGGGCGGCAAGGTCGGCGCCTTCGGTGGCGCCGGCGTCGGCAAGACGGTCGTGATCATGGAGCTCATCAACAACATCGCCAAGGCCCACGGCGGTTACTCCGTGTTCGCCGGCGTCGGCGAGCGTTCCCGCGAAGGCAATGACCTTTACCACGAGATGTCCGAGGCCGGCGTCATCAAGCAGGACAACCTCGCCGAGTCGAAGGTCGCCCTCGTTTACGGCCAGATGAACGAACCCCCGGGCGCCCGTATGCGCGTCGCCCTCTCGGCGCTCGCGATGACCGAATATTTCCGCGACGAAAAGAACCAGGACGTGCTCCTGTTCGTCGACAATATCTTCCGCTTCTCCCAAGCCGGTTCCGAAGTGTCCGCGCTGCTCGGTCGCTCGCCCTCCGCGGTGGGTTACCAGCCCACGCTCTCTTCCGAGATGGGTATGCTCCAGGAGCGCATCACCTCGACCAAGAAGGGTTCGATCACGTCCTTCCAGGCCGTTTACGTGCCTGCCGACGACTTGACCGACCCGGCCCCCGCCAACACCTTCGCGCACTTGGACTCCACCATCGTGCTGGAGCGCTCCATCGCCGAGCTCGGTATCTATCCGGCCGTCGATCCGCTCGCCTCCGTGTCGAAGGCCCTCGAGCCCTCGATCGTCGGCGACGAACACTATCAGGTCGCCCGCGAAGTGCAGCGCGTTCTTCAGCGCTACAAGGACCTCCAGGACATCATCGCGATTCTCGGTCTCGACGAGCTCTCCCCCGAGGACAAGCAGACCGTTTACCGCGCCCGCAAAATCCAGCGCTTCCTCTCGCAGCCCTTCACGGTGGCCGAGGTGTTCACCGGCGCGCCCGGCAAATACGTGCCCGTCAAGGACACCATCCGCGGCTTCAAGATGATCCTCAGCGGCGAACTCGACCACGTCGCCGAAGGCGACTTCTACATGAAGGGCGGCATCGACGAGGTGCTCGCCGCCACCAAGAAGTAATCGCTGATGAAGTAGCGAGTAGTGAGTAGCGGGTAGCGAGCATCACGCGAACGCCCGGTTCCACTACTCGCTAGTCACTACCCGCTACTCACTACTTCCTCCGCCGCCATGTCCCTCACACTCGAAATCGTCACCCCCGAAGCCCGGGTTTATTCCGACACCATCGACACCGTGGTCATCCCGACCGTGGACGGCGAGATCGGCATTCTCCCCGGCCACATCCCGCTGCTCACCCAGGTTGCCGACGGCGAACTGCGCGTGATCAAGGACGGCAAGGAACTCTTCCTCGCGGTGGGCAATGGTTTCGCACAGGTCGAGGGTGACAAGATCTCGATCCTCGCCGAACGCGCCATCACCGAGGAAAAGATCGACGAGAAAGCCGTCGAGGAAGCCCTCAAGCGCGCCGAGACCCAGCTCAAGGAAAGCGCCCACCTCGATCCTGCCGAGCAGGAGCACCTGCACAGCGTCATGCGCTTCGCCGGCGTCCAGCTCGCCCTCAAACGCCGCAAGCGCTGAGGTGTGCGGCGCCCGGCCGGAAGTCCGGTGCACTCGACCTTACAAAAAAGCGCGGTCCTCAACGGACCGCGCTTTTTCATGCCCGAAAACGGCAGGAGCGTATTTACGCCCGATGGAGAGCCCGGCTCACTGCTTCGTGAATTTCTCCAAGGAAGCGATCCACGGGCCGGCGCCGCCCTTTTGATAACCCATCTGGCCGATCTGCTGTCCCTTGGAATCGAGCACGATGATCGTGGGGTATCCACGGATCTGATACTGCTTGGCCAGTTTTGAGTTCTGCGCCTTTTCTTCCGCGGGAAGCTCCTTCTTGCGGGGGAAATCCAGTTTCAACAGCACCAGGTTTTCCTTGGCGTAGGAAACGAACTCCGGCTGCGAGAAAACCTCTTTGTCCAGGCGAATGCACCAGCCGCACCAGTCCGAGCCAGTGAAGTCGATCAGCAGGGGCTTCTTTTCGGCGGCGGCTTGCTTGAGCGCCTGATCGTAGTTGGTCAGCCAGGTTGCGTCGGCCGCGCGCAGCGAACCGATTGACAGCAGGGCGAGGGAGATGAGCACAAAGAAACGTTTCATGGGCGCTTGGGAGTAGGAGGATTGTTAATGGCGCCCACGATCATCGCCGACGCCGCTTGCCGGTCACGAAATGCAGTCTCGACGCCTTTTGCAAGAAGGCCGCACCTTAGGCGCATGCGCCGCCCCGCTTTGTTACTGGCCTTGCTCTGCGTGATTGGGTCCTGTGTCGCGCAAACGTCTCCCGGGAAAGGGCCGCCCTGGCGTGAGATCCTTCTGTCACGGAGGGAGGTGCCCGCGGATCAGAATGCGCTTACCCGCTGGCGCCCGTTGTTCCCGCAACTTTTTCCCAAGGACCCGGAATTGAGCGGAGAACTTTCGCTCTTGTCCTCACCTCTGACGGACGTCCCTAACGTGGGTTCGTCCTCGTTGAAAGCCTGGCTGGCCGCACTTGGCCCCGCTTTGAAGGAGCTCACGTTGAACGGGCGCGAACGGATGCAATTTCCGCCGCTGCACGGCCCCGAAACGCCGTTTCCGGATCATCAGCCGCTCCGGCAACTGGCGCTGGTGCGAACGCTTGCGCTGAAGGTTGCCTGGGTCGACGGGCGTCGGGATGAGGCGGTCGCGTTCGCGCTCGAAAACCTCGCCCTGTCGCGAGCGTTGTTATCGGAGCAGGAAGGGCTCATCCCGGTGCTCAATGCCTCCGGCGTCTGGCAGATCTCTCTCGATGGTGTGTATTGGCTCGCCCGTCAGCCGGCGTTGACGCCGGCGCAGGCGATGCGGTTGCAGCTCGCTTTGTTCCAAGATGAACGACTCGCGTCCGATGCCCTCATCCGCGCCTTCCGGGGCGAGTTCACTTTCTTTACCCAGGTTGTAGTGGAGCGGCTGCCGCGCACCAATGACGTGGAGCTGTTCCTCAGCAGCATTGGCTCCCTTGGCCTGGCACCGCCGGTTTCCCCTCAGGAGGGTGAGCCGCGCCTCTCGATTCCTGTCCGCAATCCCTTTGATCGCGATGCGACGCTGCAGGCCGCAGCCGATGACGTGCGAGGCTGGGTGAGGGCATTCGAGCTCGTCGCGCGTCACCCGCGCGGGTTGGCCTCAACGCATACGACGGCGCACCTTGGGCGTTACGCCCGGGAAATCCGGACGCTCCTGCTTTACGCGGTGCAGGATGCTCCGGTGACGGAAGAACAGGTCAAGGCCGTCGATGTCGAGATCGCCGCCGTGGAGAATCCCGTGGGTAAATTATTTCTCATCATCACGACGTCGCAATGGGAGCCGATCTCCGCATCCGTTTTTCGCCGTGAGGCGCAACGCAGTGCGCTGACGGGTCTGCTCGCCTGGCGTCGCCTGGGCCGGCCGGCGGAGTGGAAAGAGCTGGTTGCCGCCGGCCTGCTGGCCGATGCGCCGGTCGATCCTTTTTCCACGACATCTCTTAGGGTTGAGCTGAGCGACCCCTCTCACATCTGGAGCACAGGCGAAGATGGCATCGATAATGGCGGCTTGGGCGACGGAGAAAACATTGGCCGCCCGGCTGATCTTTCGTGGCCGTTACCTATGCCTGCGAATCAATCCGGAAGTCCGTGAAATCTCGGTTCGCTCCAGTGAAAACAAATGCCGGCTCCGGCTTACATTGCCAACGCGGCGGCGATCCAGATGGATAGAATCTTATGCGTAACGTGAATTATCTGGGCATCGTGGTCCTGGCTCTGATGACCGGGCTGACCGGGTTTGCGCTCACTTGGGAGAAAACCTCATTGGACTTGATCCTGCCGGCCGGGACGGGGGAATTGGTTGCCGAGTTTCCGTTTAAAAACGAAGGCACGGGCACGGTCACGATCCGTGAACTTGCGTCCAGCTGCGGATGCTCCACCCCTACCGTTAAATCGCGGACCATCCCTGCCGGCGACACGGGGATCGTCACCGTTGTCTATGTCGCAGGTGACCGGATGGGGCTGCAGACCGCGCGGCTGATCGTGACCACGGATGAGGTGGGCGTCGCCCCCGCCTCCTTGTCTCTCAAGGTCGACATTCAGCCGGCCCTTACGCTCACACCCCGGCTTGTGCAGTGGACCAAGGCTGACCGCGCGTTGACCCGAACCATTGCGATCAAGCAACTCAGCTCCTCGGCGGTGCGCATCCTTGATGTGAAACCTGCGGGCGATGCCTTGGCTGCGGAGCTAAAGGCGGGGGCCGAAGCGGGCACCTGGCTGCTCACCCTTACTCCCAAATCGCTCGAACAACCATCGACGACCAAGGTGGAAATCCATGTCCAGGCCGGTGAGCGCAAACTCACCTACACCGTTTTCGGCATCGTGCGCTGAGGACACAGATGTATCCGGGATTGGGTTTGTTCTCTCTCCTTAATCTCGCCTAATCAACGCGTGATGAAACCCCTGATTCGCTTGGTTCCGGTTGTTCTCCTGGGTTTGCTGGGCTGCGTGGCGTCGAGCGCCCAGCCGACTCCCAATCCTGCGACGAAGCCTGTGCCGCGCNNNNTGCCGCGCAACGACTGGATGGTCCAGCACGAGGGGTTCAACGCGCGTGCCAAAAAGGGCGGGGTCGATCTCCTCTTCATTGGGGACTCGATCACCAATGGCTGGGGAGGCAATGGCAAGACGGTGTGGAACGAACGCTTT
This sequence comes from Rariglobus sp., assembly GCA_029266495.1. Lineage (GTDB taxonomy): Bacteria > Verrucomicrobiota > Verrucomicrobiia > Opitutales > Opitutaceae > Rariglobus. The sequence goes on along the minus strand of JAQSWS010000026.1, from coordinate 1,351 downwards.
GGTCCGCTTAAGCCGGCTAACTTTGGCATCGGCGGCGACAAGACCGAGCATGTCCTCTGGCGTCTGCAAAATGGCAATCTCGACGGCATTCAGCCGAAGGTGGTGGTGCTTATGATCGGCACCAACAACGTGGGGCGCGACACCGCCGCGCAGATCGCCGAGGGCGTCACGGCGATCGTGAAGGAGATCAACACGCGTCTGCCCGATACGAAGGTGCTGTTGCTGGCGGTGTTTCCGCGCATGGAGAGCCCGGTGCATCCGTATCGCGCCAAGCTCGCCGAGATCAATGCCACCCTCGCGAAGCTCGACGATGCCAGGCAGGTGTTCTTTCTCGATATCGGTCAAAGGTTCCTTCAGCCCGACGGCACACTCTCCAAGGAGATCATGCATGATTTTCTGCACCTGACACCTGCTGGCTACCAGATCTGGGCTGATGCGATCCAGGAGAAGCTCGCCGAGTTGATGAAGTAGCGGGAAATGATTTTTGGCATGATAAAAAGCCGCGTGTTTCGAATGCGCGGCTTTTTCTTTTTTTGCGCGATGAAAACCGCCAAGGAAGCGGGAACTGGAGACGTCCATACATTGAAGACCATGTTTGCTTTCCTCATCTCAAATGCGTGCACCTTGTTGCCATTCGTGCCGCGACGGCCTTTTACGGAGAAATCTCCAAGGATTCGTGATGAGTGAACGTCTTCAGGATATAGATTCCATGAATGCATCCGTGCGGGAGGCGGACGATGCCCGGCTGATTACGCAAGCCGTCGCAGGCTGTCCGGAGGCCTTTACGGAGTTATTCAACCGCTACCATCCCATGATCCACGCCTTCGCCTACCGCCTTTCGCTCTGCCCGGGCGAAGCCGCGGACATCGCGCAAGATACGTTCATCCAGGCGGCGCGTTCGCTGGCGACGTTTCGGCGCGAATCCTCGTTCAAAGGCTGGCTTTACACGATCGCCACCAACAAGGGGCGTGATCGCTACCGTCAGCGTATCCGACGGGAGAGACTCACGACGGACTACACCTTGTTGGAGACCGGAGCCCACGACGTGATTTCGGACGAGGCCATCATCGTGCGTGAAGCGCTGGCGGGCCTGCCGCCGGATCTGCGCGAGGCGGTGACGCTCATTTATTACGAAGGTATGAATCACGCGGACGCCTCTCGCGTCCTTGGCTGCGCCGAGACGACCGTCTCGTGGCGTATTTTTCGGGCCAAACAGAGGCTCAAAAAACAACTGCGACTCTCCAGCGTCCGCAAATCTCCGTCACCATGAAGGACGACGATCTCAGGCAATCACTCTCCGCGTTGCCCACGCCGCCGATCGATTACGCAGCGCGTGACCGCGGGTTGCACC
>JAQSWS010000117.1 GCA_029266495.1 Rariglobus sp. | reverse complement strand
GTGGCCACTATTGCCCGCCACCTCCACCGCGCAGACCAATGAAGAGGTCATCGAACTCTCCAAGAATATCGGCACCGAACAGCTCTTCTACAATTTCTACGGCCGGAGCGTCATGGTAAAATGCGATATCATCCATCGCACCAACACCGGCAAAAACCGCTACGAACGAGCCACCAATACCTACAACTTCACTATTTCGCCTCGCGGCTGATCTCCCGTCATGAAGCCTTTCTTTCTGCGCAACTCCTCCCGCGGTTCGGCCATCCTCAGTGTCGTGCTTTTCACGACCGTCGCGCTGCTCCTCGTCGGCAGCCTTCTCAGTTGGAGCATGACCGAGCGCCGTCTCAATTATCGCAACGCCCTCCTTCTCGAAGCGCGCAACGCTGCCGAGGCACTCGCCGAATACGGCTTCTCTCAGATTCGTCAGAAACTGGAAACACGCGGAACGGTGAATCTTGATCCCGACGGCGCCGATGCCCTCGCCATTCCCTCCTCCTCGTTCTGGACTGGCAGCAATGTCGACACCGCCGGGAACGAACTGATCGGCGGCACCCTGGAAAGCGTGCCTGCATCGGGCGCCGACTACTACTACAACCCCGTTGACCCCAACAACGAATCGGATCCCCTAAAGGGAAAATACGTGTTTCGACGTGATGTGCGCGTCATCTCCAAAGCCACGGTCACACCGGTCGGCGCTTTGGGGGGAGGCGCAATCACTGCCTACGTTTCACAACGGATATCCGTTCGCGGTGCCCCGCTCTTTGCCCACGCCATATTCTACAACATGGACCTGGAGATATTTCCAGGTGCCAACATGACCATCTCGGGCCCCGTCCACACCAATGGGAACCTCTACCTCTACCCGGGTAACAACACTACGCTTACCTTCAGTAATCAGGTCACCACCACGGGGAAAATTTATCACGCAGCCAAGCCCGGCGACACTGCCGACGGAACCAGCGCTGCAGGCCGCACCGGCAGCATCACGTTCATCAACAAATCCGGCGCAGCCCAAGGTCTGAAAGTAGACGAAGTATGGAAGGACAGCACCCAAGGAAACGGCACGGCGGCCAGCGACTGGAGCGGTTTTCGCGACTATGCCTCGCAACGCTGGAATGGAAATCTGCAGACCGCCGCGCACGGCGTGGACAACTATACCCCCGTCGCCGTCAGCAAATATCAGGAGGATCCCACCCCCGGTGGCACCGATGACTCCATCAACTCGGGACGCGCGATCATCGAGCCCCCGGCCTATCCGGATGTATCCGATCCTCACTACGCCCAAAAAAAAGCGATCGAAGAACAGAAGTATTCCAGCCACGCCGGCCTTTATATCACCGTCAACCCGTCCACCAAAGCGATCACTCTCTCCAGTCGCGACAAGAACGACCCGGACAAGAACAAGACTCTCTCCCTGCCCGCCGGCAACAAACTGGTCGAATACAAGGCCTACAAGGCCACTTCCACTTACAATACCACGTTCTCCACCAAGAGCTACGAGGTCAGCGCCACTGGCAGCGGAGGCAACGCCGGCAAATACAAATACAAGTTTAGAAACAAGCCCACAACCGTTCAGAACACCATCACCTACACCAGCGGAGGTTCCAGCACCACTTCAGCCTCCCCCTCCTACGGCTCTGCTTCCCTCAGCAACAGCGAGACCGGATGGCTCCCCTCCCCGCCCGCCGACCACAATTCGACCACGACTCCCACCAACGCACCCGCCTCCACCCCAGTCCTCGCAGCCGACAACAAGGGCATGTATGACCAGCACCGTGAAAAAGGCACCGACTTGATCGAACTCGACATGGACGTCCTCCGCAAAGCCGTCGCCAAAATGGCCGGCCAGTCCAGCGCCACTCTCTCCACCGGAAGCACGGTCGCGCTCACCGCCACCGACGAGATTGGCAACCTCACCACCGACGACTGGACCGGAATCGTCTATGTCGAGGTAACCGGCGGACCCAGCACCGATCCCATCACGGGAGCAACCAATGCCGCCACCATCGCCAATAGCATGCAGACGAGCGTCCGCATTATTAACGGCAGTGGCAAAGTGCCCAGCTACGTCGGCGACAACAGCCCCGAAGGCCTCACCATCGCAACGAACGCCCCTGTTTACATCAAAGGTCATTTTAATGCCGACGGCACGACCAGCGCATCGAGCCCAAACTCCGCCACCACCCCCGAAACCGGCGAGGTCCCGGCGGCCATCGTGGCCGATGCCGTCACGATTCTTTCAGGAGGTTTTGTGGATGCTAACAGCGTCACCTCCAACCCCACGCCTATTCTGGTCGGTGGCACTGCCAACAGTATCGAGATCTCCGCCGCCCTTCTCACCGGCCTCACGCCGACCAATAAAGGCGCCACCGGCAAAAGCAGCGGCGGGGCGCACAACCTTCCGCGCTTCCTTGAAAACTGGGGCAGTGGCAGAACCGTCTATATTCGCGGCTCCCTGGTGTCCCTCTTCGAAAGCCGCATCTTTACGGAACCCTACGACACCACCTCTTCAGGCTTGGTCGCTTACTACGGCGCACCCGCCCGCAACTGGGGCTTTAACTCCATGTTCCGCGACGGCCGTTATCCTCCCGGCACCCCGCGCGTCATGTCCTATCGCCGCGTCGACTTCACCGACCTGACCGCCGCCGAATACGAAGCCGCCAAAGCCTCCTTCAACTGGTGAGAGTCCGCAACCGCTCCGCCAGCCGCGCCCACGCCCTTCCGCGGTGACTCAACGTGTTTTTCACATCGTCGCCCAGGTCCGCAAACGTTCGCCCGTGTCCCCCGGGCACAAAAAGCGGATCGTAACCGAAGCCCGCCCCGCCCTGCGGCTCCTCGCATAACCGCCCCTCGCAGCGGCCCTCGAACACCGCCTCCGCCCCGCCCGGACCGGCGAGCAGCAGCACGCACACAAAATGCGCGCCCCGTTTTTCCGGCGGCACTCCGCGCATGACCTCAACCAGTTTTTCCAGGTTCGCCGCGCCATCGCCCTGCGGCCCCGCATAATAAGCCGATTCCACTCCCGGCGCCCCGCCCAGCGCGTCCACGCACAACCCGCTGTCGTCGGCCAGGACCCACGCGTCCGCCGGCAGCACCGCCCTGAGCGCCAGCGCCTTTTTGCGCGCGTTGCCCGCAAAGGTGCCCGCGTCCTCGACCACCGGCGGCATTCCTCCCGCCGCCTTCGCCGAGACAATCTCCACGTCGAGCCCGCTCGCCCGTGCGAGCGCGTTCATTTCCCCGACCTTGTGCGCGTTACCGGAGGCTAAATACAGTTTCATCGAGCAAGAGTTTTTCGGGGTAGGCCACCCGCCCGCGCATCAGCGTATCATCGCCGAATATCCCGTGCCGCACGTCCGTCAGCCGCACCGCCTGCTCGACTTTCTCGGGGCGCAACCCCGTGAACATCGTCTTCGCCTTGTCGTCGGCGAACAACACCGGCGCCCGATACGCGAACAGGTAGTCGAGCTGGCGCGCACGCACCAGCTCGCTGATCAACTGGGATCCGCCCTCGAAATAAACACCCGCCACTTTTTCCTCGCCGCACCGCCGGCGGAAATCCGCAAAATTCACGCGCTGCGTGGGCGTTTCCATCACCCACACCTGCACACCCAGATCCCGCAACTTGCGCACGTAACCCATACCCCCGTGCGACGTGGTCACGACCACCGTGCGCTCGCGAAATTCATCGGTGTAAACATGCGGCAGATGACCATGCGCATCGCTCACCGTGCGTAGTAAACCGTCGAATACAAACCGCAGCGGACACCAGGTCTCCCCATCGGCGGTGCGCGCCGTGAGCCTTGGATTATCCTTGAGGATCGTCATCGCCCCGGCGGCGATGCCCGGGAAATAACGGCGCCATGCATGCACATCCGCCCGGGCCGCCTCGCCGGTGATCCACTTCGACTCGCCCGTGCGGCAGGCGATTTTTCCGTCGAGTGTGACCGCCACCTTCGCCGCCAGCATCGCTCCGCCGCCCGTCATCCCGTGATTGAAAATCAGATTCAGGTCCGTGCATTCCGCCGCCAGCACCCCGGTCACCACCTCGACGCCCGCCTCCCGCAGCACCGCAAAACCCCGGCCCGCGTGCGCCGGATTCGGATCGGTCGCCCCGATGACCACGCGTTGGACCCCCGCCGCCCGGATCGCATCGCAACACGCCCCCGTGCGCCCATGGGTCGAGCACGGCTCCAAGGTCACATACAACGCCGCACCCGCCTTGGGCGCCCGCCCCAGCGCCGCAAGCGCCACCCGCTCGGCATGCGGTCCGCCGTCCTGCGCATGAAACCCCTCGGCCACGATCTCGCCGTTTTCCACGATCACCGCACCCACGAGCGGATTCGGATGCGTGCGCCCCCACGCCTGGCGCGCCAGCGCGATCGCGCGACGCATGAACACTTCGTCCTGATTAAGGTCGCTCATCGGAGCCCCCGAGTCATCCCCGCGCTCCCCTAAATGACAAATGCGAAAAGTCCACCCCCACGCCTCCAATCCGGTTTGTCACTTAATAAGTGACAAATTTTCCGCCTTTCAATGTCCTCCTACCCAGACCGATTTGTCACCTATTAAGTGACAAACTGATCGAGTGGTCGTCGCGTTCCGCGCGTCACCCGCGCACATAGGGATTGCTGCGCTTTTCCACGCCCACCGTCGTGGCCGGGCCGTGGCCCGCGTAGACCGTCGTTTCATCCGGCAACGTATAAATCTGCGCACGGATCGATTGAGTCAGTTGATTGCGATCGCCCCCCGGCAGATCCGTGCGTCCCACACTGCCGGCAAACAACGCATCGCCCACAAACGCAGCTTTCGCCGCCTCAAAATAAAATAACACGTTTCCCGGACAATGCCCCGGCACATGCCGCACCTCGACCTCCAGTCCCAGCGCGGCGAACCGGTCCCCCTGCGAAACCCAGAATTCCGGGTGAATCGGTTCCAGTTCGATCGCTCCGCCCAAAAACACCGACATCACCTCGGGTGTTTCGATGAGCACCTTGTCGGCGACATGCGCCCGCACCTTCGCACCCGTGGCCCGCACCACCTCGGCCCCGCCCTGCGTATGATCCCAGTGCCCATGCGTGATCCACAGTTCGACCAGCTTGCACTGTTCCTTCGCCAGCACCGGCTCCACATCCGCCCACACATCGCCGGGCGCATCGATCAAGACCGCCTCCCCGCGCGCAGGATCGGTCAACAAATACGCATTGGTCTGAATCGGACCGGCGGGAAATACGTGGAGATTCATGAAGCCGCCAAGAGATGTGCTTTTAGCCGACTCGCAATCGGGAAATTTTCCGGCTCGTCGCAAGAACGCACCGCCGCAGCCAAACGGGCGTTGCGCTCGTCGATTGCGAGCCACACATACTTTCACATCCGAGCCCGAACCTGCCTGCCGGGTTCCGACGTTTATAGCGTCACTCTTTGGACTAATAAAACGACGCAATCCGGAAAACTCCCCTCGCTCCACCTCCTTATCGGACAAATCATACTTTCGCTTATCGCGTCCTCGCCGCGCTTCATATCTGGCAATCCGGCCTCTGGCATCCAAGAAATAGCCGGACTGGTAATCGCTTAAATTTCCCAGCGTCCCAATCCACCCGCACAACACACATCATGGAAGTCCTCAGCATCGCGCTTGTCGCAATCGGCGCCATCATCGCCCTGATATTCGGAATTCAACTCATCATCGTCGCCTTCCAAACCTCCGTCTTGTGGGGGCTGGGGTATCTGTTCGTCCCGTTTGTCGCGTTGATTTTTCTCATCATGCATTGGTCAGACGCAAAGAAACCGTTTTTGCGCAGTCTCATCGCGATTCCCTTCTATGTCGTGGGCATCATCCTGGCTCCCGCCAGCGCCCAATATTAAACAGGATCGATCGTCTGTCTTTACCGCCCCGGACCGGCAACTAGGGCGATAAGGAATCGATTTCGATCTAGGCAGGCCGGGCGGGTATCATCGAACCACGGAGGTCCGCCACGCACTTCCCCCCTTGCCAGCAACGGGCGGGCCTTGCTAACTCACCGCCCTTTATGCCGACCCTTAAATTCGCCGTTCTTCCTGGAGACTACATCGGGCCCGAGGTCATGACCGAAGCCCTGCGCGTGCTTGAGCACGTTGCACGGAAGGAAAACCTCTCCCTCTCCTACCAGCTCGCCGATGTCGGCGGCGCCGGCATCGACAACCACGGCAAGGCCCTCCCCGACTCCACCCTCGCCGTCTGCAAAGACGCCGACGCCATCCTCTTCGGCTCCGTGGGCGGTCCGAAGTGGGAAAAACTCCCGCCCAAAGAACAGCCCGAACGCGCCGCCCTCCTCCCCCTTCGCAAGGCTTTCAATCTGTTCGCCAACATCCGTCCCGGCCTTCTCTACAAAGACCTCCTCGACGCATCCCCCCTCAAATCCGAGCGCATTCCCAACGGCATCGACATCGTCTGCATTCGCGAACTCACCGGCGGCATCTACTTCGGCCTCCCCAAAACCACCACCACCCTCGAGAACGGCGAACAACAGGCCGTCGACACGATGGTTTACAAGACCTCCGAAATCGAACGCATCGCCGAGGTGGCCGCCGTCACCGCCAAGGCCCGCGGCAAACGCGTCTGCTCGGTCGACAAGGCCAACGTCCTCGAAACCTCCGTCCTCTGGCGCAAGGTCGTCACCGCCTACTTCGCCAAGCATCATCCCGAACTCGCCCTCAGCCACATGTATGTCGACAACGCCGCGATGCAGCTCGCGCGCGACCCCAATCAATTCGACGTGCTCTTCACCGAAAACATGTTTGGCGACATCCTCTCCGATGAAATGGCCGTCATCTGCGGCTCCCTCGGCATGCTGTCCTCGGCCTCGCTCGGCACCGGTAAAAACTCCCTCGGCCTTCCCTTCGGCCTCTACGAACCCGCCGGCGGCACCGCTCCCGACATCGCCGGCAAAGGCATCGCCAACCCGTGCGCCCAGGTCCTCAGCGGAGCCCTCATGTTGCGCTACAGCTTCGGCCTCGACGCCATCGCCACGAAGATCGAGGCCGCCGTCCGCAAGACCGTCACCCAGGACGGACTCCGCACCGGCGACATCGCCTTCGGCAAGCCGGTTGTCGGCACCAAGGCAATGGCCGACGGCATCATCGCCAACCTTTGAGACCGGTTCGCCGGGTGCGCGTGAGCTTCACCGCTCGCGCCCACCGGGGCGGGAACTCCACCCCGTTTCCGTCCTGGCAGCCAGGGCGTCTCAAGCCATCGCCAGAACCCGGTCGACCGCGCCGTTTAATTCCTGCATGGAAAACGGCTTGGTCAGGGCTTCTTTGGCCCCGAGTCGTTTGGCCATTTTCAGGTAGCTGTCCGGCGTGGTCCGTCCTCCTCCCGACATGGCGATGATTTTGACCGAGGGATACGCCTTGATGAGCTGGGTGATGGTCTCGATGCCTTCCTGTCCCGGCATGATCAGATCGGTGATGACCAGATCGAAGTTGCCCGTCTGATACAGGCCGACCCCGTGAGATCCCTCCGACGCCTCAATGACCTCATGCCCCATCTGCCTCAGCGCGACGCAGAGCATGGTGCGAAACGAGATATCGTCTTCAATAAGCAGGATGCGTGACATGGTGGTGGAGCTGGGTAAAAGGGCCGGAGCTGAGCGGGAGTGTGGGCGTTCGGTGCGAGGCTGAAGGCGGAATGGATCGATGGTGATCAGGACTGTCCGCGTGCGCTGAGCGCCGCCAGGCGGATCTTCTCAAATACATGCTGGGGCTGGGCGAGCGTATCATGCACGGCAATCCCCAGCGTCTGGAAACTGAAGGGCTTGAGCAAAAGCTCACGGATTCCCATCGCGTGCACGATCTCGGTGTTCAGGGTCGTGGTATAACCGGTGGTAAGGATAATCGGCATGTCGGGGCGAACAGCCAGAATCTGCGCAGCCAGCTCCGTGCCCGCCATTCTCGGCATGCTGAGATCGGTGATCACCAAATCGACGGCCATCGGGTTTGCCCGCACAAACGCGAGCGCCTCGACGGCGTCCGTCATGGCGGTGGTCCGATAGTTGAGCGTCTCAAGGATCGACTCCCCCACATCTGCGATGGGCTCCTCGTCCTCGATGAAAAGCACCCGCGCACCGGAACCGCGAGGCACCCGCTTCATCTCCCCCGTCTTGTTTTCCGGCACGGCGGCACCGCCCGCCGGGAAATAAAGATGAAAGGCCGAGCCTTTTCCGGGTTCGCTTTCCACGGTCACCGCTCCTCCGTGACTTTGCATGATGCCATGCACCACCGACAGCCCGAGACCCGTGCCCTCACCCGGCTCCTTCGTGGTGAAAAACGGTTCGAAAATGCGCTCCATCGTCGATCGCTTCATGCCACAACCGGTGTCACTGACCGTCAGCCGCACATAGAGGCCCGGGGGCAGACGCACCCCAAGCTCCGCATTCCACCCGTCTATCAGGACCTTTTCCAGCGTCACCCCCAACATCCCCGGGCGGCCCTTCATCGCGTGGGCGGCATTCATGCACAGGTTCATCACCATCTGATGCACCTGGGTGGGATCGGCCTGCACGACGGGCAGGTCGGTCGCGAGCGACACGCGGAATTCGATCAGCGCGGGAATGGTCGCACGCAAAAGCTTGAGCGGTTCCTCCACCGTCTGCCCGAGTTGCAACGACACGCGCTGCTGCTCCTGCTGCCGGCTGAAGGCCAGGATCTGGCGGACCAGCGCCGCCGCGCGATGCGCGCCCTGCAACACCATGTCGAGGTATTGATGCGCGGTCGTGTTCCCCCCGACCAGATCCATCTTGGTGAGCTCGGCATAGCCGATGATCGCCCCAAGAATATTGTTGAAGTCATGGGCAATGCCGCCGGCCAGGGTCCCGATCGCCTCCATTTTTTGCGCCTGGCGGAACTGCTCCTCAAGATTGTGTCGCTCCGTGATGTCCTCCGTCGTGCCGACGATGCGATAAACCCGTCCCTCCCCATCCCTGATCGGAAAGGCGCGGTCACGCACCCAGCGCAGGGAACCGTCCGGCCGCATGATGCGAAACGTCTCGTGATAACCGCCCGCAGCCTGGTCCTTGACCGCCTCGACCACGCGGGTCCGGTCCTCCGGATGAATCGCGTCCAGCCAGGTCGCCGGGTTCTGGCAAAGACTCGCGCAGGTCCGGCCCCAGATCGCCTCGTAGGCCGGGCTGACGTAGAGTATCTTGGTTTTCTCCGGATCGGTGATCCAAAACACCTCGGTGATATTCTCCGCAAGCTGCCGGAAACGCTCCTCGCTCTCACGCAACGCCAGCACGCTTTCACGCTGCACCGTGATGTCGTTGGAAAGGACCAGCTCGGCCGACCGGCCCTGAAAAATAAACGAGCGCACGGTGATTTCCACGAAGATCAACTCGCCGTTTTTCTTACGATGCCGCCAGGTGCCCGTGGGCTTCGAGCGGTGGTTCGATCCCAGCTTGGAAATCAACTCCATCAGGACCGGCACGTCCTCGGGAGGCCGGATGTCCTTGATCGTCATGCCAAGAAACTCCTCGTGGCTGTAGCCATAGTGGCGGACCGAGGCCTCGTTCACCGCGACAAATTTCAACGTCTCCGTGTCATACACCCACATCGGCATCGGGTTGGCCTCGAAGAGCAGGCGGAAGTCCTCCCGGCTCTGGCGCAGGATGGCGTCCATCCTGCGCTGCTCGGTGACATCCTGCGCCGTGCCGATCAGGGTGACCGGCCGGCCCGTCTTTTCATCGTGCACAACCTCGGCCCGCTCGTGAATGATGCGCTCCGTGCCGTCGGGGAACAAGATGCGGTGATCGAGATCGTAGGTTTCGCCGGTGCGCACGGCCTCGCCGACCGCCACCCGGATTTTTTCACGGTCATCCGGATGAACGTGACGGAAAAACATCTCGCGCGACACCTCGATGGCTCCCGGCTCGTAACCGAACACCCGGAACAGCTCGTCCGACCAGCGCAGGGCGTTGGCGCCGGGATTTTCGAAGTTCGCCACGTCGAGCTCCCAGCTCCCGATATGGGCGACCGCCTGAGCCATCGCCAGGCTGCGCTCGTTCTCCCGCAGCTTTTTCTCAACCCGCTTCCGCTCGGTGGTATCCCGCGCCACCGTCACGATGTAATCGCGATCAAGCCGCACCCACCTGGCATTGAGTTCCACCGGGAACGTCGTGCCATCCTTCCGCCGGTGAATGCCCTCGCTGATCCACCCCTCGTCCGCCTTCGCTTTTATGGCGGCCGCGATCCTGGGCCAGTCGCCGGCCGCAACCGTCGGATCGAGATCGAATACGTTCAACTTCAGATGCTCCTCCCGCGTGTAGCCCAGCACCGTGCAGCTTTTTTCACTCACATCGATGAACCGGCCCGTCCCCGGATCGATGATTTCAAAAGTGTCGGTCGACTGGTCCGCCAGCGCACGGAACAACCGCAGCGATGATTCCGCCTGCGCACGCTCGCGCTGCAACCGGGCCTGATTCAACGCATGGGTCACCGCCGAAGCCAGCCGCGCCAGGCGGTCCTTCATCAGATAATCGGCCGCGCCCCGCTTGATCGCCTCCACCGCGAGCTCCTCGCCCACGGTGCCGGAAATCAGGATAAAAGGCACGTCGAGCCCCCGCTGCCGGAGAATTTCCAAAGCGCGCAGCCCGTTGAACGGCCCGAGATCGTAGTCGGAAAGGATCAGATCCAGACCTTCGTGAAGGCCCGCCTCGAACGCCTCCTCCGTGTCCACCAGCGCAACCTCGACTTCGAATCCACCGCGCCGCAATTGCCGGAGCACGAGCTCGGCATCGGACGTATTATCCTCAAGAAAAAGAAGATTAAGCCTCGACGTCATCGGGTCAGCTTTCCTGCTTCGGAACCTGGTTCACGAGGAGCCAATACATGCCGAGCTGCTCCACCGCGGCGGAAAACCCCTCGAAATTAA
>JAQSWS010000025.1 GCA_029266495.1 Rariglobus sp. | reverse complement strand
CGGAATCCTTTTCAATTCGAGCCGTTTCCAGACCCAACCGTGCCGATGATGTCTATGGCCTGTGCTCCGTGCTTAAGGCTTTTGGACTTTCGTCGGCTGCGTTTGCCGGCGCGAAGCTCGTCTTATTGGCGCGTCTGGTGTCCACCCTCTTGGGCGGGGTTTCGGAAAGTTAATTTTTCGCAGCTATAATCGGAGTTATATAGCGAAACGCCCCTTACATCTCCGGGCACCTCGGCAGGTTGGGAACGGGTTAAATCTTAACGTCCGGCGATGTCGTCGGCTCGTCCGAGGGCGTTGTTGCTACCCATGCCCCATCCCAGTCTTTCGATCATCCGCGCCCCATGAATGCCCCGTCCAGTCGTCTCTGCCGTGTTCTCCTGCTCGTCCTGGTGGTTGCCGTCTGCCCGGACTTGCAGGCCGAATCCGTCGGGTGGTCATGGGCCGGCGCAATCACCGAAAAATCGGCCGTCGTCACCGCCCGCATTGAAGCGACCGCGCCGGTTGGGATTCGTATCGGAAATTCAACCACACCGATCAAACCCGCGCTCACCGCTCCCATGCAGGCCGGGGCTCTGCATCGCTTCGTCGTCGCAGGCCTGAAGCCCGACACCGTCTATCCCTATAGCTTCGTCGGGGCCAACGGCGCCCCCGTCGACAAGGAGCCACGCTCGTTCCGGACTTTTCCCGTTCCCGGAAAACCCGCCAACTTTCGTTTTGCCGTCGCTTCCTGCGCCATGGGAATGAATTCGCCCGTCTTCGCCGCCGCCGCTCATCAAGGGGCCCGCTTCTTCGTTCACACCGGCGATTTTCATTACTTCAACATCGCTGAAAACCGGGTGGAGGTTTTTCGCACCGCCTATGATGTCCACCTTTCCAGCCCGCGCTTGCGCACCATGCTGGCCGCGATCCCGTTGATTTATCAATGGGACGACCACGATTTCGGCCCGAACGACAGCAACAAAAACAGCCCCAGTAGCGAAGCCTCCCTGCGCAACTACCGTGAGCTTGTCCCGCACTATCCGCTCACCATTGCCGCCGGCGCGACTGCTCCGGTTGACCAGGCGTTCACGGTCGGCCGTGTCCGCTTCATTCTCTCCGACCTGCGCAGCCAGCGCGATCCCGCGGCGTTGCGCATGATGGGGTCTGCGCAGGATGCCTGGCTGCGCGCCCAGTTGCTTGCCGCGCGCGATGATGGCAGCCCCTTGATTTTCTGGGTGACCTCCGTGCCATGGAACGGTCCCGCCACCAAGGCCGACCGCTGGCAGGGCTATCCCGCCCATCGCGCCGAGATCGCCAACTTTATCAAAGCCAATGGCCTCGCCGGCAAAGTCGTCATTCTCTCCGGTGACGCGCACATGACCGCCATCGATGACGGATCCCACAGCGATTTTGCCACGGGCAGAGGCGCGCCCATCCGGGTTTTTCAAGCGGGTCCCATCGCCAACGTGGGCAGCTACAAAGGCGGCCCCTACAGTCATGGCGCACGCTACAAATCCGAACCCAAGAAAAAACACCTCAATCAATTCGGCATGGTGAACATCGAGGACGACGGTAAGCGCATCCACGTTACGTGGAGCGGCCGGCAGGGGGCGGATGGTCTTGGCGACGAGGTGCTGCTCTCCGAGCGCGATGCCGAAGGTCCGATCCAGTTCGAGTTTACCGTGCCGTAATCCCACCGCTTGAGAGCGAGGGGGCGGGCCGTGTTTCGGCGTTTGCTTCAACGCTACCAAAACGCGGCCAGCCTCGGGATCTCTCGTCTGCGCTCAGGGAGTCTTTTCCGCAGCGGTCATGAGGGCGATGGTTTGATCGAAGGCATCGGGACTGGCTTTGCTGAAGCGGTTATTTTTCTTTCCCGATTTGGCCGAGCTCAGGGGCGTGACTCCATTAATACTCCGCGCCTTGGCGTTGGCTCCCGCTTTGATCAGGACATCGGCCGTCCTGGCGGAACCCCACCAGCCACACCACATCAGGGCGGTGGATCTCCACGCACCATAATCAACCGCCTCCAAGTCGGCGCCGTGGTCGATGAGGATCCGGGCCATGTCGGGAAGTTCGTTCCACGCGCAGAGGATCAGCGGGGTGCCATTGTCCGTGAAGCCGCGTGCGCCCACCAGTTTCGGTTCCTGTTTCAGCAGTGTAAGGACGGTCTTTTCGTCGGACGCCTTGAGCGCTTCGAAGAAGCGGTCCACCAGGCGGTGATCCAGTTCATCCTCCTCGCGACTGGGAACGATGCCGATTTCCTGGCAGTCGAGGCCGCCCTTTCCGGGGGCGAGCGCGACGCGCACGTTGACGGCTTGGGTGCCGGCCGGGACGCGGATGGTGCGAATCCAGTTCGCCCAGTTGGCGTAGCCCTCGTTTCGTTTCTCCAGCAGGACGGTGGCGGGCGCCGTGCTCTTGCCGGAGGCGTCCACCGGCGTGAAGCTAATGGAGGCGTGCTGGCCATCGACGAACAGGCTTTCGCCGGCGGGCCGGGTTTTGGCCATGACGGTCAACCACTCCCATGCGGGGTCACACGGCAGGCTGGTTTCGATGGCCGTTTCCTGCTCCGCCGCCTTTAGACGGATCATTCCCTTTTCAGGCGACACGGAGTCGAGCGAACCTGTCCATCCCTCGAGCTTGCCGCCGGTTTTGACGAAGTTCCCCTGCAGAAGTTTGTTCTGCGCGGGGTCTGCCTGGTAGTGGACAACGTTGCCCCATTTGTTGGTCAGATCCACTTCGCCCAAGGCGACGCCGAGAGTCAGGCAGGAAAAAATGAAGCAGGACAGAACACCGAGGAGACTTCCGCTCCAGGTGCCGATGCGGTTGCGGAGCAGGGTCCGGTCGAGGATGCTGCGGATGCGTTGTTCCAGCGGGGAACGGCCCAGCATGGGGACGCCGGCGGGAGCTTGCCGTGTGAACCCCGCGGCGATTTCCACCAGGTGGCGGGCATAAGGCTCGGCCGTTCCTTCGTGCAGAACCACCATATCGTCGGCCGCCTGTTCCGCTTCGGATTTGAGCCGGGTCAGGGCCATCCACGACAGGGGATTCCACCACCAGAGACAGCAGGCGCAGGTTCCGGCAAACTGCCAGGCGAGATCGCCCCGCGTGCGGTGCGCCTTCTCATGAAGCAGGACGCAGCGTCGTTTTTCCTGGGTCCAGTCCCTGGAGTTTTCGGGAAGGTAGATGGCGGGGCGCAACAGCCCGGCCAGCAGCGGGGTGTCCAGCGCGGGGGTGAGATAAAGATCCATTCCGGCCAACGCCTTTTCTTCAGGCGTTTCCACTCGCGAAGCATGGCGCCGGAGCCAGAGCGTCGCGCCGGCTGAACGCAGCGAATGGATCATAACAAGCACGGAGGCGATGCCCAGCCAGAGCCACACGCTCCAGGCCTCAATGAACCGCAGGCCCGAAAGGGCGGCGCTTTCCCGCAGGCCGGGTCCATCCGAGGACATCGGGAGCACGTTCGTCGCCTGTGCATCCGGGGAGAAGATGGTTCCGGATGTGGAGGCCGCCGGAAACGAGGTCGGTTTGGCGTGCACGGTGACGAGACCTTGTGAACCGGGCAGGCATTGCCAGAGCGCCAGTCCCAGCAGTCCCGCCAGGGCGCAGCGCCAGACCCAGTTGCGAGCCCGGGCACTTTGTCCTTTGAGGAGGGCCGAGACGCCGGTCGCCATCAAGAGGATGACGGTGCTCTTCATCAGAAGCAGGGTGAAATTCCCTGCGTGGGGATACAGGTTTTGAAATCGTGCGAATTCGACAAGTAAGAGGTTCATTTGCGGGTGGCTTCGTTGATGAGTTTGATCAGGCGTTGGGCTTCTTCGGCTGAAAGTTTGACCTTCTTGTCTCCGAGGAGGGCGCAGGCCGCGTCACAGACGGAGTCGGAGAAAAGACGGTTGACCATGCTCCGGAGCGCACCGGCCTTGGCTTTGGATGCAGGCTGGGCGGGCGCATACCAGTCGCGTCCGGTTTCCTGGGTTTTAATGATCCAGCCCTTGGCGCCCAGGATGCGCAGGATGGACCGGACCGCGGAATAGGTCGGGGCGTCGGACAGCTCCGCTTCAATATCACGGGCGGTGGCACGGCCCAGGCGGATCACAATCTCGAGCACCTGGCGCTCGCGCCGGCTGAGATCATCGGAGAGCGGGGAGGAATTCATGCCTGTTGAAAAATCAACACATCGGGCGCCCGTCAATATGAATGTTGAAATTTCAGCAGGCCTGTCGCTCCACCGGGTCCCGCGGGCCGCGCTCATCGGGAAACAACCATTATCAAGTCGGGATTGGACTAACGGCGGCACTGCGAAGGTTGTATAATCCGGCGCTCCGACCGCGCGGCCCGATTCCTGTCGGCGCCACCCTGCCTTGAAATGAGGACAACCCCCACGACCCGATCTATTCCGCCGCCCGCCTGGGGGCGGTGCTCAAGCGGACTCACCAAACCAATGTTCAAAATTAAACTATTCGACGGTGTGATGCCTTGCTGGCTCATGATGATGGTGCCCATGGGCGCCGTTTCACTGCAGGGCGAAGCGGGGAAAGTGTTTCCGGCCGACGCGGTGCTCAACATCACGGCGGCGCCTTACGGGGCACGTCCTGACGACGGCCGGGACGACACCGCGGCGATTCAACGCGCGATCACCGCCGCGGTGGACACCGGGCGGTTCATCTATTTTCCGGCGGGCGTGTATGACGTGAGCGATACGCTCGTCAGCAAGAGCGACGCGGGTATCTGGCGCGCGATGGTCACGCTGCAAGGCGAGCATCGGGAGCGCACGATCTTGCGATTGGCGGACAACGCGAAGGGCTTTGGCGATCCGTTGAAGCCGAAGGCAATGATCATGACCGGTTCTCTGATGGACCCGGGCGAGCCGGACAACGGCGGCGGGGGAAACAAGGCGTTCCGCAATTACGTGATGGATTTCACCCTCGATACCGGACGGGGGAACTCCGGTGCGATCGGCGTTGAATGGGCGGCAAGCAACTGGGGATCGATCAAGGATGTCACGATCCGCAGCGGTGATGGCTCGGGGCATGCCGGTTTGTCGATGCGCCGGAGTATTCCCGGACCTGGCTATGTGAAGCGTGTCACGATCGAAGGGTTCGCCTACGGGATCGATGTCGGCGACATTCAGTATTGTTTCACGCTCGAGCATGTGCACGTGCGCAACCAGCAAAAGGCGGGAGTGCGGCTCGACCGGAATCTGCTGCATGTGCGCCGGCTCACGAGCGACAATTCCGTGCCGGCGGTGGTGACGACGCATCCTGAAAGCGTGCTGACGCTCATTGACTCGGAGTTCCGCGGCATGGCGGAAGGCGCCACCGCGTTGGAAGTCGGAGGAAATCTTCTCCTCGTCGATCTGAAGATGAAACCTGCCGCCGCGGTGCGTGTGCGCGGCAGGATGATGCCGCCCGTTGCACGGATTGGTTTGCTGACCGCGCCGGACGCAAGCCCGCCATCCGAGCCGTCGCTTGCTGTGGAGGACGCGCCCGATTTTTGGAGCAGCGATCTCAACGACTGGGTTGCGGTGGGCTCCCGAAAAGAAGGGGAGCCTGATGATACGGGGGCGATTCAGCGCGCGATCGATGCGGGCAAGGCGACGGTGTATTTTCCGATCGGGCGGACTTACTTTGTGTCGGACACGATCGTCGTGCGCGGCGCCGTCCGGCAGGTGCTGGGCATGGGGGCGGAAATCAGCCTTGGCGCCGCCCGGGAGCCGTTCAGCAATCCGGAGAGCCCCCGGCCGTTGTTTCGGATCGAGCCCACGAAGCATGCGGAGGTTTTTTTCGAGCATCTGTTTCTTAACGCGCAGTATCCGGGCGTGGTGATTTTCGAAAACGATTCGCCGGGCACGGTGGTGATCCGGCATGGCGGCGGGTGGATCGGAACCGGGCGTCATCGGCGTTCTTATCGAAACACCGAGCGCGCGACGGGCCGGGTGTTCGTGGAGGATGTGTTCATGTCCGGCTGGGACTTCACGAAACAAACGGTATGGGCGCGTCAGTTTAACCCGGAAAACCAGGAGGGGGACGGCCTCGAATCCCAGGTGAGGAACAGGGGCGGGACGTTGTGGGTGCTCGGCTTTAAGACCGAGGGGCAGGCGCCATTCATCGTGACCGAGCGGGGAGGGACCACGGAGTTGCTGGGTGCCTACAACTACATTTCCGCGACTTTCCCGACGATGGTGCCCGTCGAGGCGGTGCCCTATGTGGTCAAGGACGCACGGGCATTCCTGTCCTTCACGACAGACAATTTCCGCGACAACGATTATCGTGTTTATGTGCGGACGATGCAGGGCGACGTTGTGCGCGAATGGATGCGTGGAGACCTGCCGCCGCGCAACGGCGTGGCAGGGCATCGGTCATTTTTTATGCCAGCGGTGATCTCGGTCGATGATGTGGCGGTCCGGCGTCCGTGAACAAGCGACCAGCGGATCGGGTGGTCACTTGTTTCGCACTCTCGAGGGCGGATAGCCCAGCACACGCCGGAAAGCCCGGCTGAACGTGAACACATCCGGATACTTCGCGCGTTCAGCCGCGGCGGTCACGCTCAGACCTTCCTCGCGCAACCAGAGCGCGGCTTCACGCAGCCGGGCCTCCCGCAGATAGCGTCCGAGACTGAGGCCGGCCTCCCGGCGAAAGCGTGTCCGTAGATGACTTTCACTGATACCCAGGCGGCGGGCCAGCAGCGGCAACTTTTCCCCGGGCGACTCCTTTGCCGCCGCCTGCACCGCCGTCAGCAACGAATGTCTCGATGTCGGCGCCGGCTCCGTTCTTGGATACAAGTGGCGCAACAACTCCAGCAGTTGCGCCGCCGCCATGACTCCGTCGCGTTCCGGCGGAAGATAGTGCCCCATCACCGCCGCCAGCCGGCGGCGTCCCATCGCATCCAGGCGCCGCGGTCCGCGCCAGTCCTCCGAAGAGGCCATGTGGCCCGGCCATTCGAACGTGACAAACAACCAGTGAATGCGCGGCGTCACGTTTATATAGCCATGCAAATGAAGCGGCGGCACCATCACGACGACGCCGGGTTTCAGGCGCAGCGGCTGGCGATCCCGCCTCAACTCGCCCGTCCCGGCGAGCACCACGAGCAGCACCCACCGCTCATGAAACGAATCGCTTCCGTCGGAAGGCCGCAGTTCGGATCGCCGCCGCCGCACAAAAAGGACCAGGTTGTCCGGCGCGGCTTCGCTTCGACGGCGCAGTCCGCAATAAAAATCCGGCGGATCCCGCACGACGGCCGTAAGCCGGATCAGGTCCGGATCCTTTTGACGTTTCATGCAATCGAATTTGCCAAAGAAATCGACGTGCCGTCCATGTCATTTTCCGTCCGCATGCGATAAGGTGATTGATCGCACAACGCCGTTGCCGCGAACCCCAGATGAACACTCCGCCGCTTATTCTTCCCCAACCCACCCGCCTGGTCCTCACCGGAGGTGAATGGACGCGGCGGCACCGCGGCCACGCTTCACCTGGCATGCGCCTGCGCATTTCCTCCGCGCCCGGCGACAAACTCGCCGCCCAAGCGGCCCTGCTCGCCGGTTACCTGTCGGAAGAAAATCACTTCGCGACCGAAACCACCCTGGCCGACGGCGGTGACATTCACCTCGCGCTCACGCTGCCGCCTCGTCCGCTGGCGGCAAAGTTGAAGGCGGCCGGTTTCGCCGACGAAGCCTACCGGCTCACGGTCACCCCGGAACAAATTCTCCTTGAGGCCGCTTCGCCCGACGGGGTCGCCCGCGGCATCCAGTCGCTGCGCCAGCTCCTTTCCGGCCAGCGCGCCCGGCTCTTCGTCGCCGGCATGGTCGTCGACGACGCGCCTGCGTTGGGCTGGCGCGGCCTGCACCTCGACGTGAGCCGGCATTTCCGCGATGTCGCCGACGTGAAGCGGTTCATTGATCTCGCCGCCTATCACAAGTTCAACCTCTTCCACTGGCACCTGACCGACGACCAGGGCTGGCGCCTGCCCGTCGAGGGTTATCCGCGGCTCATGGAGGTCGCCGCCTGGCGTGACGCCACGATGATCGGACACAATTCCACCAGCTCGAAAAATCCGACCGACGGGATTCCCCATGGCGGAGCCTATACGGCGGACGAGATTCGCGAGGTCGTGGCCTATGCCGCCATGCGCGGGGTGCACATCCTGCCGGAGGTCGACGTCCCGGGCCACGTGCAGGCGCTGGTCACGGCGTATCCGGAATTTGGTAACACCGGGGGCCGTCCGGGTGTGCGGGAAGGCTGGGGAATCAGCGACAACACGCTGAACCTGGAGCCGGCCACCTTTGTTTTTCTTGAGAAAGTGGTCGCCACGCTCGCCGACCTTTTCCCGTTTCACTACCTCCACTTTGGCGGAGACGAGGCCAAGGTCGGCGAATGGGCGGCCTCGCCCCGTATTCAAGAGCAGAAACGCGAACTCGGACTGGCCTCCGACCACGATGTGCAGGACTACTTCACCGCGCGGCTGCACGAGCTGACGCGCGCCCGCGGCCGCGCCATGATCGGTTGGGACGAGATCATCGAACACGGACAGCCGCCGGTGGACACGGCCGTGATGCTGTGGCGGGATTCCACCATAAACCAGCACCACCTCGACGTGAAGGCATTGCGCGCAGGCAACCCGCTGGTGTTGGCCAACCACTCGCAAACCTATTTTGACGCCTATCAAGAGACCGGCGCGGGGATTGATTTTGAACCGCTCGCGATTGGCGGCGGCCTTCCCGTTGAAAAGGTCTACGGCTGGCGGCCGCTGACAGACTATCCGGCGGAACTGCGCGAAGGTGTGCTGGGTGCCCAGGCACAACTGTGGGCGGAATACATCCCAACACGACGCCACCTCGACTACATGACTTACCCGCGCGCGTGCGCGCTGGCGCAAGTTTTGTGGACGGGTGACGCGAGAGAGGCGTGGGATGCCTTTGACGAACGCCTCGGAGGACATCTCACGCGCCTCGACCGCCTCGGCGTTGCGTATCGTCCGCGCCAGCCGAAGACCTGAGCCCTGTCATGCCACGCCGGCCGCAAGACGATGAAGGGAACGATCACGTTCGTTTATCGAGACTCGGCTTCTCAATATTGTGATTAGTCGGCTTCGGGGACGTCGCCTCCCATGATTTCAGGCGGAATTCACGAGGAGAAACGCCCCGGCTCTGCCGGAAGGCGCGGTTGAAATTCGAGAGATTACCGAAGCCAACCGCATAGGCGATTTCGCTCACCCTTCGGTCGGTCTCCAGCAGTTGACGACACGCGACGCCCAACCTCAGACCGGTGAGGTAGGACTGGAACGTCTTGCCCATTGCCCGCCTGAAAAACCGGCTGAATGCCGCCGGACTCATATGCACAAGACGGGCGACCGCCGCCTGGGAGATTGTCTCGCCCATGTTTTCGCCGAGATAGGCGAGCACGCGGCGCAACTTGGGATCGCTCTCCGCACGATCCGTCTGTGTCCAGGCCGCCAGCGAAAGAAGCCGCTCCTCCGGAGTCTCCGAGAGTTCGCCAAGGAGGGCCAGCAAGGCCGTCATCCGCAGGATCGGCGTGGTGGCTGATGCCCAGGTTGCCGCGAGACGCTCTCCCAAGCTTTTGCTGAAGCACAGTCCTTGGGCCGCGCGCTCGAGCAGGCGCGCGATCCGGGTGCATTCGGGGAGCGCCCAGAAAGGCGCACCGAAACGAGCGGGATCAAACTGCACCACCAGGCTGCGCGCTCGCATGCCGGATTTCGGTGGTCTGGTCGAGAGCCAGCAGTGAGGAAGGTTCGCGCCGATCAGACAAAAATCACCCGCGCAAAAAGGCTCCACGTTGTCGCCCACATGACGCAAACCTTCGCCCTCCATGATCCAGGTCAGCTCCACCTCGGGATGCCGATGCCAGGGGAGGGTAAAGGCCGGCAGGTTGAACTCGCGCACCGCCACGGAGCTGGTGCCGGGCAACGGAATATCTTCGAGCAGGGGCTGGACGATCCGTTTCATCGTATAAATTCACAAAAATAGACCATTTCTATTAGAAATTATGCAATAGATCATTGGTTTTTGTTAACGGGCTCGTGGGGGGCGGAGCCTGTTTCGGGTAAATTACGGGCGTAATCAGCGCGTCGCGCGCTCCTTTCTCTAACCTCGCAACCCCATTCCGCCATGCCCTGTCCGTTTCATAATCCCAACAATCCGACCGACCCTTTTCGCGAGCCGCGTGAACGCGACGGTGTGCTCGTGAACAATTTTCAGGGCAGGGACATTCCGATGGTTTTGCGCCATGAAGACCTTCGCAAGGCGGCCCGGGATTGGGAGACCTTCAGTTCGGATGCACCGTTCAAGGTGCCTATTCCGACCGAGGAGGACGTTCGCACGGTGCGCCAGCTGCCCCTCGAGGTCGATCCGCCGGAGCAACAAGACTACCGGGCCGTGGTGGAGCCTTTTTTCAATCGCGCAAAGCTCCCTGAAGTCATCGTCCGCATGGAGTCGCTGGTCGGCGAGTTGGTGGCTGCCATGCGCGAGCGCGATTCGTTCGAGGCCGTGCGGGACCTGGCGATTCCGTTGCAGTCGCGTGCGCTGGCGATCCTCCTCGATGTGCCCGATGCCGAGGCAAAAATCTGGATCGGGTGGGGCACTCATGTTTTTCGCGAGGGCAATGGCACCAGCAAGGGGGCGGCGCTCGAAGCTTACACGAATGCGTTGCTTGACCGCGCGCAGGCCAGCCCCGGTGCGGATTTTTTCAGCGCGCTCACCCAGGCGAGGATCAACGGACGGCCGCTCACCCGCCAGGAAATGCTCGGCTACTGCAGCATCGTTTTCGCCGGCGGTCGCGACACGATCATCAACTCCATCACGGGAATCATCGCCCACCTCGCGCACCGGCCTGCCGATTTCGACTATCTGCGAGCGGATCGAAAACGCGTGGTGGGAGCCAGCGAAGAGTTTTTCCGCGCGCTTTCACCGGTCACCCACCTGTCACGCAAATGCACGCGCGACACCGAGGTGCACGGCGTGAAGGTTGCGGCGGGGGAGTTTGTTTCGCTGTGCTTCTCGTCGGCCAATTTCGATGCGACGGTGTTCGAGTCACCGGACGAGGTGAAACTCGACCGGCGGCCCAACCCGCACGTGGCTTTCGGTTTCGGTCCGCACCTTTGCCTCGGTGCGGCTCACGCCCGTCTTGTCGTGCGCACGCTGCTTGACGTGCTCTGCGGCCAAGTGGCCAGAATCGAGATTCTCGAACACACGTGGAAAACCGAGGACGAGCCCGGCTATACGCGCCGCGTCGCCGCCGACCGTCTTCAGGTGAGGTTTTATAGTCGTTGAGGTGGACATTATTCCCCGGACCTCTTCGCCTCGGACCTGCCCTGCCATGAAACTGCTTTTTGCCAAATCCAAGTGGGAAGTCCCTCATCTGTCGCTCGACGCTTTTCTCGATCGCGTAGTCGCGGACCGCTTCGACGGTTCGGAGCTTTACCTCGCCGGGGAGCCGGAAACCGCCGCGCTCATCCGCAACGCCCATTCCGATCGCGGGCTGTTCTGCATACCCCAGGTGATCTCCAGCGGAGACACGCCTGCGGCGCACCGGGAGTCGCTGGCCCGACAGCTGGATTTTGCCTTTGAGGTCGGGCCCCGGCTGATCAATGCACACCTGGGCAGTGATGTTTTCGATTTTTCCGACAACGTGGCGCTGATCGAAGAAAGTCAGGCGCGCGCGCGCGCGGCGGGCATTCCCGTGTGTGTGGAAACCCATCGCGGACGCCCCACCTTTTCCGGTCCCGAAACCGTCCGCTTGCTGAAGGCCCTGCCGGAGCTGCGACTGACCGCCGATTTTTCCCACTGGATGTGTGTGCATGAATCCACCCTGGAGAATCAGTCCGCCAATCTAGCGCACGCCCAGGCGCACAGCGACCACCTGCATGCCCGCATCGGCTTTCAGCAAGGGCCGCAAGTGGGGCATCCGTTTGCGCCGGAGTGGGCGTCGCTTCGGGAGCGTTATCTGGAGTTGTGGCGTCCCATCATCAATCGCCATCGGTCCGAAGGCCGTGAGTGGTTCACCATCACACCCGAAGCCGGTCCTCCCGATTACATGCCCGTCCTGCCCTTCTCCCGCCAACCGGTAGCCGATGCCTGGCAAGTCAACGTCGCCATGCGCGACTGGCTGCTCGGCCTCAATCTCTGACGGAGTCGGGGCGCAGGAACAGGCGCACGGGGAGGTCTTAAGAGATTGCGACGTTTGTTTGCCTCCCCGGAGGCGCGCGTATGCTGTTCACGCGCATCGTGAAAAAACTTTCCAACTACGCCCAGCCTATCGATCCCCTCCGGCGCGTATGTCCGGTGCGGGCCGCGCTCGATGTCATCCGCGGGCGGTGGAAACCTTCGATCTTGTTCGTCCTCAGCACGGGGCCGGCGCGTTTTGGCGACATCCAATCCCAGCTCGCCGGCGTGACCGCCCAGGCGCTCACCGTGCAGCTCCGCCAGCTGGAGGCGGACGGTGTCGTGATCCGCACGGTTTATCCGGAGGTGCCGGCCCGGGTGGAATACCAGCTGAGTGAGCATGGTCTCGGTCTTTCGGGCCTGATGGATCAGCTCGAGATCTGGGGACGTGATTATCTGAATCGGCAGACCTGAGTCTGAGCGGAGTCAGAACGGCGGGCCGGCGGACTTGCGGACGCGGTGCTCACAATTTTGTGAGCGGCTCACAATCTTGGGACGAAGCATGCGGACGACATTCACGTTATCCTGGCTGCGATGAAAACCAACCTGCTTGTCGTCAATGCCAGCGCACGCGTCACGCGTTCGGTCACCCGTCAACTCGCCGCGCGGCTCGCCTCCGCCTGGCAGGGCGCCCACCCTGAGGGTTGCATTGTCAGCCGCGACATCGGGCTCGAGCCGCCTGCCGCGATCGACGAGGCCTGGATCGCCGCGGCCTACACGCCGGCCGAAGCGCGCACGGCTGGGCAGCACGCCAGTCTTTCGCTGAGTGAAACGCTGATCGCCGAGATCGAGGCTGCCGACGTCATCGTGATAGGCACGCCTCTCTACAATTTCGGCATGCCCGCGGTGCTCAAATCCTGGATCGAGCAGATCGTCCGCGTCGGGCGCACGTTTGAGATTGTGACCTCCGCGGAGGGAGAGAGCTACCGGCCGCTACTCGCGCCCAAGCCCGTGGTCGTGGTCGTCTCTGCCGGCAACGGCGCTTTTCTGCCGGGCGGAGAGCATGCGGGGCTTAATTTTTTGGTGCCGCACTTGGGCCACATGCTCGGATTTCTGGGCCTGACCGAGACGACCTTTGTGCAGGTCGAAGAGGCCGCCGCGAAGCAGAGCGACGACTGGCCCGAGCTTGCCGTCGCAGAGGACCTGATGCGGTCCAGCATTCGGCATGTCAGTCCAGGCCAGCGGGGGAGGGTCGCGATGGAAACGGCTCCCTCAGCTCACTGAGTCGCGTGAACCGTTAACGGCTGGTTTTTTTTCACCTTGAACCAGATGGCGTAGAGCGCCGGAAGAAACAGGAGTGTGAGCACGGTTCCCGCTCCGACTCCGCCGATCAGGACGTAGGCCAGGGCTCCCCAGAACGACGAGTGGGTGAGGGGAATGAAGGCCAGCATCGCGGCGAGCGCGGTCAGCACGACCGGGCGGGCGCGCCGCACCGTGGATTCGACGACCGCGTCGTAGTCGGACAGACCGGCCGCCTTGTCGTGCTGAATCTGGTCGATGAGGATAAGTGTATTCCTAATCAGGATACCAGATAGCGCGATCAACCCGAGGATCGCATTGAATCCGAACGGCTGGTTGAAAATGATCAGCGTCGGAACCGCCCCCACCAGTCCAAGCGGACCGGTCGCAAAGACCATCAACATGGCCGAAAAGGAACGAACCTGGAACATAATCAGCGCCAGCATCGAAATAATCATGACCGGGAAAAGCAGCGCCAGGGCTTGGTTGGCTTTGGCACTCTCCTCGACCGACCCGCCGGTATCGATCCTGTAACCATCAGGAAGACCCGCCTTGATGCTCGCGAGCTGTGGCAGCACTTCGGCCGTGACATCCGGTGGTTGCACGCCGTCGATCACGTCACCTTGAACCGCGATATAGAGATCGCGGTCATAACGTTTCAGCACGGCGTCTTCCATCCGCGTCTCGATCCGGGCAATCTGGCGCAGGGGAATCGACTGCCCTTGATCGTTGCGCACGATCAGGTCACCCAGTTCGTCGAGGCTGTTGCGCTCGATCGCAGGAGCGCGAACCTGGACGTCGACCGTGCGATCTCCACTTCGAACCTGCGAGACGGTGGTTCCTTGGAGCAAGGCCTGCAACTGCAAGGCGGCGTCTTGAGGCGTAAGTCCGAGCAGATGCAGGCGTTCCTCATCGAGGGCCAGATGCATCACGGGCGTTTTCTCGCCCCAGTCCAGGTGCACGTCTCTCAGCCGCTGGTTTTTCTCCATGACCTGCCTGACCTCCGTCGCGATCCGGCGGATTTCATCCAAGTCGTCTCCGATCACCCGGAAGAGCACGGGATAGGGCACGGGGGGCCCGAAGAGGAATTGGGTGACACGCACGCGCGCCTCGGGAAAACGTCCGTCCGCCACCAGTCTGCGAATCTTGTTCTTGAGGAGATCGCGTTGTTCCGGGCTTTCGGTGCGGATGACCACTTGAGCGAAGGCCGGATTCGGTAATTCCGAATTGAGCGACATGATGAAGCGGGGAGAACCCTGCCCGATGTTGCTCGTCACCTGTTTCGCTTCGGGCAATGCGAGGAGGGCTTGCTCGATGCGCTGCACCGTTTTCTCGGTTGCCGAGAGGGCGCCCCCGGCCGGCAGTGAGACTTCCAGCGTCAACTCCACTCGATCGGAGTTGGGAAAGAACTGTTTTTGCACGAACTTGATCCCAAATACCGAGAGGGCGAACAGGCTCACTGTAATGGTCATCGTCATCCACTTACGATCCACGCAAAGCCGGATGATCCGGCGAAAGCGCTCGTAGTTCTTCGTGCCATAGATCGAATGATGGCCGCCCACTACCGGGGCAATCGGGGGAAGGAGCTTTACACCCATGTAGGGCGTGAAGATCACCGCCACAAACCAGGACACGATCAAAGCGAAGGCGACGATCCAGAAAATGTTTCCGGCATATTCGCCGGCCGTGGAGCGGGCAAACCCGACCGGCAGAAAGCCGACAATGGTCACCAAAGTTCCTGTCAGCATCGGAGCCGCGGTCGAAGTCCACGCGTAGCCTGCCGCTTTCACGCGGTCCCAGCCCTCCTCCATTTTAACCACCATCGTTTCGATGGCGATGATCGCGTCATCGACCAGGAGGCCGAGTGAAATGATGAGCGCTCCCAAGGTGATCCGGTCGAAATCCCGGCCGGTGATGAGCATGACAACAAAAACGGCGCCGAGTGTCAGTGGGACGGCGGCGGCCACCACGATGCCGACGCGAAAGCCGAGGGCCAGCAGACTGACGAGAATCACCACCCCAAGGGCGGTGAAAAACTTCACCATGAATTCGTTGATGGCGGCGTTGATCACCGCCGCCTGGTTGGCGATCTGCTCGAATGAAATACCCACCGGCAGTTCCGCCTGAAGTTTTTGGACTTCGGCTGCCAGGTCCCGGCCCAGCGTGAGGCCGTTGTAGCGCTTGTGCATCACCACGCCCAGCAGCAACGCGGGTTGGCCACCTTCGCGGATGATATAGCTGGGAGGATCTTCGTATCCTTGGTGGACCTTGGCTACGTCTCCGACGGTCAGGATCCTTCCGGGCACCGAAAGCGGGATCGATTTGACCGACTCTACATCCGAGATCGCACCATCGATTCGTAGAAAAACCCGCGGCCCCACCGTTTCGACAAAACCGGACGGCGTGACATCGTTGTGCCGCCCGATGGCGCTGAACAGGGACTGCGCGTCCACGCCGAGGGTGGCGAGTCGTTCATACGAAATCTCTACGAATATTTTTTGATCCTGTTCGCCGAGAATTTTCACTTTTTGCACGCCGGCGACGCCCGTCAGCCGCTGCCGCAGGCGTTCGGCTTCCTTCACCAAGTCCCGGTGGGGAAGGTCGGAGGCCTTGAGTGCATAGAGGGAGAAAAACACGTCTGAATATTCGTCGTTGAATATCGGTCCCAACACACCGCGTGGAAGGAAGCGCGCTTCGTCCCCGAGCTTTTTGCGGACCTGATAAAACTCCTCGGGCACGTCGGGGGGTGGCGTGTTGTCCTTCAGATAGACCTTCATCGTCATTAAGCCGGGACGGGACGTCGTCTCGGTCCGGTCGTAGTGCTCCAGCTCCTGGAGCCGCTTCTCCAGGCGATCCGCCACTTGGTTTTGCATTTCCGCGGCCGTGGCTCCCGGCCAGACGGCGGTCACGGTCATGATCTTGACCACGAACGTCGGGTCTTCGGCCCGCCCCAGTTTGGTGAAGGCGAGCAGGCCGGCGCCGGCGATCGCAATCAGGAGAAACAGGGTGACCGCCCGTTCCTTGACCGCCAGCGCGGAGAGGTTGAAGCGATTCATTTGGCCCCCGAGGCTGATGCTCCGGCCACACGCACGACCTGCCCGGCGTTCAACAGATGGGCGCCGAGGGAAACGACGATATCGCCAGCGTGAAGTCCGTTGCTGATCCGGACGGTTTCCTGTCCCAGTTTCTCGATTGAAACGAAGCGCTTCTGGATGGCGGACGTGTCACGATCGACGACCCACACCGACGCGCCATCGCCCCGATCAATCAGGCTTCCCAGCGGAACTTCGACGACGGACGGCGTTTCTCGTCCTGCCAGGGCAAGCCGAACGGTCACGGTGGCGCCCAGCCGAAACGCCTTCGGATCGCCCTCAAGAACGTAGCGGGCCTGATACGTGCGAGTGATGGGATCGGCGACGCCGGAAACTTCCCGCAAAGTCGCCTCCACACTCGAGGTCTTGTCGGTGTAGAGCTGCGCGGTCGCCTTCCGATCAGCAATTCCTGGCAGAGCACTCTCGGGAATATCGACCGCCGCTTCACGCATGCCATCCCGAGCCAGCACAATCACGGTTTGTCCTGCGGAGACCACCTGCCCTGGTTCAGTCAGCGTGGTCATGACGACTCCATCCGAGTCGGCCAAAAGGGTCGCATAGCCGGTCTGATTATCGATCTGAGCGGCTTGGGCCTCTGCGGAACGAAGCTGAGCCGCGCTGCTCTCCGCGGCGGCGGTGGCCTTTTCCAAGGCATCCCGTGATTCAACGTGTTTTTCAACCAAGGTCCGCATGCGCTCCTTCTCCAAACTCGTTTGTGTATGGACTGCGCGCGCGGCCTCGACCGCCGCCTGCGCGACCCGGAGGGCGAGGTCGAAATCGATCGGATCGAGTCGCATCAGCGGCTGGCCTTTCCTGACGGTATCACCGGCATTGACGAGCCGTTCGGTAATTTTTCCGGCGACACGGAACCCCAGACTGCTTTCGGTGCGGGCCCGAACGACTCCCGTGTAATGGGCTTTTTCCGTAGAGTGCTCCGGAGCGACTTCGACCACTCTGACCAGAACGGGCGCATTCGAGTTCTGCTGAGCATGGTTTTGGCTGCAACCGGAGAATGCCACGGTCCCGACGCCCATCAGTAGTGTCATCCAGAGGGTGGGACGGGCCCGCCACTCAAGGCCGGCCCGTGCCATCCGCGTATCCGCGGACCTGGCGGTTTGAGAAAACCCACCGGTTGTCATTTGGTTGCTCATGGCAGGAGATCCGGCGCTCATGCCCCCATCGCCCGGGCGAACAGGGCCTGATGCAGCCAGCGTGGCGTAGCCCACATAAAGAGGGCGGAAAACTTGTTGGGCAGACCGGGCACCACACTGATCCGGCCGGCTGCCAACGCGCGGATGCCGGCCCGCACCACGGGGGCTGGCTGCATCATCAAGAGCTTCAGGCCGGGCGTGATCTTTTGGTTCGCGGCGGCGGCGAACCCCGTGTCCGACATGCCGGGGCAAAGCGATGTAACGGTGATGCCGTCGCGTTTGAATTCGCGATGCAGGGCCTCGCCGAAGCGCAACACGTAGGCCTTGGCGGCCGAATACACGGCAAAGTTCACTGTGCCTTGAAGGGCCAGCAGGCTGGCGACCAGCAGGATTTTTCCGCGCCCCCGCGTCCGCATGTCCTGGGCAAAAATGTGGGTGACCGCGGTCAGGCTCGCGATGTCGAGCTGCACCATCGCCAAGGCCGCCTCGAGTTTGCTGTCGATAAACGGACCCTGCAGACCGTGGCCGGCGTTGTTGACCAGAATCTCGATCGCAATGCCGCGCTCATGGAGTCGCTGGTGCAACTGAACGATGGCGGGAATATCCGACAGATCGACCTGCTCCACGACGACCTCGACGTTGAACTGCCGGCGCAGCTCCCCGGCGAGTGCTTGCAGCCGGTCGAGCCGGCGCGCGACAAGAACCAGGGAGTGGCCTTGCCGGGCATATTGACGGGCGAATTCCTCGCCGAAGCCGCTCGAGGCGCCGGTGATGAGAACCCATGTGGTTATGGCTGGAGTGTGCATAGAGTGATAACGGGAGAAAAGGGAGGTCGGCCTATCGATGGAGTGCATATACACACCTAGGTGCCTGGTAGGCCGGTGATGGTTTCATGATTATTTTTCGAGGACTGACGCCACGGTTTCGAGGTCGGCGAGGATGGCGGACCAACGTTGGGCACCCAGTGCCTTGACCGCGGTGTTTTGGGCCGCGCGCCAAGCCGGCATGATCTTATCGAGCTGCTTCCGGCCTTTGGCGGTAATCGTCAACTCGACACGCCCGCCGCGACCGCCGCCCTCGGCGGTCGCCAGGCCATCGCGTTGCAATGGCCGGAGATTCCGCACGAGGGTCGTGCGCTCCATGCCAAGCGCCTCGCTCAAATCCGCCATGCTCCAGCTTTCCTTGGCGTTAAGGGCGAGTAGAATGGTTGATTGCGTGGCGCGGATTCCGTGCCGGCGCAATTCCGCGTCGAAAAATTTCGTCATCATCCGTGACGCCCAACGAAGGTTGAAGCACACACAGTTCTCATTGATCGAAAAATCCAGTTCCTTCGCCATGAGTGTGTATATGCACAACTTGAGCGGTGATGTCAACGGCTCATTGTCGGCAGGCCACCGGGGGGCCCCGGATAAAGGCAGGCACGAGGGGGGACGGCCGAGGCCCAAAACAGCGCCCGGTGTGGCCCGGTCAGGCGGTCGGGTCGGACACGCTGCGCACGTCTTCGAGCACCGGGCTGCGGGCGAGCAACTCGCGCACCTCGACGGTGAGGCCGATGGAGAGACCCGGGCAGCCGCGGGCGATCTGGGCCGCCGCGTCGAGGCTGCCGGCCTTGACCACGACATAGCCGCCGACGACTTCCTTCGCCTCGGCGTAGGGGCCGTCGGTGATGCGTTCACCGCCCGGTCCGGAGACGACGCGTCCGGTCAGTGCGAGCGGGTGACCTTCCCGCAACTGATCTTTGGAGAGCAGGGCGGTGACCCATTGGTTCCAGCGTTCGGTAAGCTCGGCGCGCTGGTCGCGGGTCAAATGGGCGTGGCTTTCCTCTCCCGCGTTGCGAAAGAGCAGGAGGTAGTCGGATTGCGTGGATTGCGGCGAGGAACTCATGGGGAAAGGCGACGAGGTTGCGCAGGAGATTTAAGTGCCATGCGACCGGCGCAAGATTTCAGTTTTGAAGGCAGGCGAGTCCGGTGGCGCCACCTTCTCCGACATTCGGGTGTGCCGGCGACTCATGCTCCAATGTAGGACGGACGCTTACGTGCACCTCGCGATGAGTCCTACTCTTGTATCAGACGGGCGCGGATAATTTTCCGCAGCGCCGGTCGCTAAAGTGAGGGGGTATGAAATGTTCCTCCCCGACCCACGCGGGTCTCTTCAGTCTCTTG
This sequence comes from Rariglobus sp., assembly GCA_029266495.1. GTDB lineage: Bacteria > Verrucomicrobiota > Verrucomicrobiia > Opitutales > Opitutaceae > Rariglobus. Next base: position 22,159 of record JAQSWS010000025.1, on the reverse strand, counting down.
TGCGCCCTTGGAGTGGCGCAGATCGCAAATCCCCTGGCGGCCGCGTCCTATGACGTCGACACCATGCCCGCGGTCCATTCGGTCGATGGCACGAAGCTTCGCATTCCCAAGGTCGGCCACAACACCTTGCATGTCCTTTCGCCAAACGTGCTCGAGCTGGTCCGCGTGAACGGCAAGCCCTCCGCCGGCAGTCCGGTGGACAGCTGGGATTTCGTGAACTCCTCCGGTTCCTTCAACGCACCGGCCGCCTCCCGATTTTCAGTCACCGTGAACGGCAAGGCCGTCGCGGTGCAATCCGTCGGATTCAAGCGCCGTCCGCTTTACGCCCCGCTCAACGAGCGGGACCTGCGGGTCGGCAACAGCCTCTTCCTCCAGCTCGCCTCACCCATCGCCGCCGGCCAGACGGTCGAAGTTAAAAATCCGGACGGCTCCCTGTGGAAGGCCGACATGAAGTTCACCGCGGTTGCCCACGCGCTTCGCTACAGTCCGGCGATTCACGTCAACCAGGAGGGCTACGTTCCCGACTGGCCCAAGAAAGCCGCCGTCGGTTACTACCTCGGGAGCCTGGGCGAGCTGCCCATCGAAAAACAGCGTTTCGAGCTCGTCGACGCCGCCACCGGCCGGATCGTCCACAGCGGCGCGCTGACCCTTCGTCCTGACTCCGGTTGGAACTATACGCCGAAGCCTTATCAGAAGGTTTACGAGGCGAACTTCAGCGGCTTCACGACCTCCGGCGAATACAAGCTGGTCGTTCCCGGCCTCGGCGCCTCGCTGCCCTTCATGATCGACGAAGGCATCGGCATGAACTTCACCCGCGCCTACGCCCTGGGCCTCTACCACCAGCGCTGCGGCCATTCGAACAAGCTGCCTTTCACCCGCTTCACACACGATGCCTGTCATACGGGCGAAGCCGCCGTGCCCAGCCCCGCCTCGTCCCACGACTTCACGTGGAAAACCATCGAGAAATACGCGAACGAGCTGAACTCCGGCAACCCGGCCCAGCGCGCCCAGCGCCTCACCTCGGAAGGCGCGCAGCTCTACCCGTTCGTCAAAAAAGGCACGCTCGATGTGTCCGGCGGCCATCATGACGCCGGCGACTACAGCAAATACACCACCAACGCCTCGATGCTCCTCCATCTCCTGATGGTGGGCGTCGATGACTTCCCGGGTGTTGCCCGCCTCGACAACCTCGGCCTGCCCGAGAGCGGCGACGCCATCGGCGACGTTCTCCAGGAAGCGAAAATCGAAGCCGACTTCATCGCCAAACTCCAGGACACCGACGGCGGTTTCTACTTCATCGTCTATCCCCGCCAGCGCGAATACGAGAGCAACGTCCTCCCTGACCAGGGCGATGCCCAGGTCGTCTGGCCGAAGACCACTTCAGCGACCGCCGCCGCCGTCGCCGCGCTTGCGGAGACCGGTTCCTCGCCCGCTTTCAAAAAGGCTTATCCGAAAGAAGCCGCGGCGTATCTCGCCAAGGCCAGACTCGGCTGGTCTTTCCTCGAGAAGGCCATCGCCAAACATGGCAAGGACGGCTCCTACCAAAAGCTGACGCATTACGGCGACGACTTCACCCACGATGACGAACTCGCCTGGGCCGCCGCTGCGATGTTCGCCGCCACCGGCGATCAGTCGATCCACAAGACCCTCAAGTCCTGGTATGACCCGGCCGATTCCAATACCCGTCGCTGGGGCTGGCTCCGCGCCTACTCCTCCTACGGCAACGCCGCCCGCAGCTACGCCTTTGCGGCCCGCAGCGGACGCCTCGACTCCGGCCAGCTCGACTCCTCCTACCTGAAGAAGTGCGAAAGCGAACTCGTCGGCGCCGGCAACGACGCCCTCTCGTGGTCCCGGCAAAGCGCCTATGGCACCAGCTTCCCCGAGGCGACCAAGGCGGTGCAAAGCGCCGGCTGGTATTTTTCGCTGGCACAGGCCTTCGACATCACCGTCGCGCACCAGATCGAGCCCAAGGACGCCTTCCTGGATGCGATCATCCGCAACATGAATTATGAAGGCGGCTCCAACGCGATCAACGTCTCCTACATCACCGGCATGGGCTGGAAACGTCAGAATGAAATCGTCCACCAATACGCACAAAACGACGACCGCATCCTCCCCGTGAACGGCATTCCGCAGGGCAACCTGCAGACCGGCCCCGTCTACACCGGCACCTATGGAACCGAACTGGCCGCGCTCACGTATCCCCGTGACAACGCCGGCACCGCGCCCACGCCGTTCTACGACCGCTGGAGCGACACGTTCAACGTCGCCACCGAGTTCGTCCATCTCGACCAGGCGCGCGGCCTCACCACCCTGGCCTACATGGCCGCCCGGACCAGGACCAAGGACCAGAAATGGAAATCCGCCGCGGGCGCCATCACGGGTGTTCCGTCGACGATCGCCGAGGGGAAACCGTTCAAGGTCACGCTGGATGTTCCCGGCATGGATCTCGACGAAGCCCGCATCGTGTGGGAAGCCTCCGGCCAGCAGCCCGCCTATGGCGAGAGCTACACGTTCACGCCCTCGGCAAACGGGCCGCAGTGGATCGAGGCCGAGGCGCACTGGCCGGACGGCCGCCGGGTTTACGCCCGCCGGAAACTCTCCGCCGAGAACGACCTTCCCACGGTGTCCGTGGCCGCGACCGACACGGTCGCGACCATCGGCAACGAAAACGACAAGGCGGTCTACACCTTCACCCGCAAGGGCGACACCACCAAGGCCGTGACCGTGAAGTTCAAACTGGGCGGCAGCGCGGCCAAGTGGACCGACTACCGTCGTCCGCAAGGCGACATGCCCGAGTCCGTCACGATTCCGGCCGGCAACGAAAGCGTGAAGCTGCCCCTTCTCGCGGTGGCCAACTCCACCGGCGCCGAGCCGGCCACCGTGGTCCTCTCGCTCGAGGGCGACCGGGCCTACAACCTGGGCAAATCCACCGACGGAACGGTGACGCTCAAGTAATCCTGAAACGAATACACCAGGCCACCGGCGGCGCGGGAGACAAAGCCTCGCGCCGCCACCGGCCTTTACCCAAACCCAATTTCCGGCAAGTCCCCTGGCGAGAAGCCGACTTCCGGTATCAGCCAAATAAAACCATCAGGCCGGCTGCGCGCGAAGCCACCGCCTGGCGTTGACTGAGACATCAGCGACCAACAACGACCCCTGGGCCTTATCCGCCTGGTGGCACCGACGGGGAAGTCAGGCGTCAGCCGACTCCCCGGAGCAACAAGGCGGTCCCACGCGCGTGGGACCGCCTTCTTGTTTTTGCGGGATCGTCCGGCTGCATTGACGTGCGGCGGGCCAGGTAGCACGTTCGGACCACTCTCATGCAGCGTCTGCGCGTCGCCGATTATTTTTTCGTGCCGGAACTGCCGGTGGCCGTCCTGGCGATGGCGGACCAGCAGGCGATGCCCTTGCACCGTCATGAATTTGCCGAGCTGACGATCATCACCGGCGGAGCCGCCTCGCACCTCACGCCGGAGGGACGCTATCCGATCACGGCGGGGGACGTGTTTTTTATTCCGCCGGAGCTTCCGCATGGTTTCGCCGAAACCCGGCGGCTGAGCCTGACCAATGTGTTGTTTCTGCCGAAGCGCCTGTCCGCGATGGCGGCGGAGGTGTTGCGCATGCCGGGCTACCAGGCGCTGTTTGAACTGGAGCCAAAGTATCGCGACGCCCAGGGCTTTGCGGGGCACCTGCGGCTGCCGCCCGAGGAGCTGGAGCGGGTGATGACCCTCGTGCGCGAGATCGATGACGAGGCGAAGCGTTACCGGCCCGGCGGAACGACGCTCATCGAGGCGCTGTTCACGCAACTGCTGGTGCGGCTGGCGCGCGGCTACGGTGCGCATGCCTCGTCGGGAGGGCGCCGGTTGCTCGCGGTGCAAAAAACCATCCACCACATCGAAACGAACCACGCCGGACCCGTTGAGCTGAAGGTGCTGGCCCGCAAGGCCGGGATGTCGCTGAGCACGTTCAAACGGGCATTCAAGGGGGTCACCGGCACGTCGCCGATCGATTACTTGCTGCAAGTGAGGCTGGCGCGGGCGTGTCACTTGTTGCGCGATGCCGACAAAACCGTGACCGAGGCGGCGCTCGCGGCGGGATTCAACGACAGCAACTATTTCGCGAGGCAGTTCCGCGCGCGCATGGGTTGCACGCCGCGCGAGTGGCGAAACGACGTTCGCTAATTAAACGGGTTCACCAAAAAACACTTTCCAAGGTTGCGCCTCGTTCCATTTGGCTGCGTGTTTTTCGCCGGTGTCGCATACCCCTGTTCGAATCCTGCGCCTGTGCGCCTGTCTTGCCTCCGTCGCGTTGAGCGTCGGACGGGCGCCGGCGTCTCCTGAAAAGCCGGTTCCGGATGGTTGGCGCGCGCTGATTGAACGACGCTTTAACGAGGCCGGACCCGAGTTTGTCCGGGCGCTGAGCGTCGCACCTCAAGACCGCTCGCTGATCGTGGGTCAGGCGGTCGCGCTGCTTGCGAAACAGCCGCGCACCCAAGGCAACGTCGCGGAGGCGGAGTCGCTGCTCGCGTCGGTTGAAGACGGGACCGACGAAGCCGCAATCAGCGCGCGCTATTTGCGTGCGCGCGTCGCCGAGGTTCATCTGTTCGAGCCCGATTATCCGCGGGCCGCGGAGCGTTACGAGGCGTTGATCGCCGCCGTTCCGGAGCATCCGGTCGCCCAGGCGGCGATGGTGAAACTCCTTCGTCTCCGCGTGTATTATCTGGCGGCGGATCCAATCACCGCGTTGCGCGACGCCGAGTCATGGGGGGAGCGGTTCACCGACGCCGGTGCAAGACGTGACTATCACGTGATCATGGCGCGCAGCCTGATCTTTTTCGGACAGGACCGTGCGAGGGCCTTGGTTCACCTGCGCGCGGCGGAGCGGGCCGGCTTTGTGCTCTCCGGAAACGAGGCGGATGCGCTTGTCGCCGTTGGCGAACTGGCGCGGGAATTGGGCGACTCGCGGCTGGCGCGCGAAAGTTTCAACCGTTTCCTGGAGCGGCACCCGCGCGATCAGCGACGCCATTTTGTGCAAACGCTCCTGGCGACGATGCCGGTTGCGGAGGTTCCCCGACCATGAGCCGTTTCAACCTGTTTGGATTGTTTTTGTTGCTCGTCGTCTTTGGCCTCGCTTCGTGGCGCATGGGAGCGCGCCTCTGGCGTGAATCGTCGGTGGGCACGGGGGACGCGGTGGTGTTGCGGTTTGCCCACGCCACGATTCATCCGGGCATTCTGCGCGCACACGAGGAGGCGATCGCCGAGTATGAACGGTTGAATCCCGGCGTGCGGGTGGAACAGGTGCCGGTGCCGTTGCGCGTGTGGACCGCATGGCTTCGCACGCAAATGGTGGGCGGCACGGCGCCGGATCTCGCAGAGATGGACCGCGGACAACCGGATGATTTTCTTGCGCGGTTTTTTATTCCATTCGAGCCGTGGCTTGACGCACCCAATCCCTACAACGCGGGCACCCCGCTGGAAGGCATGCCGTGGCGGGATACGTTTGTGGACGGTCTGGCCACTCCTCCGGCGTATCGACCGGCGCTGCAGCAGGTGCTGGGGATTCCGATGACGGTCGCCACGGTGCGGGTGTTCGCCAACGCCGAGCTGCTGCGCGAGATCACCGGAGAAGCGAAGGCGCCGGACAACTACGCCGAGTTCATGCAGCTCTGTGAACAAGTGCGCGAATTCTCCGCGCGCACGAGGCGTCCGCTCGTTGCGCTGGCCGGTTCCTACACGCACATGCAGCCGGTGCTCGGCAGCTTGTTTTCAAGCCAGACGCAGCGTCTTGCGCGCGAACTCGACACGCGAGGCACCTTGGAGTTCGGATCCCGCGACGCCGCGCTCGCCTACCTGCGCGGCGAGTGGACCTGGCGCACGCCGGCGGTGGCCGACGGCCTCTCCCTTATGCGCGAAATCGGGAGGCAGACGGTCGAGGGCTTCGTGCAATTGCAGCGCGACGACGGCGTGTTTTATTACTCGCAGGGCAGGGCGGTGATGCTCGTCACGGGCAGTTGGGAAGCGGATACGATTATGGCCGAGGCGGGATTTGAGCAGATCGTTTTTCCGATCCCGATTCCCTCCGTCGAGGATCCTCGCTACGGGCGTAACGTGTCGGGGCCGGGCTCGGAGCTGGCGCTTAGTCCTGGCAACGCGGTTGGGGTGGCGCGGTCGTCCAGGCACCGGGAACTCGCGGTGGATTTTCTGCATTTTCTCACGAGCCGCCGGGTTTCGGAGAAGGTGATGGTCGATTCGAACCGGTTGTCCGCGACGGTGGGCGTGGAGCCGGGGGAACGGGTGCGGGCGTTTGCTCCGCGGGTGGAAGGCTTTTTGCCGGGCTTTTTCCCGGAGTTCGGCGGGTTCGGCGGAAAGTCGGCCGAGGCGCGCCGCATCCACGGCGTTTTTTTGCATGAGCTGGTGTCGGCTGGCGGCTCGGTGGAGGCATTCACGCAGGCGATGGAGAAACGGTTTGGAGCGGCGATCATCGCCGACCTGCATTCCGCGGTGATGGAGTCAGTGAACACAAGTCGCCAGGAAGACGCGGTGATTGTGGTGGCACAACTCGGTCCGTCCGCCGAGCCCGGCGATCTCGTGCGCTTTGCCCGCATGCAAGAATCGCAGACGCTGCGCGAACTCGACGAAGCGCAGACGCGGCACGTGTTGCGTGAGTTGAAGCAGTAGCGAGGCGGTTTCCGAAACGGGTGGGCGGGCGTCAACCGATCGCGCGGGTGGATTCGCCGGCCTGAAGTTTCACCGGAACTCGATCCGCGGACGGGGCGGGGGAGCGCGGTGTGTTCCATGGGGTGTCTGGCCCCGGTCACAGGTGCAACGCTGGACTGCAGGCGTGAGGGAATGGGTCGTTTAGGAGAGGTGAAACACTTCCCGCAGGTCGCGGGCGACGGGGCTGTGGTCGGCATTGGACGGCATGACGTCGCCCATGTGGCGCCACCATTTTTGGCATTCGGGAGTGGCGGCGATGGCGGCCCAGCGGGCTTCATCTTCGATTTCGGCGTAGGCGAAAAGCGTGCGCGTGGGCGCATCGAAGAAAATGGAGTAGTTGTGCACGCCGTGCGCCTTCAGAACCGCCTCCAACTCGGGCCAGATCGGGCGGTGGCGGTGTTCGTATTCGCGCTCGCTACCAGGGTTGACCGACATGACGAAGGCTTTGCGGATCATGGAATGGAGTGAGGATGTTTGGGGGAGCTTTTCAGATACGGTCTGAGAATGGAAACAAGCCGGTCTGCTATTGCGGCCTGTCCGGCGGATGTCGGATGGATCCCGTCCGGTCCGATTTCCACGTTCCAATCCGAGGTGTCGATGTAGTGAACCCTGGCATCGCCGGAGGAGATGGCCGCCTTCGCGGCTTTTTCCACCGCATCATTCACATCCGCGTAGTGAATGCTGAAAGCGCGGAGGACGAAAATTTCGGAGGCGGGGAGCTTTCCTTTAACACGCTTGATAAACGTCGTGTAGGCCGCCTGGAAGTTGTTTACCAAGGGTTTTTTCCCCGTGATCGCGGCTCCGTCATTCGTGCCCAGATTGATCACAACTATATTTGGCGTGTAGGGGGAGGCGCTGAAGTTCCAAGGGACGGACCTTGAATTCTGCAGCGGCATGCCCTTGTCGAAATACGCGTCCTGCATGCCAACAATCGGCGGGGTGGTTGTGTAATAGCCGAACCCATTCACGAGGGCGATACCCGGCCAGGCGATCCGGCTGCCCTCCACTTTCATCGCTTCGGGCACCCGCCATGCGTATCCGTTCCCGTCGGCCGTGATAGAGTCCCCTACGAACTCAATGTGATCCGAGGCCATGATGGGCATGGTGGGGGAGCCGGTCTCATCCAGATGGAGCGCATCGAACTCGATTACGTCGTCGTAACTCAAACCGGCGATCCGGACGCTGTGCATGGAAGTGCGTGGCAGGCCCGAGCCGAGAACGACGAGACCGTTCACTCCATGATGCCGGGTTGAAACACCATCGATCGTGACGTCCAGATTGACGGGTCGCAGCAGGTTGATGGCCACGAGGCTCCCGGAGAAATTCATCTTAAGGTAGGGGCGCGCATAAGCGCTCACAGAGCGCTTGGAGTCTCCGGTCCATCTCCCCACGTATTTAATGTTTGGGTTGTTCGGTGGGATTTTCTTGAGCCGGGCCGAGCTTATCTTGCCTCCGGAGGCGCTGACTGTCCCCGGGCCGACTGCGGCGGTGTCTCCACCGGGACTTACGGGACCGGCGAGACGTCCGAAAGTGATGTCGTCGATCAGGCAGTCCAGGCCTCCGCTGGATACGATATTGAAGCCGGCTTTATCGGAGGGCGCGTATGACTTGGAGGAACTCGCCAGGTTGACCTTGATCCAGGTGTTAAGCGGCTGCTTGGTCAGATCGATCGGAGTCGATTGGCAATAGATCGTTTCGTTATTGAGGTGATCATACCCGGTCATTCGCACGTCAACGCCGGTGCCGGTTGCCGGCATCGCGAGGATTTTCAGCCAGAAATAACCTCCGATCAGGTCGCCCGCCTCGGGCAGCGCACCTCCGTCCACCGGGGGGCCCCACACCGACGCGGGAGCGGAACCGTCGATGCGCAGCGCACCGGTTCCGCCGTGTGCTTGAGCGGCGTCCGTTACGAACGTTATGGCGGTGCCATTGCCGGACCAGGAGTCGATATGGGTCGATTCTTCTTCAAAGCGAAGATGGCTCCAGCAGTCATAGGGAGTGAGCGACGTCTGCGCGGAGGCCAGAACGGCCCCTGCGAAAGCCGCCGCTGCCGCGATGGTTAACACTGGTTTTCTCATGGAGACGTGATGACCCCGAGGTTCATTGCATCGGCGGTGAGTGCCCGGCTGGCGCGGTCGCGAGCACGGCCGCGGCGTGGTTGCGGCGTTTACGCACGGTGACTTTGCGCACGGTGAGGGCTGCGGCGTCGTGGGCATACAACCGGAGGTCCGAGGCATGGTTTTGGCGATTGGCGAATTTCACATCGTCGAGTGTGAACGTGACGGTTCTCCAGCGGCCGGAGTTCGTGAGCGCGCAGGTCACGCTTCGATAGGGCTCGGTGGTGGAGTCATACTGCAGGGCGAAGGCGCCGGTGCCGGAATCCAGAAAGGTGACATCGACATCAACCCTCTCGTCCAGTCCGGCATTACCCGCATGGAGCCAGTCGTCATTGACGCGAAAATACATGTAACGGCCGGCGGGGATGACGCGGGCGTCACCCGAGGCGGTCACAAGGCCGCCATCGCCCCGGGCATCGGAAACATAATAGAGGGTGTGGAGCGAAGGGGCGAGGGAGGGGTAAGCGGCTTGGGCGGCGAAGTCGGTGGCGGCGCCATCGCGGGCTTGATAACGATAGAATGCCTTTCGCGGGGAAAGGTCCGCGGAGACGAGGCCGAAGTTTTCTTCCTTGGGGTCGGGGCGCGCGAGGGTCTGGTTGTCGAAGCAATACCAGAAGTAACGGGCGACATCGTCCCGTCGCAAATTCCCATGATGAATTTGATCCACCCTGTCGGCTTTCACCGCCTCCAAGGAGAGGTCGCCGGCCGTCGAGTATCCGGTTTCGGTGATCCAGAGGGGTTTGGCGTGCAGTCCGTATTTATTGATCACGTCCAGCATGCCTTGGCGCAGGGCGAGCTGACGGGAGTGGGGTCCGTAAGCATGATAGTTGGTGACGTCGAACGAGCGGGCGGCGCCAAGGGCCAGCAGGCGGTCGAAGAAGGTGTCGAGGCCGTAGGAGTCGACGGTCCCGTCAAACATCGCCAGGCCACCGAGCACGACGGTGTTCCCGGGGTTGACGGCTTTGATCCTGGCGTGGGCTTTTACCAGGAGGGTGTGATAGTCGGCCACGCCGTCCTTCCAAAATAGATCGAGATCGGGTTCGTTCCACACCTCCCAGTTTTTGATCTTACCGTCATAGCGGCTGACGATGAAGGTGACGTAGTTTCCCCAATCCGCCCAGTCGGCGGGTTTATGGCGCGTGAGGTCGGGCGACGGCAGATCCGGTTTGGAGGAGGCCCAGGGAGCGGTGTAGCAAAGTATCCAGAGAATACCTACACCACCGGCGTGCAACCGGTTCACGATCGCATCCAGCTTGTCGAGATAGGCGGCGTTATAGATGCCCCTGGCGGTTTCGATCAAACCCCATTCGGGCGAGATCCGGACCCATTTCACTCCGGAAGCAATCAAGTGATCGCAGTAGGCGTCGGGGTCGGAGCGCGCTTGTGGATTTGCACACACGCCGAACTCGGTCCTGGCGGGCTCATCACCCTGGGCGGGCAGAGCGGCGAAAAAGAATACAAGGCCGAGCGGACGCAGGGCATGGCCAAGGGTTCTTCTGAGAAGTGAGGCACGGGTTCTCATGGACTTGGCCGGGGTTAGAAGCCGAAGCGCCGGTGTTGGGTGACGCTCTTAAATTCATCGGTCCTGAAGGGGCCTGCGGGAAGTCCGGCTTGGTTGTAGAGGTTTGCAGTGGGGCTGTCGGCCCAGGCGTAGCGGACCGCCACCGGCTCTTTAATGGCAGGGGAGGAGACGATAATGGTGTCGCCTTCGATCACGGCGTTGGCCCAAACCCAGCGCCCCGCCACTCCGCAGATCGCAAAGCCCTCGAGTTCACTGTCGGGGCTGTTGCGGATCAACGGACGGACTTCTTTGTTCAACGAACTTACGATGTAGTCCGGGGGCAGGGGCTTGGCGACGAGCCCTCCATGAAGTTCACCGAAGGTCAGGCGGATCTTGTCGCCTTCAACACGATGCGATTTGTAAACCGGCCCGGAAAAGACGTCCGGTTGAGCATAGGTTTTGTTGAGGGCGATCAAGCCGAGGCGATTGCCCACCTCTTTTTTATTTCGCGGGTGAACGTCCCCGGTTTCGCCCAAGTCGATCAGGATCGCCTGGCCGGTATGGGGAAGGGAAAGCGCGCGGGTCTGGGATTCGCGGAGTTCCGCCCATGCGCTTTCGCTCGGCGCGGGTCTTTTGTCGCGGAAGCAGGTCAGCTGGCAGTAGTAGAAGGGAACGTCGCGACCCCAGCGCCGCCGCCAGTCGGAAATCATCAGTGGGAAGGCCGTCCGATATTGATAGGCCCGGCCGTCGTTGCTTTCCCCCTGATACCAGATGATCCCCCGAATGGTGCAGGCCACGAGCGGCGCGATCATGCCATTGTAGAGGGCGCCGGGCCGGAGGTGGGGCGCGGCGATGACCTTCGGGGCGCGTGGGTAACTTTGGCGGGCCGCGTCGTCGAGCGACGGCAACTCGCGTTCGACCTTGGCGAGCCATTCTCCTTTCAGCGAGGTCGCGTAAAAACTGAGCTCTCCGTTCACGCCCGCGTTCCCGGCGGGAGTATAGAGGCGCACGGCGAGGACGTTGTCGCCATCGATGCTGCCTCCGGGGTAGTAAACATGCCGTGCGCCGATGCCTTCACAGCTGTCGGGCGTGATGGCGGCGATGCGCTTTCCGTTGTAGTAAACGGTTTCAAATCCTTCGGGAACGCCGAGGTTCAGCGGGAGCGGGAATCGTCCTTTTGCGGCTTCCCCGTGCAGCGGGATGATTTTTTTGAGCCAAACCACGCCCGCATCAGGGAGTGCGGCGGCACTGAACGAGCCCGGCAGCGTCACGGGTTTCCACTCGGCGGCGGGAAGCTCCTGATCGGTGAATGTGGCGGGGGCGACGGGGGCGTCTTCGCGATTATATTTTTTCGCCCATTCGTGAAATGCGGTGACGTAATCGGCCTTGAGCCGGGGATGGGCGGCGATCTCGGCCTCCATGTTTTCGCGGCCCGCTTTAAGTTCGGGGTCGGTGTCCAGCGCCTCGGTGCTCGTCCACGCTTCAACGGGCGTGCCGCCCCACGAGGTGTGTATCAGTCCGACCGGAACTTGCAGGCGCTGGTGAAGGCTCCGCGCGAAATGATAGCCGACGGCGGAGAAGTTGCCCACCGTCTCGGGGCTGGCGAGCGTCCAGGTGCCTTGGCAATCAGCCCGCGGGGTATTGGCGGTATTTTTACGGACCAGGAACTGACGGATATGGGGGGTGGGCGGAGCAGCGATCGCCTCTTCGATCTCGGTCGTCTTGTTCAACGTAAATTCCATGTTCGACTGACCCGACGCGACCCAGACCTCACCGACGATGACATCAGAAACGACGAGCCGGTTGTTTCCTGCGACAACAAGATCATGCGGTCCCGGGCCGGTCTGGGTAAGATCCAGCGTGAGGCGCCACGCGCCGGCGGAGTCCGCCACCGTTTCGCCCCGCGCAACCGAGAGAGTGGCCGTCACCTTTTCATCCGGAGAGGCGGTCCCCCAGAGGGCCGTCTGGTAGGATTTTTGAAGCACGGCATGGTCCGAGATGATCGCCGGCAGAGCGACGTCCGCAAAGGCGGGAACGGAAAATGTGGCGCCCAGACCCAATCCCAAAATCAGCGCCGATCCAAGACTCCGAGGTGATGCGGGGCGGTGCATGGGATCGCTCTCTCTTACTTTTTCGGAGTCAGAATGACGCCACCAGGAAGACCGTGAACCGTCACCGACTGATCGGCGTCGACCAGTTTCTCGAAATACTCGCCAGGCGAGAGGACGGTATTCCCGTGCAGCCTGACGTTCTCCGCGTGGCGCATCCAGATTAACGCCTTGTCGTTATCGACTCCGATGTTCTCCAGGCGAAGCACCGGGGAGGACATGGGATTGATAAATTGATTCCCGCTGATCTCCACGCCGATGGCCGAGGTGATCACAATGTTGGGACCGCGGTTGTCCTCCAGCCGGTTGTCACGGATCACGATATCCCGATGGCCGCCGGGCAGCGGGACGAAGGCGCCGTATTCGTGCGCCGCCACGGTGATGCCGCTGTTCCAAGGCTGCGTGGCGATCCCGACGTTGCGCAGGGTATTGCCTTGGATCGTGATGTTGCGGGCATAATCGGACTCGTTCCACGAGTTCATCTCCGGCGCGATCACGATGCCCGCCATCATCGAGCCTTCGATCGTGTTGTTCTCAATCAGGCCGTCGCTGGCGCGGATGAAAAGACCGTGCGCGCGATTGTTGCGGAACGTCGAGTTGCGAATGACAAAACCGCTTCCGGTGGTGTTGACGTTGGCGGCGAGTCCGGTGCGCGGGGCGGAAACCGGACGATCAACGGTGACTTCAAAGTAGGCGGCCGCTTTTCGGTCGGAAAACCGGCGCGAGTTGATTTTACCCAGGTCTCCCGGATTGTGGTCCGGCAGGTGACGGATGGACACGGCGGAGGCGGTGCCGCAGAGCGCCCCTTCGCGATCATAGAAGCGGATCGTATCGCCGGGCTGCGCAAAGGGGAACGGTTCGCGGGCTCCGGAATGGGGCGCGCGCCAGTCAACGATGACGCTCGTGCCCTTCGTCTCCACCACCATCGCGTAGGTGCCGTGGATGTTGACCTGATCATCATTGAGTCCTTCGAACGAACAGTTTTCGAGACGGGGACCCTTGCGTAGAGACGCGCTGTGAAAGCCATCGAGGGCGCAGGCCAGCAACGGGACTTCCGAGGCCCCGGCGGGTGGCGACGCGTAAGTGATCGTGCAACCGATGTAGGCGTTATCGCCAGCCCCGCAGAGTTCCATGAACGCGATGCCGTTGCCGTTTTTGATCGTGACATTTTCCATGCGCATGCCGCCGCTGCTCCAGATGCTTAAATCCGAGCCGGGCCGTCCGCGCCAGGCGACCGGATCGCCGACGGTCAAAGGAAGCCGTGGATCGATCCGGGCGCGCGTGTGAAAGCGAAACAGATCGTCGCCGATTCGTTCGACCCGGGCGATGTAGATATCAGGCACCAAGGGTTTCAGCCGCCGCGTTCCCTTCTGGTAGGTATTGAAGACGGGGATCTGCGGAAAATAGCGTTTGTCGTCGAGGTCGGCGGGGTAGCCCGCGTCGATGCGCACATCGACCGAACTGCGGTCGGCCGCGATGACCTCGATCTTGCCTTGGGAAAACGGAGGTGTTTCGCGCAGGAGAGTGGCTCCGCGCAGCGTGACGTTTTTGCAGTAATCGAAAAGCAGCGCCCGGCGGTCCCGGCCCAACATGACAAACGTGGCTCCGGAAGCCTCGATCTCGAAGTCTTTCATGTCGGCAAACCGCAGGTGCCATGATTCGTTTTCAGGACGGGGAATCCGATATACGCCCGGGGGAATGATCACCTTTTTGAACCCCTGCTGATATGCCTTTTGGATCCCGGCCTGTAGCGAGGCCGGATCACCCGTGGAGATCCCGACGTCGACGCCTGAAGCCACCGACGATGGCGGGAGTTGTTCGTTTTGGGATGCCGCGTATAACGGCGGACACAGCACCAGTCCGGCAAAGAGGACGGAGGAAATCAGGCTGGGGGAGGGTATCTTCATGGTTTAAATTGCGATGATCGTGGAAGGTTCGCCGCGCGCGTGCATGGCATGCGCAGGGAGTCCCTCGGTGGGCGGTTCCCAAGAGCTGCGCGTGCCGCCGGTGCCGGTTGTTTATTTGGCCAGGCCCGCCTGATGGATTTTCTTAATCGCGGCGGCGTCGAGCGCCGCGGAGGCGTTTTTGTTCGAAGCGTAAACCCTGACTTCCGCCAAGAGGCCTTTGAAGGGACGAACGTTGTCGGCGTCGCCGATGCCGCCCAGGTAAATTTGTGAAGAGTTGCCGATCAAGTCGGCATCCCGAATGTATTTTGACGAGTTGAAAGACAGCGGCCTGGTGGGAAGGGAGTCTCCTTTATAGAAAGTCACGGTGGCTTCGTTGGCACCGCGTGTGTAGGTGACGGCGAAGAACACCCAGTGTTTTGTCTCATCGAAATAAATCGCATCGTCGAGCGGAGAGGGTCCGTGTTCTTTGCGAATTTTTCCTGCAACGGAGGAAATGCTATCGAGTGCATTTCCTTCGCCGGTTTGCAAGATGAGGCCACTGCTGAAGAACAGGATCAAGCTGCCCGACTGAAAGAGCCGCGCGCCGTTGTCGGGTTCCTCGGAGGCGTTATACCATCCGGTAATGGTGAATGAAACGGCATCGTTCAGGACCGAACCCGCCTTACCCCGGGCATAAGGTCCCGTAAACCCGGTCCCCATGCCGGTCGCGCTGGTAAAGTTCAGGCAGACCAAGCCTGCGGGTCCGGCAAGGCCGCTGCCACTCTTGGTATGATAATCGCCGGGATCTCCGGTCGGCCCATACAGGCCCAGGTTGGCATCGCTCCCGGCCGTGCCGCGATTGATGCAGGTGCTCCCGGATTCATTAAACCGGTAAAGGAGTTCCTGTGCTTGTGCCGTGTGACCCAATCCCAGGCCCCCGAGTAGCGAGGCGATGATCAAGGCGGTTGAAAGGCGCGGCAGTTTGAGGCGGGCGGGGTATGTATTCATTGGGGACGGATTACGTGCAAGGGGCTCCGGTCCGCCGCGGGAAGCGGTGGGCTGGGCATGACGATTCTTATTAGGCAACCGCTCCGGTTGCCATCGGGAACTCAGCGTAACGAGGCGACCGGCTGGTGTCAGACTTCCGAACGGAACGCTTTCCGGTGCGAGCGCCTGTTCGCCAGCGCGAGGAATCCGAGCAACGCCCCGGCGATCGAGGCGTAACTCGCGGGCTCGGGTATGGCCCCAAGGCGGATGTCATTAATGGCTGAGGAGCCGAGTGCGCCGCTGCCATCCACGGTTGAAGCGTAGACGCGAATGTCATCAAACAGTCCATCAAAGGGACGAACGTTCGAGCCGGAGGTGGCGTTCCCTCCGAGCGACAGGGTGGCATTGTTCCCCAAGGCGGCGTTGGTCGTGGTATAAACAACGCTCTGGGAGGATAGCGACGCGCTTGCGCTGGTAGACCCCTGGTAAAAGGTGGCCGTTTTATTCGTGCCGGTTCCGTCGAATGTGACAGCCAGGAAGACCCATTGACCGGCCGGCGTCGTGATGGTGTCGCCCGACGAGCTCACTTTGGTGGCCGTCGACCCCAAGACTGTTCCCACGCTGGTGACCGTATTGGTGGCGCTTGTTTGCAGGACCACGGTGCCGGCGTTGAAGAATAAAATCAGGTTGCTGGATTGCAGCAACCGGGCGCCTCCCGCTGGTGCGGACGCCGCATTATACCAGCCGGCGATGGTAAATGAACTCGCCGAATTGAAGACGTTGCCCGCAGTGGTGCTCGACGCGTAGGGGCCGGTCCAGGCGCCGCCTGAGTTGCCCATGCCCGTGGCGGCAGACAGGTCAAACGATCGATCGCCTGTCGCGCCGCCGACGCCTCCAGCCGAGGCGGAGTGTTGATCGGTCGCGGTGCCCGCTGCGTTTTTAAGAGTCAGGTTGTGGGTGGTGCCGCCCGAACCGGAATTGGTGGCCGTGGTGCCGGTCTCGTCGAAATTATACAGAAGAACCTGGGCGTGGGAAAGCGAGGGCAGGATCATCAGAGCGATGACGGGGGCGATGGATTTCAAGTAACGCATGGCGGGTATTGGGTAGTGGTTGCACCAAGGTGCGGGGATGCGACCAAGTGATGTTTTCGTGTCGTCTCGACCTCAACGCCCTGCTGACGTTACTCGTAACGTTTTCGCTCCTTGCCGGGTGGTCTCCGATTGGCCCCGCAGTGACCCTGGCGCTTAACAAAGCTTCAAGGCCCGCGAACCTGAAGCGTTACGAGTCACCTTTTCAGGGAATGGACGACGGGTGACACCGGGAGCTACTAGTCCGGACGCGTTCTTTTACCCCACCCCTCATCATGAATACCCCGTTCATTTCGTTTGTTCGATTCGTCTCCCGGATACTCTCCGTTTTCATTGTCCAGTCCGTCCACGCTGTCATTTCGCCCGCCGATCCCTCCTCGGTTCAAGCCGGTATTGTCGCCGCTTATCAGGCGGGGCAAACATCGGTCACAGTTCCCGCCGGGACGTATATGCTGCCCCCGCTTTCGAATTCGTCGTGGCATCTCTATTTCAAGAATATGTCGGACTTCACGATCGACGCCACCGACGCGGTTTTTGTTTGCACCGATCGCACCAAGCGGGCGATCGCATTTGAAAATTGCACCGGCGTCACGATGACCGGGGGGACCTTTCTCCGGCAAACGATCCCGTTCTCGCAGGGCGTCATCCAGGCGATCGCCACCGACAGATCCAGTGTAGAGATCGTCATCTGCGCCGGCTATCCGACTGACATCAAGAACCTCGCCTTCTTCGACCTGATCCCCGTCTTCAATGTATATGACGGCACCTCCCGCCGGCTGAAATCGCATGTGCCGGACATCTACGTTGCCCGTGTGCCGGGAGGCACCGCGCCAAAAATCGATGACTTGGGCGGGAACCGGTTTCGTTTTCACCTCAAGACTCCGCTGCCCGCCTCGAGTCCGATCATGGCGGGAGATTACGCCGCGTGGCGCGGCACGGTTTTGCCGGACTTCGGCGTGCGTGTCTGCCAGGGGATGAAATTCAACGGCATCACGATCAAGGGGGGCGCGGGCTACTGTTTCGGAGAAAACTGCGGGCTCGGTAACAACGAATATACTAACTGCACGGTCACTTATCCCGAAACGCCTTCCGGGGCCACCGTTCCTCCGCTGCTCTCCAGCAATGCGGACGGCTTTAACAGTGGCGGTGTGAGGGTCGGTCCGAAGGTGACGAACTGCCTTTTCGAGGGACTGGACGACGACGGTATCACCGTTCATGGCATCTTCGGCCTGGTCACCGAATCGGTCGCGGGCAATGAAGTGATCATCAACGGGCCGTCCACCTTCAACGGGATCCCTTTCGCGGCGGTCGGCGACCTGTTGAATTTTTATGATACGAATGGCTCCGGGCGTGGGTCGGCGACAATCACCGGTATTATCCCTCTGACCGGCTACACCCCGCCACAGCCCCCGCCCCCATCGCTGACTTATTTCACGACGCACCCGCCCCAATATTATCGGGTCACCTTCGATGGCACGGTTGCCGCCACGACTCACTGGCAGCTGAGCAACGCCGACATGATTGGCGCCGGCTTCAAGATCACGGGCTGTGTGGTTCGTGATCAACGTGCCCACGGCATGTTCATGCAATCCGCCGGAGGGGTGATCCAGGACTGCGTCGTCTCGACCACCGTCGGCGGCGGCATCGTGATCTACGCCCAGGTCGGCGGTTCGTGGGGGCAATCCGATTTCGCGAACAATGTTTCCGTTCTCAACAACACGCTCTCCGAGGTCGGGCTTGCACAGGAAGCGGTCAACGGCTCGGGCCTGACCATCGCCGCCTATGCGTTCGGCCAGTTCGTGCCTCTTCCCGCCGGCCATCACAACGTTCTTGTCGCCGGCAACCGCTTTGAAGGCATCCATGGCGTGAACATTCTCGTTTCCTCCTCGGACAACGTGCAGATCGTCGGGAACAGTTTTGTCGGCCCCATGGCGGCATCCGCTTTTAGCGACATAAACGTCGGCGTCGACCTCGGCGCCCTCATCTGGATCACCCAATCCACCAACACGCTCCTCTCGGGCAACACCGTTGCGAGTCCCGGCCCTTACATGACCAAGATGGTGGGCGCGACCTCCACGGCTTCCGGCACCGGCTTCACCACCGGGATCGCGGAGTCCACACATGCGGTCGCCCATTTCAGCGGTGGCAACGCCGCGGTCATTGATGGGTATCCGGGAGCGGTGGGAGGCGGTTGGCTGGACACGTGGAAGACCTTGGGCAACTCCGCCAGCATCTCTGCGACGGTATCGAGTGCGTCTCCGTTTCAACCTTCATCCGGGAACCGTCTGTCCGCCGTCGTCGCCAGCAGCGCGGCGGGAGGCGGGGCCGCCGTGTATCGACAATTCAACGGCACGTCGGGCGGGGTCGATGTCGCGCAATCGCACAGCTTCTTTTTCGATTTCCGAGCCGAGACCATTCCGACCGGGAGCCGTTACGCCATCTTCAACCGGGTGGGTGGCGGTGCCGCCGGAACCGACTCGAACGACACCTGGCTCATCCAAGCCAGCAGCTCCGGGTGGCAGTTGTTCGACGGCAATCGCAACGGCGGCGGCAGTCCCGTCAGCACAACCTTGGGTGCCCTGGTCGCCGGACGGGTTTATCGCTTCGTCGTCAATGTGGACCCCGCCACCAAGAGCTGGAGCGCGGTGATCGACGACGGGATCAACACCTATGCATCCCCCGTTCTCGGGTTTCGGGCCAATTCGACCTCCGACGGAACCTACCTGGGCTTCGCCGCGCAAAATATCGGGACGGCCGCGACGGCTTCCTTCTCCTACTCCGTGGACAACCTGTCGATTTCTCCCACTGCGATCGCTCATTTCAGCGGGGGGAGCGCCGCGGTCATCGACGGGTGTCCGGGGGTGGCGGGAGGCGGTTGGCTGGACACGTGGAAGACCTTGGGCAATTCCGCCAATATCTCCGCGACGGTATCGAGTGCGTCCCCGCTTCAACCTTCATCCGGGAACCGTTTGTCCGCCGTCGTCACCAGCAGCGCGGCGGGAGGCGGGGCCGCCGTGTATCGGCAGTTCAACGGCACGTCGGGCGGGATCAACGTCGCGCAATCCCACCGTTTCTTTTTCGACTTCCGGCCCGATACCGTTCCGACGGGGAGCCGTTACGCCATCTTCAACCGGGTGGGAGGCGGTGCCGCCGGAACCGACTCGAGCGACACCTGGCTCATCCAAGCCAGCAGCGCCGGATGGCAGTTGTTCAATGGCAATCGCAACGGCGGGGGCAGTCCCGTCAGCACAACCTTGGGTGCCCTGGTCGCGGGAAGAGTTTACCGCTTCGCCATCGATGTGGACCCCGCCACCCGGAGCTGGAGCGCGGTGATCGACGACGGGACGAACACCTATGCGTCCCCCGTTCTCGGTTTCCGGGCCAATTCGACCTCCGACGGGACCTACCTCGGGTTTGCGGCGCAAAATACCGGGACGGCCGCGACGGCTTCCTTCTCCTACTCCGTGGACAACATAGCGATCCTGCCCTAACGCTGTTTCCCCCGATGCCCCTGATGCACCCGCAAACGCTCCAGAATATTGCAGACCAGGCGGGTGTTTCGCGGATGTCAGCTTCGCGCGCTTTGAGCGGCCGGCCCGGTGTGTCGGAGGACACCCGGGCCAAGATTCTCAAAATCGCCGCGACGGTCGGATACCGGCCCAATCCGCTTGTCTCCACCCTCATGGCGAGCCTGCGGGCCAAACGAGTCCGCCCGTCGACCGAGACCGGGACCGTGCTGGCCTTCATCGCCCGGGCGGACCGGGCGGCGGATGCGCGGACCGAGCATCTCAAGGGAGCCGCCCAAGCCGCCGAGATGCAGGGCTACCGGGTGGAGTCGTTCATCACCGGGGACGCGGGTCTGCCCCCGGCGCGGTTGAGCCGGATTCTGCTCGCCCGCAATATCTGCGGCGTCGTGATTGCGCCGCTACCCGAGGGACACGGGTGGTTCGAGCTGGACTGGCCGAGGTTCTACACGGTCGCGATCGAATACACCTTCGTTGCCCCGCGGTTCGATCTCGTCGTGCATGATCACTACGCGTCCATGCGCATGGTTCTCAATAAATGCCGCGAAAAGGGACTGCGGCGGATTGGACTTTTGCTCTCGCAAAATGGCAGCGAACGGACCGAAGGCCTCTACACGGCCGCCTATTGGATGGAGCAGAAAAGTGCGGACGGTTTCCCCGCGATTCCTCCGCTTTGTCTTACGTCGGATCGAGACTCGGGGCGGATCGCCCGCTGGTTTGAACGTTACCGGCCGGAGGTGGTGATCACGTCGGGCCTGCTGTTCCGCCACATGGAGTCGTTTGTGCGGGAACGCGGGCTTCGCATTCCGGACGACGTTTCGATTCTTAACGTCAACACGGCCTCCGCCAAGTATTCCGGGGTCAACCAGAACAACCACATGATCGGCGCCACGGCCGTCCAACTGCTCGTTGACAAGATCCGGCGCAACGACCGGGGCATTCCCGAGCACGCGACCACCGTCTTGCTGCCCGGCACCTGGGTGGAGGGGTCGACGTTCCGGTCATCGGTTCCCGGGCGCTGACTCAACTCGCAACGTTACGGGTAACGAGTAGTCCCGATTGCCGGCGCGTTTCCGCGGTTTGAGTAATGCGGCATGTCCTTACCTCTCGCTACCGGCGACTATCCGGCATCCTCGTCCTCCACCCCTCGCGCTCCGCTCCACTCCCGCCGCGAATTGATTGTCCATCGGGATTCCGGGTCCGGCAGGACAGTGCGGCAGCTCACTTCATTCAGAGGCAACAGCCACCACTTGTATTTTACCAATCCCGGCTGGTGGGACAACGGACGCCGTCTGCTCTTCGGCAGTGACCGCATGGGGCGCGCGAACCTCTTCAGCGTCGAGCTGGAGAGCGGTGAAATCACCCAGCACACCGACAAGGACATGCCCGGTCCGCCCCGTGAGACGAGCTTCCTCTTTGCGGCGGTCAACCCGTGCCGGTCGGAGTGTTATTTCTGGCGGGGAGAGAAACTGATCGCGGTCGATCTTCTCTCCAATCGCGAGCGCACCCTTTGGTCATGTCCTGCGGCCTACCTGCCCAACATCCTGAACGTGTCGGCCGACGGGCTTCATATCTACTCGGTCATCTATCAGGACCTCTCCGACCGGTTCCCGGTTGATCTGCTGAACGGTTATGTGGGTTTTCGTGAATACTGCGAAGCGCGCCCGCACAGCCAGATCGTCCGCGTGGCGGTGGACAGCCGGGCCATGGATGTGGTCTGGGAGGAGCACAGCTGGATCGGTCACGTCAACACCAGCCCCGTCCGCCCGGACCTGCTCTCGTTCTGTCACGAAGGCCCTTGGGACATCGTGGACAACCGAATCTGGATGCTCGACCTCGCGCAGTCCAAGGCCTGGGCGGTGCGCAGGCCTTCCCCGGGGGAGGTCATCGGCCATGAATACTGGCACGCGGACGGAGTGACCATCGGGTATCACGGTCACCGGGCGGAGACCGGAGGTTTCTTCGGCTTCGTGAACTATGACAACACGAACGTCCGTGAATTCCCGGCGCAGGGCGAAACAGGACATATCCATTCATTGAATACAAACTTGATCGTGGGCGACGCGGGCGCCCATGTGCGCCTATGGGCCCGGGACGGCTCGGAGTTTGGTAAATCACGCCTGCTCTGCCGTCACGGCAGCACGTCGAAAATCCAGCAGCTTCATGTTCACCCGCGGTTTTCCCCGGACGGGAGCAAGGTTGTCTTCACGAGCGATCGAACCGGCTACG
>JAQSWS010000168.1 GCA_029266495.1 Rariglobus sp. | reverse complement strand
GGGGCAAGGTCGGTCTGCGGGTCGATCTGCTGGAGGCGCGGCTCACTCCGGAAGGCGACGAGCGAGGTCGCAGCGCCTCGGTGGTCATTCGGGCACGGCCGGAGCGGGCGGGGACTGTCATCGGAGAAGTGACGTTCGAGGTCAACGTGTCGGGCCCCCTGGCTGAGGTGTTGAAACTGGGCATGCAGCAAGGCCTTTCGCTTCAGGTGAAGTGAGCCCGGACCGCAGGAAACTTTCATTGCCACGCCACGTCCTATTCCAGACCCTCTTTTATGCTTCGCTGCCTTCTCCTGCTTGGTTGCATCGGCCTTTTTTCAGGCTGTATCCACGTCAAACTCGATCCCGTGCAGGTTCACGCCACGGTGGATGTGAACGTGAAAGTGGATCGTGCCCTCGATGATTTCTTTGGCGATATCGACAAGAAATCCACGACCATCAACCCCTCCGCCAACCAACCTTGATTCGCATGAAAACGCTTTTTCTACGCATCCTTTTTGTTTCGTCCCTGCTACTCGCCTCCGCTCCGCTGACACAGGCCCAGGATCTCGGATCAATTCGCGCGCGAATGGAGCAACGCATCGGCCAGATCGATGCGCTCAAGACCCAGGGTATTCTTGGTGAAAACAATCGCGGCCTGCTCGAGGTGCGCTCGGGCGACGACCAAGGCGTCGCCGCCGCGGAGAACGCCGACCGGGCGGTCGTCTATGCGGCCCTTGCAAAGAAGACCGGTGCCACGCCCGATGCCGTCGGAAAGGCCCGCGCCAAACAGATTGCCGCCGCCAGCGCCAAGGGCGTGTGGGTGCAGGGCGAAAACGGCGAGTGGACGAAAAAGTGAGGGCGTGGCCCGAGGCGTGAGCCGAGGGTGACGGCGGCGACCGCCGTTTCCTAAATCAACATTCCCGCGATGCAGGCGGTGAGAAAACACGCGAGGCTGCCGCCGAGCAGGGCGCGTCCGCCGAGCGTCGCGAGTTCGCTGCGTTTTTGCGGAGCGAGGGCTCCGATGCCGCCCACTTGAATGCCGATCGAAACGAAGTTCGAGAACCCGCAGAGCGCGTAGGTGAGAATCACCGTCGCGCGATCGTCGGTGAACGTTCCGGCGGACTTCATCTGGCCGAGTTGCAGGTAGCTGATGAACTCGGTGAGCACCGTGCGCGTGCCAAGCAGTTGCCCTGAAACGAGCAGGTGGCCGGGGTCGATGCCCATCAGCCAGGCGACGGGTGCGCAGGCGATGCCGAGGATGAATTCGAGGGAGAAGGTTTGGTAGACGCCACCGGTGACCTCTGCGATCCATCCGTTGAGCCCGACCGGGGCGCCAATCCAGGTGGAGAGCATGTAGTTGGCGAAGGCCACGAGCGCGGTGAACACGATGAGCATGCCGGCAATGTTGAGGGCCAGCTTCAGTCCGTCGGTCGTGCCGATGCAGATCGCGTCCACCATGTTGGCTCCGAGCCGTTCCCGTGGCACGCGGAGGTCACGGTTCACGGTCTCGGTCTGGGGGATGAGGATCTTCGCAACCATGAGCGCGGCGGGAGCGGAAATCACCGAGGCGGTGATCAGATGGGTGGCGAAGCGAATCTGTTCCTGCGGGTTGTTGCCGCCGAGAAAACTGATGTAGGCGATCATCACGCCGCCTGCGATCGTGGCCATGCCGCCGACCATCATGGCGAGCAGTTCCGAGCGTGTCATCTTGTCGAGGTAAGGCTTGATGAGGAGCGGGGCCTCGGTCTGTCCGATGAATATATTGGCCGAGGCGGAGAGGCTTTCGGCGCCCGAGAGGCGCATGGTTTTCGACATGATCCAGGCGAAGCCCATGACCAGTTTTTGAAGCACGCCGAGGTAGTAGAGCAGCGATGTAAGGGCGGAGAAAAAAACCACCGATGGCAGCACGACGACGGCGACGACAAACCCGTGCCGTTCTTGATCCGCAAGCGAGCCAAGAAGAAAGCGGGTGCCTTCGCCGGCGAAACCGAGCAGGCGCACAAAAAAACCTCCCGCCGCCTCGATGACCGCTCGCACCGGGCCGACGTGGATGACGAGGGCCGCGAACACGAGTTGCAGCAACAAGCCCGAGACGACGAGTCTCCAATCGATGGCGCGCCGGTTGTTGCTGAAAAGCACGGCGATGCCGGTGAACACAGCCAGGCCAAGAATGCCGCGGCCGATGTGAAGGAGGGTATCCATAAGGAGGGTGAAGCTGATCCGGGCTTGAGCCGTTTCCATGCCGCAGACTTGCGCGGAACGTGGCGGGCGCCGAGAAAGGAGCCAGCATGAACATTCAGGACCGCCTTGCCCAGTTTCTCGGAAAGACCCCCGACGTGAGCGGCGCGGTCTTCGTGGCCTCCAATGCCACCGTGATCGGTGACGTGAAGCTCGGCAAAAACAGCAGCGTGTTTTACGGCGCGGTGCTGCGTGGCGATATCAATCGAATCGTGGTGGGCGAGGGGAGCAACGTGCAGGACAACGCGGTCGTGCACCTGTCCGATGACGCGGGGGTTCATATCGGCGACCATGTCACGGTGGGGCATGCGGCGATCATTCATGCCTGCACGATTGAGGACGGGTGCCTGATCGGCATGGGCGCCACGATTCTGGATCACGCCCGCATCGGGGCCGACAGCCTGGTGGGGGCCAATTCACTCGTCCCCCAAGGGTTCACCTGTCCATCGGGTTCATTGGTGCTCGGCACGCCGGCGCGGGTGGCGCGGGCCCTCACCGAGGAGGAGCGTGGGGCGGGACGCCGGCTCGCGGCGAAATACATCGAGGTGGCAAAGGCACACGCGGCGCGGGGATAGCCGGGGGCGGAGTTTTTAACGCAAAGGCGCAAGATCGCGAAGAACGAACCCTCCGACCTTTGCGTCTTTCGCGATCTTTGCGCCTTTGCGTTAAACCCCGTGGATTGTCCGGGCACGAAAAAACCCGCGACCGTTAAGTCGCGGGCTTGATTAAAAGGAGGAGACTGCAGGCGGAAGGTTTAGACCTTCTCAACGAGGCCGGCCTTGATGGCCTTGACCGAAACGAGGACGCGCTTCGTGCCGCCGTTGGCGGTGCGGATGCGGATCTTCTGCAGGTTCGGGCGGAACTTGCGCTTGGTGATCGTCGTGATGTGCGTGCCGATGCCGCCGCTTTTCTTGGACTGACCTTTGCGGTGGATGATGGAGCCCTTGGTAGGACGTTTGCCTGTGATTGCGCAGATTCTGGCCATATGGAAG
>JAQSWS010000116.1 GCA_029266495.1 Rariglobus sp. | reverse complement strand
CCGCCGGCGGACAGATTGTAGGCGGTCGAACCGGTTGGAGTGGCAAAGATCAAACCGTCGCAATCGTAGTCGGTGACGAGTTCGCCGTCGGCGATGACTTCCAGGCTGACGAGGCGCGAGTTGACCTCGGCCTTGATGAGCACGTCGTTGAGCGCGAGGTCGTCGGGACCGGTTCCGGTGGTGCAGGCGAGCAGCGCGCGATGGGCGATTTGAAAATTGCCGGAGAGCAGGGTGGGAAAACAGTCGCGGATGTCGTCGGACGAGAACGTGGTGAGAAAGCCGAGGCTGCCTCGATTGACTCCGATGATCGGGACCTGGGTGCGGGCGGCTTGCGCGGCGATCCCGAGCAAGGTGCCATCGCCGCCGATGACGCAGCAAGCGTCCTGGCCGGCGAGAAAGTTGTCGGCCACGGGGTAGGCCCCGGTGCGGCTCACGGTCACACCGGCCTGGCGTGCGAGTGCGATCAAGTCATCGGCCAACTCAAGAGCGCCGGCCTTGGGTTCATTGACGACGAAGGCGAGTTTACGGATGGGCGTCATGACAGAGTCGGAGTGGGAAACCACCAATGGGGACTAATGAGCACTAATCAAGGAGGAGGTGAAACCATGAAACACGCGAAAGACCCGAAAAGTGAGGGACCACCTCCGTGCGGTCCGGGTTCAACGGGCGAGACGGAGTTCGTCCCTCCCTCGGTCATGTCTTGCGCAGACCGAGGAGAAACTCGCGGTTGCCATCGGTGCCGGTGATGGGGCTGTCCATCGTGCCGATCAGGGTTGCTCCGGGAAGTTGGGTCAGGGCGAAGGCCTGGATGTCGGCCAGCACGGCATCCTGAACGGCGGTGTCGCGGATGATGCCGCGGCCTTTGTCGACCTCGGCCTTGCCGGCTTCGAACTGGGGTTTAACCAAGGCAACCAACACGCCGCCGGTGCGTAGAAACGGCCACATGGCGGGGAGCACGCTCTTGAGCGAGATGAACGAAAGATCCGTGACGACCGCATCGAACCCGGAGCGCGGGAGATCGGCCGGCTGCAGATGGCGGGCGTTGATTTTTTCGAGGTTGGTCACCCGGGGATCGGCGCGGAGCTTCGGGTGGAGCTGGGCGCGGCCAACGTCGACACACACCGCGTCGGCGGCCCCCGCCTGCAGCGCGCAATCGGTGAAGCCACCGGTGGACGCGCCGACATCGAGCAGGTGGGCTCCGCGAAGATCGATAGCGAATTTTTCCAGGAAGCCATGAAGTTTTTCACCGCCGCGGGAGACGAAGCGCGGAGGTTGTTCAACGGTGAGT
This sequence comes from Rariglobus sp., assembly GCA_029266495.1. Taxonomy (GTDB): domain Bacteria; phylum Verrucomicrobiota; class Verrucomicrobiia; order Opitutales; family Opitutaceae; genus Rariglobus. Next base: position 13,026 of record JAQSWS010000116.1, on the reverse strand, counting down.
GCGATGTCCGCCGGGAACTCCTTGCCGGGTTTGTCGAGGCGGTCGGTGCCGTGAAGCACGCGGCCGGACATGATCAGCGCCTTGGCTTGCGAGCGCGATCCGGCGAGGCCGCGGGTGACGAGGAGTTCGTCGAGGCGTTGACGGTTGGCGGCCATGATCAGAGTGCGCCGAGGGTCTTGAGGAAGGCGCGGGCGATGATCATGTGTCCGGTCGTGTTCGGGTGGATGCGATCCCAGGCGAGCGTCATAGGATGGGTGTGGACCAGCACCTCGTCGAAGGCGGCCTGCACGTCGACGAAGTGCGTATCGTATTTCTTTGCGAGATCGCGGACGACCGCGCCGTAATCATCGATCATTTTGCGCATGGGGTCCGCGCGGTTGGGCTCGATCAAATGGGGTGTGGCGAGGATGAGTCCCTTGGCCTTGGGCTTGGTGAGGGAGACCAGCTCCTCGAGCGTGCGTGCGTATTCCTCGATGTAAACGTGGCCTTCCACGCGCAGCGGGGTGTCGAATTGACGCCAGATATCGTTGACGCCGATCATGACCGAAACCCAGTCGGGTTTGAGGTCGAGGACGTCGGTCTGCCAGCGGTTTTTCAGATCGCGCACAGTGTTGCCGCCGGTGCCGCGATTAATGAGACGGATGCGATCTTGCGGGCGCGTGGCGCCGAGCCAGGCCTCGACCAGGCCGACGTAGCCGCGGCCATGACCGGGGGCGCCCCAAGGGGTGGCTTCGCCGGAGGGGTCGCGACCGGCATCAGTGATGGAGTCGCCAATAAGGACGAATTTCGAATTGGGCGGAAGTTTCATGAAGGAAGGCAGAGGCTACAGCTTTTGACGGCCGGGTGACCAGCAAGTCGTGCGTCCGCCGATTTCTTCGCGGACTAGAGGGACGCCGGTTTTGGGACATTTCCCGCCGTCTTCCCAGCGATGGTGAAAGAGCCACGATTGAGGCAGGCCGTGCAGCTCCCTGCCGACATATTTGATCGCCTCCCGGCATACGCGGCGGGTTTCACGATGGAGAATTTTGATTTCGGCCGGTGTGAGGCTGCCGGCGGGGCGCCTGGGGTGGATGCCGGCGCTCCAGAGAATTTCGTCGGCCATCCAATTGCCGATACCGGGGAAACGCTCCTGCATGAGCAACACCGGTTTGATCGCGGTGCGGGTGCGGCGTTGCAGGAAGGCCGCCACGGCGCCCACGGTGAACGCGGGCGAGAGGATCGCCGGGGCGATTTGCGTCCACCAAGCGGGCGGTTTGTCGCCCGTGGCGAATTGCACGCGGCCAAACATGCGGAAGTCGGAAAACACCAGGGTGCGTCGAGCTTGATCGAGCACGAGGTGGTCGGCTTTTTTCGGCTCGTAGCCGGTCGGCTGCGCGGAGAGTTCGCCTGTCATGCCCAAGTGAATACCGAGCCAGAGAGGCGCCGTGTCGGCCGCGGCGAGGCGGAAGAGCATCTGCTTGGCCGCGGCCTCGGACGAGAGGAGGGTGGCGCCGGTGAGCTGACGCTTGATCTGTGCGGGATCGACGCCGCGAAAGACGGCGGCTTTCGGGTGCAGGCGCACGCCAGTGACGGTGTCACCGAGCCCCGGGGTCCAGAGCTTGCGGTAGTATTCGACCTCGGCGAGTTCGGGCATTTCGGGAAGTAGCGAGTAGTGAGTAGCGGGGAGAACGGAGCAGGGCTACCGCCGATTTGCTTCCGCTTCTTTAGCGGATTTCCCAGTCGTAGTGGAACGACGAGAGGAGGCGGGGTTTTTGGTCGGTGACCTGGACGACGTCTTCGATACGACAGCCGCCGAGGCCCGGATAATAGAGGCCGGGCTCGACGGTGACGACCGAGCCTTTTTTCAGGATATAATCCACGGTGCTCATGCGCGGGGCTTCGTGGACTTCGAGGCCGAGACCATGGCCGGTGCCGTGGAAAAATCCGACGGAGCCTTTGGGCGTGCGCCTGGTTTCAAAACCGTGGCGTTCGAATACGTTAAGGCATTGCTGGTGGACATGGCGTCCGTTGACGCCGGCGCGCACGGCATCGAGCGCGGCAAGCTGGGCGGTGCGCACGGCGGCGACGAGGTGTTGTTGTTGTTCGCTGGCGCGGCCCTTGAGGAAGGTGCGCGTCATGTCACCGTGGTAACCGGTGGCGGTCACGCGGGGGAAGACGTCGACGACAATCAATTCATTGGCGCGGAGCGGACCGTGTCCGCGTTCGTGCGGGTCGCAGGCCTGGTCGCCGCCGGCGGCGATGGTGTCGATGGAGAGCGCACCGGCCTCGAGGCAGGCGATTTCGATGGCGGTCTTGAGGCGTTCGGAGGTGAGGGGGCTGCCGTCGAGGACGAGTCTGCCGGCTTTGATTTTGCTTTTTCGAAGCAGGTTTTCGGCGGCGGCGATGCCGAGGGCGCTGCAGCGGTTGCCTTCACGGAGGGACCTGGCTTCGGCGGCGGTTTTGATTTCGCGTTCCGGGAAGAGCGCGGGAACGGGCGTGAGTTTCACGCCGAGGGCGCGGAGTTTGTCGGCGAGTGCGAGGGGGAAGTCCGAGGAGACCTCGAACGTGCGAAGCTTGTAGTGTTTCGCGAGGAGGGCGATGACCTCCGCGGCACCGGCCTTGGCATTGCGGGCACGAGCTTTCCCGAGCCACGGCTCGAGGGGGAGGACGATGTCGAAACCGGATGATTTCTGGGCGCGTCCAAATTCAAGGGCGTTGAGGACGGCGATTTTTTTCCCGCGGACGCCGAAGGCGATGAACGGGTCGGGGACGCTGAAGCGGCCGAAATACAACATGTCGGCGCTGCGGGCGGTGTCGGCGTAAAGAAGGGGGGAGGGGGCGGAGCGGGCCACGATGAAGTTGTGTTTGGGTTGAGGAACGATCAGTCACATCCTCCGTGAAAAACGCAAATCCGGTTTCCTCCCTGCTGCGCCTGGTGACGCTGTTGCTGGCGCTCACGCTGGTGACCGGTTGCGGGCGGGGTGACGCGCCGCGCGAGCAGGCGGCTCCGAAGACGATCGCTGATTTTTTTGTGATTACGGTGGGAGACAGGCCGGTGAAAATGCAACTGGCGGTGAGGTCTCGCGAAATGGAACGCGGGCTGATGGAGCGGCGTGATCTCAGGCCGGACGAAGGCATGCTCTTTGTTTATCCGGGCACGCAGCAGATGAGTTTCTGGATGCGCAACACCCCGACGCCGCTGGACATTGGTTTTTTCACGGCGGACGGGGTGTTGAAGGAGATTTATCCCCTGCACCCTTACGATGAGTCCGCCGTGCGTTCGCGAAGTGCGGAACTCAAATTTGCGCTGGAGATGAACCAGGGATGGTTCGCGGGAAACGAAGTGAAACCGGGGGCGAAGCTGGATTTGAAGGCGCTGGCGGAGGCGTTGCGCGCGCGTGGCTTTGAGCCGTGGGAATACGGCGTGAGATGAGCCGGAGCGGGCGGCCCGGAGCGCTTGCCGGCCCGTGACCTTAACGGACCTTGCCGCGGCGGGTGTCCTTGTCGGTCGCCTCGGTCGGGATTTCGTTGTCGGTCTTGAGCATGAGGACGGGAGTCTTGGTCTTTACGAAGACGCCGGCCTCTTTGAAATGCTTGGCGGGGATGTGCTCCAGGGCTTCGCCAATGGTCTTGGCAGGCATCAGGCGCCCTTTCTTGGTGGTGTTGAATTCGTAGGCTCCCTTGCAGATGCGTTCGACCGTGGTCATGACGCTTTCGTTTTCGGGGATCTGCAGGATCCAGCCGACGAAGTCGTTGCCTTCGGGGAGGCGGCCTTCCGGGTCGGAGATGAGAATTGCAAACTGTTTCTTTTGCGTCGGGGGTTTTTCCTCGTCGACCTCGGGTTGCACGAGCAGGTTCATCTCCTCGACGATCTGGCGGAGGAGCGCGGGCTCGACCTCGTTACGCTTGAGAATTTCGGCTACCTTGTTGACGTCGATTTTTGGCATGGGAACTTGAGTCGGTTTTGACAGACGAAAGAGTCCGCCCCCTGCGAAGCGACAATAAAAACATGGACCTGATTCCAATTGCCCAGCGTGACGACGAGATCTTTGACGTGGTGAACGACCGCGACGAGGTGACGGGGCAGGCCATGCGCAAGGACGTGCACCGGCAGCGGCTGCGGCACCGGGCGGTGCATGCGCTGGCCTTTGGAGGCGATGGCCGGGTGTTTTTGCAAAAACGCTCGATGCTCAAGGACACGGCGCCGGGCCGCTGGGATTCGTCGTGCTCGGGCCACCTGGACACCGGCGAGGGTTACGATGCCGCCGTGGTGCGGGAACTGGCGGAAGAGATCGGGCTGGCGGTGACCGCCGGCCATGGGCTGGTGCCGTTGTTCAAGCTGGCGGCGTGCGTGGAGACGGGGTGGGAGTTCGTGTGGGTCTATCGACTGAAAAGCGACGGACCGTTCGTGCTGCATCCGGCGGAGATCGAGCGCGGCGAGTGGTTCAGCGTGGAGGAGGTCACGAAGGGGCTAACGGAGCGCCCGCGCGAGTTTACCCGGGCGTTCAGTTACATCTGGCCACGGGTGCTGGCGGCGGTGACGCAGGCGCCTGCCGCCGCGGATGGAGCGGGTTAACGGATGCCCAGTTTCTCGAGTTCGGGACGGATGGCCGCGCCGAGTTTTTCGTAGCCGGCCGCGGTAAAATGGATGCGGTCCTTCGCGTAGTATTCCGGGATCAGGCTGCCGTCGGCGGTGGCAAACAGGGGTGAAAGGTCGACCACGGTGACTTTCTTTTCCGCGCCGAGGGCCACGATGCGTCGATTGAGATCCTCGCGGGCGCCCGGTTTGAGGGGGGCCTTGGGATCGTCGCGCGGGGGGATCTGGCAGAGGATGACCGGCAGCGACGGATTGTGGGCGCGAAGCTGGTCGATGATGGCACCGATGTTGGCGGCAATGCCCGCGGGGGCGCCGTGGGCGCTGAGATCGTTGGAGCCGGTGCACATGACCACGGCGCGCGGGTTGAGATCGGTCACGTCTTCCTTGAGCCGGAACAGCAGGCCGCGACTGACTTCGCCGCCGATGCCGCGGTTGGCGACCTTCAAGCCGGGGAAGGCGGAGGAAAGGGTTTTCCAGTTACCGATCATGGAGGAACCGACGAAGACCACGGCGCCTTGGTCCTTGGCGCGCTGGGTCCAGAACCAGGCACGATTGTCCTTCATCCAAGGATGAACGCGGATGGGGCCCTGGCCGGCCCAGGCGGCTTCGTCCTTGTCGGAAGGGAACGGGGTGGGGCCGTCGGCGGCGCGGACGGTGGGGAGGCTGGCGACCAATGCGACGGCCAGGGAGAGCGAGCGGAGGGAGGAGAAATGCATGGAGTGAGTTTTAGTTGTTGGTGAGATGGGCGCGTCCCCAGAAGCGGCGGTCGCCGGAATTTTGGGAGGTGCCGTTCCAGACGATCTGTTGATGGCGTTGAGCGCCGTCGTCGCTGTTGTTGAGGGCAATGTCGAAAATGAGTTCGCGAGTTGTCGCGGGGTCGATGCCGAGCACGGACCAGGGAATGCCGGCGGAGAGCACGTAGCCTTCGCCATCGATATCCTTGATCGCGATGACCTCGCACCGGGGGCCGTCCGCGGGGTGGTCGACGATGTGGATTTTGCCCGGGGTGCCGGCGCCGAGGAGAATCTGGCGGTCGCTGAAAAGCATGGTGCCGGGTTTGTCGATCTCGCGTGCGCCGATGAAAATCTCGGCTCCGTCGGCGGCCCAAAGCAAGGGAGGTGCCTTGGAGTTGAGCAAGGGCGTGGCGTCCTTGACCTGAACGAAGACGTAGAGGCGTTCGTCATCCCAGCAGAGACGGAAGTCTCCGCGGAAGGCGGGGTTGATCGCGCCGAGGGCGTGGCCTTGGCTGGTCAGCGGTTCGGCGGGGCGGCCCGGCCAGTTGCTGGTGGTGCCATCGATGCGAAGGCCGGGCAGGGCGCGCGGAATGGTCAGGGCCTTGCGGGTGTCGGTGCGGACGCCGGTGAAGCGGGGATCCTCGTGTTTGAACGGAGGGACGGTGCCCAGCATCACGTCAAAAATGCGCGCGTGGGTTTCCGCCGCCTGGCGGACGAGTTCGGGGTAGGGCCGGTCGACGACGTTGACGAGGCCGGTGTTGTAACCCTCGCCAGTGAAGCCCTCGAAGAAACGGCCGGTGATCGACTGGTCGGTGTAGATGAACCATTGCGAACCGACGACGAAGGGAAGCGCGGCGGATTGTTCGATGTAGTTGCGATAGGCCATGCCGCGCTCGCGGTCACTGGCGACCTCGTTCGGGGCGTTGAGGCCCTGCTCGGTGGTGGCATAATACCATTCGCTGAGGAGGAGGGGTCTGCCGCCGCTCCAGGTGTGGACGCGTTCGAGGAACTCCTTTTCGATGCCGAAGGTGTAGTAGTTGATGCTGACGACATCGGTGTATTTGCCACTGATGCGGACGACGGTCTGATTGCTGGAGGTGCCCGGCGTGAGACGGCTGCCGATGAGGAGATGGTTGGGATCGGCGCGGCGAAGAGCGGACGAAACCATTTCGTAATATGTTTCGAGGAAGAGCTCGAAGTAGGCGCGCACGTCGGCGGCAGCCTCGTCGGTGGAGACCATCAGGGGTGCGGCGGCCAGTGCGTCGAACGTTGAAAAGGGTGCGGCGGGCTTCCAGGCGGCGTTGAATCGTTCGACCGACTGGTATTTGTCGCGGAGGAGCTGGACCAGTCGGAGCTTGGCGGGGACGGAGGCTCCGAAGGCGGGGACGAGCTTCGGGATATGTTCGAAGTGTTGTTCGTTGCCGAGGAAGTAGCCGATGAGGGCGGGATCGGCGGATGTTTTGCCGGCGTGGCGGCTGGTGTAGGCGGCGGCGAGGGTTTCGGCATTGCCGGGGGCAAACGGGTCCATGACCTCGGTGGTGCCGATCCGGCCGGGAAGCATTTTGAGTCCCATGCCGAGGTTCGGTGTGGCCATGGCGACGTAGGGGAAGCCGCGCTTGCGCATGGCGGTCGATTGAACGGAAAAAGCGCCGGCGCTGTTAAATCCCCATGCACGCAGGCGGTCGACGGCCTGGCCCGACCATTCGTCGAAGGTGAAAGGCCGCTGGTATTTGCGGATCCAGTTGGCGATGTAGAAGGAAAAGATACCGGTGGAGCCGGGGCGCCACGCGGAGGCGAATTCACCTTCGCCGGCGGGCGGCAGCCATTCGTAGATCTCTTCGCGACCTTTCACCAAGGTGTAGTCGTCCGTGCTGGCGATGCCGCAGACGCCCAGTTGAAAGAACAGATTGCCTTCCGGTGTGACCAGCACCTGGCGGCCCGCCGCACTGCCGACGTGGAAGAAGCCGGTTTTTTTCAGGCCGAATTTTTCCCCGCTGCCCGCGAGACCACCGAAGGCGTCAAGCGCGGGGGATTTCGCCAAGGGCGCGAGGGGCAGGCCGGCGTCGGCGCGGAGTTCGTCATCACTGGTCACTTTGCCCGGGTAGGATTTGGTTGCGCTCTGGCCGTAGCGGTCGACGCGGTAAGGCAGGGCCGGGGGTGTCAGCGCGTGAAGGACGCAGGGAAACAGGAGCAGCGGAATGACACGGATCAGGTGCATGGAAAGAGGATTACGATGAACAGGCGGGGAGCTGACCGACGCGAACGCGACGGGTGCAGGCGTGTCTTCGACGGCGATATGCCCGGGGGTGGCGTGCATGCCTTGGAACTTGGAGTGGCGTGTTCTTGGAACAACCATTGGCTTGCTAAACACTTGAGCATCTCTTTGCGTGGCAAGAAATGGCATCCATACGGGAAATTGCTCGGCTGGCAGGAGTGAGTCCGTCGGCTGTATCGCTCGCAATGCGAGGCACCGGTCGTATCGCGCCGGAGACCCGGGCCAAGATTCTGGCCGTCGTGAAAAAGGCCGGGTATACGATCAATCCTTTGTTTTCCAAGGCGCTCTCGCTGGCGAGGCAGTCGCCGGCGTCGCGGTATCGCGAGACCATCGCGTTGATCCTGGAGTATCCGACGGAAACGGGGCCCGCCTACCAAAAGGCCATGCATGAGGCGGCGAGCCGTTGTGCGACGGGGATGGGCTATAAACTCGAGTCGTTCGTCGTATCAGGAAAGCCGGCGGATCACCGGAGGCTCGGGCGCATTTTGAAGGCGCGGGGAATTCGCGGAATCATCCTCATTCCGCGCCTGGAGCATTTGCAGCCCCGCCTGCATTTGAACTGGGCCGATTGTGCGGCCGTCGAGATCGGGCGGACGCTGTGGCATCCGCGGAATCTGCATCACGTGGAGACGTCCGACTACCACAAGGTCATCGAAGCGCTGCATCTCTTGAAGAAGGCCGGTTACCGCCGGATCGGCATGGCAATCGAGCCGAAGCAGAACCAGCACCAGCGGGGAACCTATTATGCGGCTTATCTGGTTTCGCAGCTCCGGCAGCCTGAGCGTGCGCGTATCCCGGTGCTGGCGGCAACGGGGCCTTGGACGGAGGCGACGTTCCGAAAGTGGTTCAATAAATACCAGCCGGATGTGTTGTTCATCCATCATGCGCCTGAAATCTGCGGCTGGTTGCGCGCGATGAAACTGAAGTGGCCGGCGGACATCTCCTTGTTTTGCGTCAACACGATCGACGATTCGTTGTCGGGCTTGATTCGCGACTATCCAGGCCTGGGTCGTGCGGCGGTGGAGATGCTTTCGTTGCTGCTTGAAGGTGGCGAGCTCGGCCTGCCGAACCGTCCGCGGTCGTGGCTGGTCGACGAATACTGGCACGCCGGTGCCTCGCTCGCCCGTCCGATCGACAAATACCTTTCGGAGCACGGTGGCTTGCTGCCGGATGTGCTGCCGAAATTGCATAATACGGCGGCGGTTTGATCGCGGGGCCGGGCCGCCGGCGGCGGGTTCGGACGCCAGGGACTCACGAAACGGAATTACAGGCTTGGTGCGTCCACCTTAAATTTTTTGATCATTGATCAATAGAAAATGCCGGAAGGGCATGCCGGGCGTTGAGCCGGGGTCACGCGGGCGAGAAGAGTGGCAGGCATCACGAGGCATCGATTCACGATGACCGCAAAATCACCCCTCCACTCCATGAAACTCCTATTCCCTGCCGTCCTCCTTACGGGTGCACTGGTCGCAGTCGCCGCCCACGCCCAAGTTACACTGATCGACGATACCTTCTCCGACGGAGGCCGCACGAATGGGGCCGACGTGAATGACGCGCAGTGGCATATGATCACGACCAACACGGCCACCACGACGGTCACGGCGAATGCCCTGAGAACAACCGCCGCGGCAGGGGCGCCCGCCCATCCTCACGCCATCGCCTATTTTAATAACACCACGCTCGGGGTGGGTGATACGCTGGCGTTTTCATTCACGTTCACGTCGAACGAGACGAATTACACCCAGGGGGCGACGAATGTTCGTTGGGGATTGTTCAACATGGGGGGCTCCCAACAGAGCTCGGATCTGCTTACCGCCAATGTGAACACCCTCTACCAAAATACCACCGGTTATTCGGTATTCGGACCGCGCACCACAGCCAATAATCCGGTCCAGATCTATTCCAGGTCGACCAACACGACCGAGGACACCACGCCCATTTCCACCGCCGCCAATGTCGCCATTGCCGGTGCAACCGCCAACACGACGGTGTCCACGTTTGTCACGACGCCCATCAATGCGAGTCTTTCCCTGACGCGGACCGTCTCGGGTTATGACTATTCGGTGGGCTACGCCGGGACCACGTTTAGCGGGAGCTTTACGACGGTGACCGCCACCACCTTTAACATGGTGGATATCTGGGCCATCACCAACAACAGCAACTCACTCACCATCGATAACGTTTTGGTCACCTACACGGCGGCGGCCATTCCCGAGCCGTCCTCCTATGCCTTGTTTGCGGGCGCGGCCGGGATGGCCGGGGCGCTGACGCTTCGCCGTCGCGGTCGCAAGGGTTGAAAAACCGCCGGTCAAAGCAGGCCGCTGATTTCCCTGGCGGCCTGCCTGCAGTGCTTGATGAGGGACTGCTTGGCGCGGGCGGAAGCATCCGTCGCGAGATATGTCACTGAGGAATCCGTGCAGCCGGGTTGAGTTTTCCCAGAAGGCGATTCCGTCCCTTTCAAACGGATGCTGCTTGAAAAACGCCTGTTGTTCGAGCGGGTCGGCGTAGGCCAGGAACAGCAGGGAACTGACCTTTGCGTAGGGATCGTGGAGCGAGGTGCGCCGGATGATGGCGACACCCGGGCGGGTGGAATTCACGGCGATGCGTTCGCAGGATTCGATGCCGATGCGCTCGACGAGGTTGAAGTTGCCCTGCGGCAGGCGGGCCTGCGTGCGAATGAGCACGCGGCTGGCCACGGTGAGGAGGTGGCGTTCATCGTCGAGCTGCTTGAGTTCGGCCACACCCGAACCGAGGACAAAGCGCAGCGGGGAAACCGTGCGGGCAAGCATGCCCTCCTGCTCCAGCGTGCGAATCATCCGGTAGGCGGTCGCGGATTTCAGGCCGGCGAGCCGGGCGATTTGCTCCAGGCTTCGTCCATCCTCCGCGCCGGCGACCGCGAACAGGATGCGGATGCTCCGGGTGATCGACTGGATGGGATCGTTACGAGGCACGCGACGTGAGCTTGATGGGCGGGGATGGCCGCCGCAAGTCGGGGCTGTGGCGGAACACCCGGCTAGCCGCGGGCGGGTTTCGTTCCGCTGGCGAGGAGGGTTTCGAACCAGGGTTCGTTTTCCTCGCGGGCGACGGTGGTCACTTCGACTTGCTGGAAGCCGGCTTTTTTCAGGAAGCCGTGGAGGGCGCTTTCTTTAAAGCCGAGCCAGACATCGGCGTAAAGTTCGTGGGCTTTTTCGAAGGTGTGCTCCTTCAAATCGAGAACGAGCACCTGTCCGCCGGGCTTGAGAATGCGGTGGGCCTCCTTCACGGCTGCCTCGGGGTGCCGGGCGTGGTGGAGGGCCTGGCTGAGGATCGCGAGGTCGACGGATTTGTCGGGCAGGGGAACCTGCTCGATGTCGCCCAGCTTGTAGGTGAGGTTGGCGAGGCCGTTTTTGTCGGCGAGTTCGGTGCCGACCTCGACCATGCGAGGGGAGTTGTCGATGCACCAGACCTTGCTTGCGCGGCGGGCGAGGAGTTGTGAAAGGAGGCCTTCGCCGGCGCCGAGATCGGCGATGACGATGTGCGGGGTGAGGCGCAGGGCGAGGTGGCCGATCGCTTCCCACGAGCGGCCGGGGCAGTGGTGTTTCCCGAGCTTGCCGGCGATGAGGTTGAAATACTGCTCCTGGTGATCGCGGCGTTTTTTGAGGATGCGGTCGAGATTGGCGCGGTCTTCGACGAGTTCGGGCAAGGTCGACACGGAGTCGCAGGCGGCGTGAAGGAGTGCGAGGGTTTTGGCGTCGAGCGTCGGACGGAGGGAGTAGAAGGCTTTTTTGCCGTCACGGCGGTCGAGGACGACATCGGCCTGGCGGAGGAGGGCGAGTTGCGACGAGATGCGCGACTGGGCCATCCCGAGGATTTCCTGGAGTTCGGCGACGGACAGCTCCTCGCGAAGCAGGAGGGCGAGCAGACGCAGGCGCGTGGGGTCGGAGAGGAGCTTGAGGGTGTCCCAGGAGGCGTTCACAGGGGCGGGATCAGAGGTATTCGCGGCGGAGGTTGCTCGGGAGCAGGCCGAGTTCCTCGCGGTATTTGGCGACGGTGCGGCGGGCGATGTTGATGCCTTTTTCCTGAAGCTTCACGACGATCTCCTGGTCGCTGAGGGGCTGGCTGCGATCTTCGCCGGCGATGAGGTCGTTGATCATGTCCTTGACGCTGGTGTTGGACACCGAGGCGCCGCTGTCGGACTGGTAGCCGGGGGTGAAGAAAAATTTGAAGTCGAAGACGCCGTGGGGGGTCTTGATGTATTTGTTGGCGATGGCGCGGCTGACAGTCGTTTCGTGCACGCCGACGACGTCGGCGATCTGCGTCATGGTGAGGGGGCGGAGCTTGGAGACGCCGTGCTCGAAGAACTCGAGCTGGACCTTGATGATCTCGCGGGTGATGCGCTCGATGGTCTGCTGGCGCTGGTCGATCGAATTGATGAGGAACTTGCCGGAACGGATGCGTTCGCGGAGGTAGTCGCGCTCCTGTTTGGAAAGGGTGCCCTTGGCGATGAGGTCCTTGTAGGTATTCGAGATGCGGAGACGCGGAATGTAGTCGTTGTTGAGGTGGATCTTCCACTCATCGCCGTCTTTTTCCACGGTCACATCGGGAACGACCACGCGATTGCTATCGTCGGCGAAGCGGCGGCCGGGGGCGGGGTCGAGTGCGCCGATTTCTTCGATGGCCTCCTGGACATCGTCGGTGTGAACCCCGAGCTTGCGGGCGATCTCGGGGATGCGGCGGCGGGTGAGGAGGGCGAAGTGTTCGCGGATAATGCGGGCGGCCAAGCCGTCGGACCGGCCTTTGTTGGTGAGCTGGAGGAGGAGGCATTCCGCCAGGCTGGAAGCGCCGATGCCGGAGGGCTCGAAGGTTTTGAGCTGGCGGGCGGCTTCCTGCACGCAGTCGAGCGGCAGTCCGGCCTGCAAGGCGACGTCGGAGGGGGTTTGGGTGAGGAAACCGCGATCATCGAGGCTGCCGACGAGGTAGCTCAACGCCTTGAGCACGTTGTCAGGGGTGTCGGCGAGCTCGGCCTGACGCATCAGGTGCTCCTGGAGGGAGGTTTCGGTGACGAGCGAGTCGAAGAAATGCTGGCGGCGCTCGGCATCCTCGGCGGTGTAGGGCTGGGCGCCGCCGGCCTGGGACATGTAGTCCTTCCAGTCGTCGTCGAGCTTGGTGAGGATGTCGTATTCCTTGGAGAAATCCATCTCCTCGCGGTTGTCCGCACCCTCGCCGCTCTCGTTGTTTTCGGAGGCGCTGTCCTGCTGTTCCTTGTCGAGGCTGACCCCTTCCATGGGCAGCTCTTCGAGGGTGGGGTTGCTTTGCAACTCCTCCTGGATGACGGAGCGCAGGTCGAGTGCGGCGACCTGGAGGATTTTAAGGGAATGCCGGAGCTGCGGCGCGAGGACCAGCGACTGGTTCTGACGCTGGCGGAGGTCTTGGCTGAAACCGGGGCCGCTCATGAAGTCGGG
>JAQSWS010000167.1 GCA_029266495.1 Rariglobus sp. | reverse complement strand
GCTCCCCCTCGGGTGGGATGCATTTCCCCGCTGGGGGGACGAGGTTCCCCTTATCCCGTGACACACCTCCCCGGTGGTTTGACTCATCTCCCCAATGGTCGGGTGTGCTCCCCCAAAGGTGGGATGCATCTCTCCAAGGGTCGGACGCGTTTCCCGAGAGGTGGGATGCATCCCCCCAAGGGTGGGGCGCTCCTCCCCGAAGGCGGGGCCGGTTTCCCCAGAGGTCGGGCTCACCGCACCGCGAGGGGAGCTGCACTCTGCTTCAACCCCGCGTCATCCACTCAACGGGTGCGCTGTTATCAACCGCGGGCGCTCATCATCTGGACGGACTTCCCAGACTGTGCGGATGCAGGGATTGCTTTTGTCGGGGGTCGGTAGGTGGCAATCGAGGGTGTATTTTGTTCCGAAGGGAAAGGTTACTCTCCGCACCACGGGATTGTTTCGAGCGTGATGCCGCAGCGCATCGGCCATGCCCTCCCAATCAGCTTTGTTGAATCCGCGACCGAGGAAAAACTTCGCCTTGGGGCCGCCCACCGGATGCTCGTGGCACAATAGATAACCGAGGATTTTGGCCTCCTCGATCCAGGCTTCGGAGGCGTTGGGCAAGGGTCCGCTCATTCGCCAGACCGCTCCAATTGCACCGCATACACCGTGATCACCGCGGGGGTTTTCCGCCCGGCGACAAACTCGACGGCATAGGCTTCGCCCCCGTTGTAAACACTGACGATGGCTCCCTCGGCACCAGCAGCCACCGTCTCGCCGTCTTCGCTGACCGGCACCAGTAGCCGCACGCAGTCGAACTCCGCCAATCGCGGTCCGACTGGAGCCGGCTTGGCTATCGCCATGGCGATGGCGGCCAAATCTTTGCCATTGGGCATCACGAACAGGCAGCGTCCGCCGCTGCGCGCCTCCCAGACCGCGCCGATGGAGGCTTTTTCTTTGGCTTCATCCCCGGTGGCCAGATGCGCGCCTTTGTATTCCACAACCAGCACGCGGCCGTCGTTCAGGAGGCACACAAAATCCGGATAGAAATTCTGTGTCGCGCGGCGCAGCCAGAACGGTCCCTTTTTGCTCAGGTTGCGGACCCACGATTTCACTTCCGGCAGGCCGTCAAGATACACGGCGCACTCAAACTCTTCGCCGGTGTTGTGGAGTTCCCCCGGACCGGGGGCGTAGAAGTGCTTTTTGAATTTGTGCCCGCCGTCATAAGTCCAACTCGGCTCGTAACGCGTGCGACCCAGGTCGATGACAACTTCAGGACTGACGGTGAGTTCGGAGTCGGGGAGGAGCAGGGTTTGGAACGCCGCCGCGCGTTCGGCTTCACGATGTTCGCGGATGCGTTGAGCGAGGGCTTCTGCCAAACGGTGACGATCCAGCACGAGAGGGCCGACATCCGCTATGCCGCGCGTCGTCATCAAGCCGTTGATGGCTTTGCGAAGAAACAACGCCGATTCCGTGCCGATGATTTCACGACGCTCCTCAGGATCGCGGAAAAGATTGCGGTCGAGCCAGACGATCAACCGGTCGAGGCTCCAGTCGCTGCCGCCGCTCAAGGTGAGTACTTGCTGGTGGAGCGTGCCGACGAAATCCACGCTGTCTTCCTGGACGGAGTCGGTTTTTTCCGTGCGCACGCGACCGGTGTCTTTTTCCACGTCCACCAGGCCGAGTTCGCCCGCCGTGCGTTTGGTGGGGTAGAGAGCTTCGGGCAACGAGGCGTCGCGTTCGCTGAGTTTCCATGGACGCTCCAGAAGGTGGGTCGCTTCAAACGGCTCCAGCAAGTCGCCTTGGCGGATGGCCAGAAGGGGCACGATGAAGTTCAACTTCTCCCGCACCGCGATGTCGTCCTTGGTGAGACGTCCGCCGCCACCCCACGCGGCCGCGGCTTCCGCGACCGTGTTGGCGGCCGCGTTGACCTGCGACTGGATCGCGGCGGGCTTCACGCAGGAGAGCGCCCAAGCGCGTTCGGTCTCCGTGAGCGATGACTGCACGGTGAGCGTGCCCGCTTTCACGTCGAACGCTACCTTGCCCATGAGCGCGGGCGCGTGCGTGGCGACGAGCGTCGCGTCGAAATCATCGGGATGCACAGCGACCACAACCGGGGCGACCGCCAGAGGGAGCGTGCCGCTGTCTCCTGCCGGGATGACGATATTTTCAGCCTCGGCGCCGGTGAAACCGTTCAATTCCAACGCGCCCTTCAACTCGCCCAACACCTCGGCGAGAGTCGGCGACACCGAAAAGACGTAGGCTTCGTTAAGCGCGGGCTCGTTCTTGAAGGTCGCGCCGGGCAGGCGCAGCACGCGACCGACGATCTGCTCGATGGCGGTGGCCGAGCGGGTTTCCTGCAAGCTGCACAACACATAGGCGAAGGGGCAGTCCCAGCCCTCGCGGAGTTTTTGCACGGTGAGAATGTAGCGCACCGGGCAATTGGGCGCGGCGATGTCGCGCACGTCTTTCAATTCATCGAGCTTGCCGGTGCAGATTTTGATCTCGCCCGGTGCGATACCATGCTCGGTTTCGAGGTGCTTGCGCAGTTCGAGCGTGTGATCGACATCGCGTGCCTGGATGAGCGTGATCGGGCGCAGGTATTCGCGGGTGGTCTGCGCTTCGCGGGCGGCGATTTTTTCGAGGTCGGCGCGCACGGTGAGCGCGTCGGAGAGGAGCCGTGCCCACTCGCCGGACGGACGGGTGACGACGCGAATGGGCAGCTTGATCATCGCCGCCGCCTTCAACTCCGCCGCCGACACGCGGTGCAGCACGTTGGACGGGGCTTTCTCACGGTCGGGCGTGGCGGTGAACTCAAGGATGCAGGAGGGCTGGAGCTTGCCGAGCGTCGCGAAGGAGAGCGGCGTGCGCACGTTGTGCGCCTCGTCCACGATGACGATGGGACGGCGCAGGCGGAGCACGTTTTCCAGCGAGCGGGCGGGCTTGCCGTCGGGGCCTTTTTCGAGGTCGGCCACCCGGTCGGGAGGCACGGTGCGGAAATGCTCGTCGAGCTGGCCGTTGAGCGGGTCGTAAACTTTTCGGCCGGTGGTGTCATCGACCCGGAAGCCTTGGATGGTGGCGACGATCACGACCGTCGCTCCGTCGAGCGTGGCGGGGGTGACGCGCAGCGCTTCCTCGATGGTCAACACCTCAACCGCACCCACACCGGGGTTGGCGATACCGTCGCCGCGCTCCAACGCGTGACGGTAGGGGTGGCGCGGGTTTTTGAGCGCGGCGAGC
>JAQSWS010000115.1 GCA_029266495.1 Rariglobus sp. | reverse complement strand
CCACCCCCGGCCCCGGAGAGATTCTCCTTCGCACCCGCCGCACGTCCGTCTGCCAGTCCGACGTGGTCATCCACAAGGTCGGACTGCCCCGCATCAAAGCCTGGCCCGCCGTCATCCTCCACGAGGTCAGCGCCACCGTCGAAGCCGTCGGCGAGGGCGTCACCAAGTTCTCCCCCGGTGATCTCGTCGGCCTCGGCTGTGACATTCCCTGCGGCGACCGCGACTGCATCTACTGCGGCGATCACGGCACCGGCGATTGGACCAGTTGCCCCCGCACCCAGGCCACCGGACACGAGTTTCTCGGCTTCGCCCGCTCCCATGCCCTCCTGCCCAAGTGGTTCGTCGATCTCGGCCCCATCGTGAAATTCCCCGCCGGCTTCGACCCCGACCACGCCTGCCACCCAATCCACCTACGCCCTACAATGCGCCCAAGCCATGGGCGCCCGCAAGATCATCCTTGTCAACCGTGGTGCCGAACGCCTCGAGCGCGTGCTGCGTGATTTCGGCGACGACCGCGTCATCGGCGTGCGCTGGGACGAAAACGTCGTCGCCAACGTCTTCGCCGCCTGCCGCCCGTTCAACGAGCCGCACTTCGTCATGATGAACGTCCCCGCCCGCGAGGGCTACGAACTCTCCGTCAAGCTCCTCGGCTACGGCACCGTGCTCGACGCCCACGCCGGCGTGAAAGGCGCGGGTGGCAAGCCTCGCATCGCCCACGAGGTCGATCTCAACAACGACATTCACTACAAGCTCCAGTGCTACCAGGCCACCCACGGCAGCTCGATGCACGGCATCGGCCTCGCCCACCGCCTGCTCACCGGGGGCAAGCTCCCCAAGATCGGATTCATGACCAATGCCAGCGAGCGTTTCCACCACACGCAGATACCCGAGGCCATCAAGCGCGCCGCCGACTCCGACAGCCTCAAGGTCATCATTAACTGGGACTGAACACCATGCGCGCCCTCGTCCTCGAAGCCAACGGTCGGCTCGTCTATCACTCCGACCGCCCCGTCCCTCCCGCCCCCGCCGCCGGCCTCGGCGTCGAAAACTGCGTTCTCGTCCGCGTCGCCGCCTGCGGCGTCTGCGGCAGCGACATCCCTCGCGCCTTCGAAGGCGGCGCCTACCATTACCCGCTCGTCCTCGGCCACGAATTCTCAGGTGTCGTGGAGACGGACGGCGTCACCCGCAAAAAAGGCGACCGCGTCGCCATCTTCCCCCTCATTCCCAAACCCGGAGAAAAACCCTTCGACACAGGCGACTACGCGCAGACCAAAAATTACGACTACTTCGGTTCCCGCCGCGACGGCGGCATGGGCGAGTTCGTGATCGTCCCCGAGCGCAACCTGTTCCCCGTCCCCGACCACGTTCCCCTCCTCCACGCCGCCTGCACCGAGCCTGCCGCCGTCGCCCTCCACGGCGTCCGCAAGATGCGCGTGCAGGCCGGCGACGATGCCGCCGTCTTCGGCGCCGGCCCCATCGGCAACCTCGTCGCCCAGTGGCTCAACCTCTCCGGCTGCGCCCGCGTCTTTGTCGTCGATGTCGACCCGCGCAAACTCGACCTCGTCGCCGCCCTCGGCTGCATCCCGATCAACCCAAAAACCGGCGGCGACGCCGTCCGTCAGATCCTCGACGCCACCGGTGGCGAGGGTGTGCAACGCGTGGTCGAGGCCTGCGGCCTGCCCCTCACTTTCCTTCAAGCCACCCAGGTTGCCGCCGCCTTCGGCGAGGTTGTATTCATGGGTAACATACACGGTGAGTTCCACATCGGCGAAAAAGACTTCTCCTCCATCCTGCGCCGCGAACTCACCATCCACGGCACCTGGAACAGCAAGGTCGTTCCCCTCGGCACCGACGACTGGAGCAACGTGCTCAAGTTCATGGATCGCGGTCTGCAAATCGCCCCGATGATCAGCGACACCCCGGCCCTCGAGGAGGGCCCCGCCATCCTGGCCAGCATCCACAAACGCCAAGCCTGGCACCACAAAGTCATCTTCAAAGTCACCCCCGACCTCTGCGGCTGATCCCCCGCGACCCGTTCATGAACATCCAACTAGGCCTCAAGACCGACTGCATCGAAACCCGCTACAGCTTTCCCTGGCTCTTTGATCTCCTCGCTGAGGAAGGCATCCCAAATATCCAGCTAGGCTCCTTCTACGAACTCTACGCCCTCGACGACACCTACTTCACCGAGCTTCGCCGCGAGGCCGAATCGCGCGGCCTACGAATCAAATCCGTCTTCACCGCCCACCGCGAACTCGGCGGCTTCTTCGTCGGCGATGTCCGCATGGAGCGCGCCGCCCGCAAAGGCTTCGAGCGTCTCCTCGAAGTCGGTGTCCTTGTCGGCGCGGACTACGTCGGCTCCAACCCCGGTGCCGTCTATCGCGATCAACCGCCCGCACAGAAAGCCGCCGGCACCGCCACCTATCTTCGCAATCTCAAAGAACTCTCCCGTCGTGCCCACCGGTTTGGACTCAAGGGGCTCACCATGGAGCCCATGTCCTGCCTCGCCGAACCACCCACCACGCCCGAAGAAATGCGCCACTATATCGGCGAGATGCGCACCGATCACGCCGCCAACCCCGCCACCACCGTCCCCACCTACCTTTGCGGCGACATCAGCCACGGTCTGGCCGACATCAACAAACAGATCATCCATTCCAATACCGAACTCTTCATCGCCGGCATCCCGATGATGAACGAATTCCACTTTAAAAATACCGACGCCATCTACGGCTCCACCTTCGGATTCAACCCCGAGGAAAAGCAAAAGGGCATCGTCGATCTCGTCGCGTTCAAAACCCTTTGCGACCGGCACGCCGATCAGTGGCCCGTTGACGACGTCGTCGGCTACCTCGAAATCATGGGACCCAAGATCGGTCGCGACTACAGCGACCCGCACCTCGGCACCGAGCTGCGCACCAGCCTGCGCGCCATCAAGGAAGTCTTCGCCTAACCCAGGGCGGCCTGCGCAGCACCGGCAGAGTGGAGCGTGTCGAGCCACGCCGCGGTTTCACCCGCGGCGGGCACACGGGTCTCGAGCGCCGGACGCGGACGTCCGAGGTCATCGTATTTGCCCGCGCCGATTTCGTGATAAGGCATAAGGTCGATCGCCATCGCAGGATAATCGCGACCGAGCGCAGCAATGGCGTCGAGGTGATCCGGGGCGGCGTTGGCGTCCGGAATCAACGGACAGCGCAGCCGCACGGTCGCCCCGGCGGCAAGTAAACGACGGAGATTGGCATGCGGGAGGCCGGGCTCGATGCCGGTGAGCGCGCGGTGCGTGCCGGCCGCGGTGGCCTTGTAATCGTAGAGAAATACATCGACGTGCGCGCACAATGCGTCGAGGCGCGGCCAGTCGAGCGCGCCGCAGGTGTCGAGGCAGGTGTGGATGCCTTCGCCGTGGGCGGCGGCGAGCAGCGCGGAGCAAAAGTCATATTGTGCGGTCGGTTCGCCTCCGGAAATCGTGAGCCCGCCTCCCGACGCGGCGTAGAAACGCGCGTCGCGCCGCACCACGGCCATGACCTCGGTAACCGTCAGGGCGCGTCCGTAGATCCTGCCGCTGCGACCGGTTTCGGGTTCGAAGGTCTGCGATTCGGGATTGTGGCACCACGCGCACCTCAGCGGACACCCTTTCAGGAAAACCGTCGTGCGCACGCCGGGGCCGTCGTGCAGGGCGCCGCGCTGAATGTCGAAGACGATGCCGGTGATGTCATTCATGGAGCGTGCGACCGAGGACTTCGAGTTGGATATCGCTCGGGAGATCGATGAAGCGGACGCTGAAGCCGCCGACACGCACGAGAAGGTGCCCCCACTTTTCCGGTTCGCGCAGGGCGGACTCAAGGTCGTCGCGGGAGACGACGCTGATCATCGCCTGCGCTCCGCCGGCCGCCCAGTAACCGGCGAGCAACGCCTCCAGCTTGGTGCGATGGCGAGTGAAAAGCGCACGGGAGAACTTCATGTTCTGCACGGCGCCGGCGTGCAGGCCCGGATCGATTTTGACGAGGGAGTTAAGGAATGCGGTCACCCCCCCGCGGTCGGCGCCGGGCGCGGGATTGTTGGCGTTGGCGAGTGGCTGGCCGTGGCGGCGCCCATCGGCGGAGGCCGCGGTGGTGTGGCCGAAGAGGGTGTTGGCGGAATTATTAATCACGACGACGAGATAGCTGTCGAGCCCCACACGCGCCGCCTGCTCCCGGGTGAGGATGCACACATGATCGTGAACACGGCGCGCCATGGCGTCGGCTGCGTCGTCGTCGTTGCCGTATTTAGGCACGGCGAGGAGTCGCTGGCGCAGGGCCTCGCCGTCGGGTCCGCTAAAATCGCCGTCGAGCGCGGCAATGAGCTGCGAGAGCGTGGCGGCACGTTCTTGAAACACGATACGCTCGATGGCGAAAAGCGCATCGGCGGTATTGATGTTGCCGTAGGTTTCGAGGGTGCCGCCGAGGTGCCGGACACCGCCGGCGAAGAGGGGCTTGGCGCGAGCAATGCAGTCGTCGTAAAGGACGCTCAAAAAGAGAAACGGCGCCTCGCGACCGGTGACATCGTAGGCGATTTTTTCCTGCCGGGCGAGGGCGGCAATGAGATGCTCCAACTGGGCGGCGTAGGCGCGCCAGAGTTCTTCGAAACAGGCGAAGGAGGAATCGTCAGTGCGGGGACCGGCCTGGCGGCGGGCAACCGGGTCGTGGCCGTCGCGCAAGGCGAGTTCGAGGCACTTGAGGAGATTGACCACGCCGTTGGGCGTGCCGACCGAGCGATTGGCGAGCACGTATTCACCACATCCATACGGCGTGTAGTGGACCGCCTCATCCTCGGGGACGCCAAAGGCGCGGGCAACCGCCGGGATATTGACGTCATCGTTGTAGAGAATGGGAAAAGTGCAGCCTTCGCCGATGACATCGAGGGCGCGGGCCATGAGCGCGGGGTTCTGGTCCGCGTGGAAACGGAGCGAAAGCTGGGGCTGATTGAGGCGAGTGCGGCGGGTGGCCTCCATCGCAAGCATCGCAAAGCGGTCGGCGACGGCTTCATTCACGCGCCCGCGCCCGCCGATAAAGACGCGGTTGTTGAATTGGTTGTCGTAGGCCTTCATGAGGCGCCACCAGCCGCACAGGAGTTGGGTCGCCTGCTCTTCGTCAAGGCGACCGGCATCAAGGTCGGCCACCAGGAAAGAGCCAAGCCAGTCGTCCACGCGTCCGTAGTTCCAAGTGCCACTGAGCAAGGCGTAGATCCAGGCGAGTTGGAGGGCTTCGCGGAACGTGGCGGGGGCGCGTTGCGAGACGGCGTCACAGTCGGCGGCGATAGTGGACAACCCGGCGACATGGGAGGGGTCGCCGCAATCGGCGGCAAGGGAGCGGGCCTGCGCGGCGTAGTGTCGGAGCGATGCGGCTGCCAGGCCGAGGGCCGCGCGGAGGCCGTCGAGAAAGTCGCGTTGAGCGGACGAAGCGCCGGCCGCGCGCAAGGCGATTTCGGCGTCGAGTCCGGAAAGGCCGAGTTGAAGAAGCTTGCGGTAATCGAGCACGGTGCCGGCCATGCGATAAAGCGGGAATCCCGCGCCGCTCTCGCGCGTCCAATCATCGGAGGGCAGCGCGGCTGCGAGTGCCGGCGGATACGCGGCGCGGGTCCTGGCGGCGGTGGCGCGCGTTTCCCAATAGGCGATCATTTCTTCGGCTTCGGCGCAGGCCTCCTGGTCGAGACCGCGCCCGGCGACAACGTAACGGATGGCCTCGGCGCGGCAGGCATAGCCGAGTCCGCCGGGTTCGGGACCGAAGGAAACGAGCGGGTAGCGTATGCGTCCAGCGAAGAGATCACCCTCTTCGATTGGCTCCAGGATGGCGGGGAACTGGACGGCGAGCACCGCGAGTTCGCGAACGGCCGGCGAGGCGTTTTCGTGGGCGCGGTAAGCGGTGGTGATGGCACGCTCACGGGCAAGGGGATCGTGGGCGGCCAGCGCCGCCTCAAGGTTCAGTTCGGTCAGGGTTTTCACAGGAGAAAAAGCGGGACTACGCGGGCACCGCGAGTTCGCGGGAGAGGTGCTCGCGCATCCAGCAGTTGATTTCCCAAGCATCGGCCACCGGACGATCTTCATAGGGAACGGTCGGCATGTAGGGAACCGGACCGAACTCGGGAGTGATGGTCATGAACGCGCTGCCCTCGGCGCGGCGGGCGGCGACGATGCGCCGCCACCAGGTGGTGTTGACGGCGACCTGTTCGGCCCATTCGGGGGCGCGGGGATCGGGGATCTGGGGGCCTTCGCCAAAGCCAACGCGGGCATGCACGTGGTGCGCGTGGGCAATAACCGCGTCCACGGCAGCGGAGTGCCTGCTCAGGCGACCGTCCTCGTGGACGACTTGCCAGTGAGAGAGGTCGGCCGTGACGCGCAGCGCGGGCAGTGCCTGCAAATAGCGCAGCGTGTCGGGGGCGTTGTAGAAGGCGCGGCCGCGGTGAAGCTCGTGGCAGAGTGGCACGCCATGGACGCGCTCAAGGTCGCAGGCCCGGGAGAAAAGGGAGAGGTTTTCATCGAAGGTGAAGGCGTCGCTGCCGGTGTGGCAGTCGACAACCAAGGGTGAACAGGCGACGGCTCGCAGGTAACGCTCCTCCAGCGAACGCTCATGTTCGGCGGGCGTGTCGCCTTCGCTGGCGATCTGCGCAACGAGTTTCAAACCGGCGTCCGCGTGGGCGCGCGCGATCTGATCGGGCGATTCGTCGAGGCTGGGGATAAAAATTTCGGTGGCATCGAAGCCGTCGGATGCGGCGCGCGAAAGAAACGGCAGCAATGGCTGGTCCCATGCCTCCCATTTGGCTTTGGCGAAGAGGAGATTCATGGGAAAGGAAAACGCGGGCACGGCGGGAAAACACCGCGCCCGCGCGAAAACTCAGTGCGAGTTCTTGTAGGCGGTGGACATGCCGCGCCTGGCGAGCAGTTCGGGATAGGCGCGGGTCGGATCGGCATAAATGTTGCCGCCGAGATCACGGCCGCGGGCGAGGTAAACGTGATGGGCGCCGTCGAAACCCTCCTGGTTAAACTTCACCTTGGTTGAGCAGAAACGAAGCGTCCAGCCGCAGCGGCGGATGTTGGACGTGTTGGGCTCGGAGCCATGCTGGATGCGCGCGTCGTGGAGCGAGCATTCGTTGGCCTGGAGTTCGACATATACGCGGCGGGAGTCGTCGCGATGGGATTGAATGATTTCGGTGCCAAAAACGCTCTTCGACGTATCGGTGGCTTCATAGTCGGAAAAGCCGCCCTGGCCCTCGCGATGGGTGCGCGGGATGACCATCATGCAACCGTTGACCTTGGTGGACGGATCGATCGCGAACCAGACGGTGCAGACCTCCATCGGGGTGATCTTGCCCTTCCAGTAAGCGGAGTCCTCGTGCCAGGGCACCCGTTTGCCGTTACCCTTGGGCTTGCAGATGAAGTGGGTCGAGAAAAGCGCGAGGTCCTCGCCAAGGATCGGCGTGACGAGCGAAAGCACCGAATCGTCCAGGGCCCACTCGAGCAGCTTCGGGTGCATGAAATGAGGAACGTCCATCGCCTCCGGCCGTTCCGTGGAGGGCATGTCGGCAAGGATCTGCTCGAAGTAGTTTTTGAGGGCTTCAAATTTCCGGGCTGGCAGGACCGGTTGGTTAAAAACGGTGTAGCCTTCGCGATGATAATGCTCGACCTGGTCGGCGGTGAGACGGCCGGTGGAGGCAGGGGTGATCGTGGACATGGTGGTGGGTGGTTATTGGTTTCGTGTGAAAACGGGATGACTATAGATTATTTTATATGACGTGACTTGGCTCAGACTGACGTTTTTATGTGTTTAAATGATATCCTCAAAATGCCCCAAGCTACGACTCGGGCGCATTGTCGCCCCCGGCGAATATGGCCATGTGGCGCGTCCCCGGTTTTCACGACACCGGTCGATGGGGCTGCACACGCATGACTTCGCGGAGATCTTTTGGGTGAACGAGGGCACGGGACTGCACCTGATCAACGGGCGGCGCGAACGGCTTCAGGCGGGGGACTTGTGGTGTATCCATCCGGAGGATTCACATGCCCTTGAGGTGTCCGGAGGGGATTCGTTTGCGATCACCAACGTCGCCTTTCCCTCCGAGGCGCTCGAGTGGATGCGAACGCGGTATTTTTCGGGCCAGACGCGCTGGTTTTGGACGAAGGAGCGCCGGGGCGATCGCGTGGACACCGCGCGACTGCACGCGCTTAACGCGGCGGCGGACCAGTTGGCGGCCGCGCCACGCGACCGGCTGCATTTTGAGCATTTTTTGCTCGGCGTTTTTTCCGTGCTGACCGGCGCCCGCGAGGAAGAGGGGCTGGAGGGCGCGCCTGAATGGCTGGCGGAGGCCTGCCGGGGAATGCGTGCGGCGGAGGCCGTGCGGGAGGGAGTGCCGGCGTTTTTCCGTTTCGCGGGACGTTCGCCGGAGCACGTGGCGCGGGTGACGCGCGCCACGCTGGGCATCACGCCGAGCGAATACGTAAACCGCCTGCGGATCGCGCAGGCGGCGTTTCAATTGCGGATGACGTCAAGGACGGTGACGGAGATCGCGCTGGATGCCGGCTATGAAAACCTGAGTCACTTTTTCCACGTGTTTCGCCGCCTCCACGGCATGAGTCCGCGCGCCTACCGTGAACGACTCGCCACACCGCAGCGCTGAACACCTCCAACCCACGGTGCTCTTGATTGATTACGTCGAAAAATGGGTTCGATCCCATTTTCAATCCGTTGTGGCCTCGCAGCCCTTGCCGGCACCTTGAGCTGCCAAGGGTTTAAAATCCTCCCCCGCGCCCACCCCGCGCGTGTCGCCCCGTAATTTATCCATGCTTATCACCCGCAAAATCAAGATTCCGCTGCACTGGATCTTTTACGCCCAGCTTCCCTTCGTCATGGCCATCACGGCCAGCTACGCGACCGGCGCTCCGTTCCTCTTTGCGATGAAGAAATTCATCGATAACCCGGCCGCGATCACGTTCCTGCTCTCCATCGAGGTCTTCGTGACCACGCTCGGCGGCCCCTTCTGCAACTGGCTCAGCGACCGCATCTGGACCCGCTTCGGCCGCCGCAAGCCGTTCATCGTCGTCTCCGACATCCTGAAGTCCGCGACGCTCCTCTTCATGCCCTTCGCCCCGGATTTGATGACTCTCATCATTCTGCGCTGGTGCTACGGCATCTTCGCCGACATCGGCAGCCCCAACCAGGCGCTCACCATGGAGGTCGTCCCCACCAGGCAGCGCGGCATGGGCGCCGGCTTCTTCCAGCTGCAGATCCAAATCGCGAATCTCTTCTTCTACGGCATCATCCTCGGCCGCTTCGACGACATCTATTTCAGCGGCCCGTTCGAGCGTCTCTTCAGCCTTTCCGGAGAGGTGCTTATCTTCTTTGCCGCCAGTCTTCTTATGCTTTCGGTCGGCGCCTTCACTTGGTTCGGCATCCACGAAGTTGAGCCGCCCAACCGAAAGCGGATCACCGACGACCGCCGCCCGGGAGAAAGTCTCTTCAAACTGTTTTTCCGCGGTTTCTTCGGCGAAATCCTGCACAAAAGCCTCCTTCCTCTCTACCTCCTGCTCATGGCCGGCACACTTTTCGGCGTAGGTCTGGGCACGCTGGAGCCTCTCCTCTACACCGACCAGTGGGGCTACTCCCTCCAGGAAATGGGCACCAACGTGGCCATCGGCGCCACCCTCGGCATTTTCGTTTCGCTGCTGGCCGGCTGGATTGCGGACAAAACATCGAAGTTCAAGGTCTATGCCACCGCCCTGACTCTCACCCTCCTGAGCCGTATAGTCTGGACCGTCTTCGTTTACAACAAACCCAACTTCCGCCCCGAGCTCCACGAGATCATCCTCTTCGGCACCGTCCAAAGCATCTTCGGCATGATCGCGGGCGCCGCCTCATTCCCGTTGATTTTGGAATACGTCGAACGCAACCAGCTGGGCACCGCCGGCGCCGGCATGGGCGTGTTTACTTCCACGATCCGAAACGCCTTCGGCATGGGCGTCGGCCTGTATCTGGTGATGTGGTCGATCTGGTTCCTTCCCCAGGCCGGTGACCGGGTGGACGTCGTGTTCCGCCAGGAACTGGCCGAGACCGACGTGCGGTCGCGCCTTGTCTCCGACGGTGTTGATCTGCCTTCCATCGATCTCGAACCCCTGCACCGCCCGGGGACGGACGGCGAGACCTCGCGCCACTGGAAGATTCGCCGTCCCGTCGAAGAAGCCGGCGATCTTCACAAGAAGCTCAAGGACCTGGGCAACGTCATCGCCAAGGACCAGCTCAAGCTGCAACGCCCCCACCTCTCCCCGGAGACCGAGACCACGCTGCGCGCGCATATCGCCAGCCTCCGTGACGAGGAACAATCCATTCGCAAACGGTTGAAGGATTCCACCGCCGCCTTCGAAGCCCTCCTCACGCGTTCCTTCGGCGAATCGCTCGCCCCCTCCGGTCATGATATCGTCTCCGCCCGCTCGTCGCCGGACGGCACGGAGGTCTCGCTCGTGATGGAATTTGTCGAGCCCGTCGATGCCGACATCAGCAAACGCACGCTGTTCGAAGCCCTCACGTTTTCCCCGCCTTCCGAGCGGCGCACTGTCGCGTCCGAACTGCGGCGCGTCCTCGAAACCGTGGATCTTGCGCGCGTGCCCGTCCCCGGCTCCCGTGATTACGCACCGCGACTGGAAGTCACTCCACTCTCCGAGCCGGTCAACGGCATGCGCATCGACCTGTTCCGCGATCCCGATTTCGTCACCATCGAATCCGCGCTCACCGCCGCCGGCATCCCTTGGGATAACGCCTACAACGTGGCCAATTCCCTGCTCCCGCCCATCCGGGGCCTGTCGAGCCCGGACTCCGCCTCCTATGCCGTCTCGACCCCGCTTGCCCGGCTCGACGGAGAACGCCCGACCCTCGTCTTCCTCGTCTTCGACCTTCGTTTCGACGATGCAACCGTGTCCCTCAAGGCAGCGGAACTGCAAACCCTCCTCGCGTTGTTGAACCAAGTGGTAACCGCCCGGGTCACCGGAGCCTTCCCCCTCTTCCACGTGAGTCTGGATCTTCCCACTTCGGCGGTGAAAACCGTCGGAGAAAAACCGCCGTCTGATCGGGCGGCCCGCCTGCGTGAACTGCTCCCCGAAAGCGATGAAGTGCGGCGCACCGCACTCGCCGGCATCGCCGACCGCATCACCCAGATCGCCACCGCCGGCCCCACGTTCCTCACCGCCGTCCGTCCGGTGCCCCGCGCGCAGCCCGCCGACCGCCAATACGATTATTTTTTCTCCATGCAGTTCTTCATGATCGCCACCGATGTGCTCGGGCTGCTGCTCCTCGGCTTTATCATCCGTCTGGAAAAACGCGGCGTCATCAAACGCGTCGGCGCCATCGAAGACGCCAACCGCTGACCCTCTCACTCCATGCCTGAAACCGACAGTTCCTCCCCCGCGCCCTCAGCAACACCGGGCGCCTCTCCGCCCACCCACCACACGCCCGGCAATCTCGTTCCCAAGCTCATCTACCTCGGCGCCGGGCTCATCACCTTTGGCTTCGGCGCCGCCTATCTGTGGGAGCCGCTCGGGCGCATGCTCAACGGAACCACCGCCGAAGCCCGCGTGGCCGAGATCCGCGTCGTCGAGCCCGGCCAGCCCGACCTCATCTACAACTATCGCCGCGAGTATCCTCCGGCCCGCAACCTTTCGATCTCCTTCCAGCATTATGTCGCGATCGAGATGGACAACCAACCCATCCTCTTTCGCCTCAGCGTGGACAGCCGCAAAAGCCCCGCGGCCTCTTGCAACGTCAACGACACGGTGCGTGTCGCCTATTATCCCAAGGATCCCGGACGCCTCGCCTTCGCCATCGAGCACGCCCGCACCTGGGGCGCCGCCGCCATTCTCTGCGGCGTCGGCCTCGTCATGCTCATGACCGCCATTCCGATGGTCCTGACCGCGCGCAAACCCATCGTCATCGACCCCGAGGCGCCCTCCCTCCCCTGAACCGTTCCGCAAAAAAGCCACCCTCAATGAGGGTGGCTTTTTTAACGCTGGCT
>JAQSWS010000114.1 GCA_029266495.1 Rariglobus sp. | reverse complement strand
AAAGCGGCCTTCGAAGAGCAGGCGGGGTGTGCGCTCGTCCATGAGCACGTAAACCGTCTCGATGCGCGAGCCGCCCAGTTGCAGGCCGAGGCTGGCTTCGCCGGCCCGGATGACGACGGGAACGCTCCAGCGGCCGTCGGGTTTTTTGACGAGGATGGTGCCGTAGCCTTCTTGAAAGCCGAGGACCACGCCGCCCCTGAACTGGGTGGTGATCACGATGGCTTTGGCGCGTTGCAAAATCTCGGCGGGGATGGCGCGGGCCGGATCAGCCTGGAATTCGCGAAGGATGGCTTCGCAGGTTTCCACGCGGTCGATGAAGCGGTAGCGGTTCCGTTCGGTGGAATCCGCGTGGAGCGACGCGACGGCCGCGAACACGATGAAGAGAGAAAGAAGTTTTTTCATAACGGCGGTAAGAACCGGAAAGATATGCGGCAGTTGGGACGTTATGGAAAGCGCGGAGTGGAGGCTGTTCCTTGGAGTGTGCGTTAAAGTGGGTGACGGCCTCAGCCGTAGGAGGCTCGCATCGAGGTAATCTGAGGGCCACCCCACCCCGATACTCCGCCTCCGACTGGATTTCTACGGCTCAATCCAGTTCACGGGCGGCGAGGTCGTCTTCATCCCAGCCGAAGTAATGGCCAAGTTCATGCAGGTAGGTGATGCGGACCTCGTCACGGAAAATCGCCGGGTCTGCGTCCGCGAAGTCCCAGAGGTTTTCGAGAAAAAGAATGATCTGCGCGGGCATGGGCTGGTCTTCACGCAGTTCGGATCCGTGGGCGGAACCGGTGAAGAGCCCGAGGATGTCATCTTCGAAACCTTCATCGAGGAGGTCCTGCCCGGGGAGCGCTTCGTAATGGACGGGAATGGCCGCGGCAAAAGGGAGGAGTGCAACGGGGAGTTTTTTTTGCGTGGTTTCAACCACGGGCGCGGCGAGGGAAGTGAGCTGGTCAAGCGTCATGATGAAACCGGTGTAACGGCCGGGCGGCCGGTGGCGTCATGCTGGATGTTACCACTTAACTCAACGTTCAACCCATCATGAAAAGCACTCGTAAATATCTCCTCGCCGTCTGCGCTCTCGCAATCGGCTTTGCCGCCCCCGCCATTCAAGCTGAAGAAGGCGCCACACCTCCTCCTCATAAAAAGGAAGGCGGCCCGCGTGGTGATCGCGTCGCGATGTTGAAGGAAAAGCTCGGACTCACCGACGAGCAGACCGCCCAGATCAAAAAAATCTTCGCCGATGAAAAAGAGGCGATCATGGCCCTGCGCGACAAGGAGCTCGAACCCAAGGAGCGCCGCGCCGAGATGGAAAAAATCCGCGATTCCATCAGGACCCAGGTCGATGCCGTCCTTACCGCCGAACAGAAGGCCAAGTTCGCCGAACTGCGCAAAAAGCACGAACGCGGCCCGGGCGCGAAGGGCGAAGGTTTGAAGGGCCCGCCGCCCGAAGAGTCCTGATTGAAGCGACTGGATGCCCCGTAAGGGCCCAAGGCCAGGGCGGGTGAGTGCCTGGTCCGGGTCCTTCGGGCTTCATCGGCGGAATGCCGTGTTACGTTTTTGACCGCCGGCGCCTTCGTGGCCGGCGGTTTTTCGTTTTCGACAACCCGCGACATGCGCCCACGCTGCGCGGATGGTAATGACAGCACCTCGCGTGATTGTGGTGGGCGGCGGCGCCGCGGGATTTTTCGCGGCCATCGCCTGCGCCGCGGCCAACCCGGCCGCCCGCGTGGCGCTTTACGAGGCGACCGCCCATCCGCTGGCGAAGGTGCGCGTCTCCGGTGGCGGCCGCTGCAACGTCACTCATGCGTGCCCCGAGCCGCGCGAGCTGGTGAAGCGCTACCCTCGTGGCGGGCGCGAGCTGCTCGGTGCGTTCCACCGTTTTGGTCCGCGCGATACGATCGCCTGGTTTGCCGCGCGCGGCGTGGAGCTCAAGGTCGAGAACGACGGGCGTATGTTTCCCGTGACCGACGATTCCGGCACGATCGTGGACTGCCTGCGCCGCGCGGCCGACCAGGCGGGAGTGAAGGTGTTCACCACGATGGGCGTGCGCTACGTCGAGCGGACGGGCGATATTTTCCAGGTTGAGTTCACCGACAACTCGGTGGGTGAGTTCGAGCGCGTGCTCATCGCCACGGGCGGCACCAAGGGATCGGCCGGCCAGACCATCGCCGCGCAACTCGGGCACACCATCGAACCGCCGGTGCCGTCGCTTTTCACGTTTCATATCGATGACGCGCGCATCCGCGGGCTCGAGGGGCTGAGCGTGCCGGCGGCGGGCACCGCGGTGCCCGGCACGAAACTCAAGGATTCCGGCGGCCTGCTTATCACCCACTGGGGTTTGAGCGGTCCGGCCATTCTGAAACTTTCCGCGTGGGGCGCGCGTGAACTGGCGGAGCGCGGCTACAAGTTCACCGTGGTCGTCTCGTGGGCGGAGGGCCGCACGCCCGCGCAGGCGCTGGAAACGCTCACCGCCGCGCGGGCGGTGAATTTGAAAAAACAGATCGCCACGTGGAATCCGTTCGCGCTGCCCTCCCGCCTGTGGGAGCGCCTGATCGTCGCCGCCGGCATCACGCCGGAGACCGTCTGGACATCGGTATCCAACCACTCATTACAGGCGCTCGCGAACCAGGTGGGTGCGGCCGAGTTTTTGGTCGAGGGCAAAAGTCTCAACAAGGAGGAATTCGTGACCTGTGGCGGCGTGCGGCTGCGCGAGGTGGATTTCAAGACAATGGAGAGCCGGGTGTGTCCGGGACTGCATTTCGCGGGCGAAGTGCTCGACATCGACGGCATCACGGGCGGGTTTAATTTTCAGGCCGCATGGACGACGGGCTGGCTCGCGGGGCGCGCGATGGCGGGCGTGGAGGCCTGAGGCGGCGGACGGAATGCCGCATTTTCGCGTGGCGTTTGGCGTTCATAAATGGGCTCCTACCTTCCCATGCCCTCCTACTGGCAACTCCTGCTGCTGATCCTCCCGGTCTTTGCGCTGATCGCGATCGGCGCGGTCATGCGGCGGGTGAAGTGGCTCAGTGCGGAGGCGGACGCGAGCCTGCTCAAGCTGGTCGTCAATTTCCTCTATCCCTGCCTCATTTTTGAGAACGTTCTTGGCAACGCCGCGCTGCGCCAGCCGGGCAACCTGCTCCTCGCGCCGCTTGTCGGCTTTGTGACGATCGCCATGGGTATTTACACCGCGTATTACGGTGCCCGGGCGATCGGGCTCACCCAGGGCGAAGGGCTCCGGACCTTCGCGTTTTCCACGGGCATCTACAACTACGGCTACATCGCGCTGCCGCTGATGGTGGCGCTGTTTGGAAATGAGAGCGTGGGTGTCCTGCTGGTGCACAATGTGGGTTGTGAGGCGGCGATCTGGACGGTGGGCATTCTCATGCTGGCGGGGCTTTCCCTGCGCACCGGCTGGCGCAAGCTGGTCAACGCACCGGTCTTTGCGCTCGTCGCCGCGGTGCTGGGCAACACCTTCGACCTGGGGCGGTTCATGCCGTCGGTGGTGAGCAACGTCATTCATATGAGTGCGGCGTGTGCGATCCCGCTCGGGCTGCTGCTGATCGGAGCGACCCTGACGGAGTATTTCGGGCGCCCGCGCGAGTTGTTCGATGCGCGGGTGACGCTAGCCTCCAGTTTGCTCCGGCTGGGCGTGCTGCCGGTGATGTTTTTGGTGCTGGCAAAGTGGATGCCGTGTTCGGACGACCTCAAGCGAGTGATCATCGTGCAGGCCGCGATGCCCGCGGGGATTCTTCCGCTCGTGATTGCGAAGCACTATGGCGGGCATCCGCTGACGGCGGTGCGCATTGTGATCGGGACGACGGTGCTGGGCGTTTTCCTCATCCCGCTCTGGCTGCGGGTCGGCCTGGCCTGGGTGAATGTCTGATGCGGCTTTCGGGAAAAAAAGAGGGGTTTTATAAAACACGGTAGATTGACGCCGTCTCCGTAACTCCGCTTTCTCGGCCTCATTATGGAATGGCTTCTTGATCCGCAAATCTGGATTTCCCTGCTCACGTTGACCCTGCTCGAGGTCGTTCTCGGCATCGACAACATCATTTTCATTTCGATTCTCGCCGGCAAATTGCCGAAGGATCAGCAGCCCAGGGCGCGCAAGCTGGGCCTGTCCCTCGCGCTGATCACCCGCATTTTGCTCCTGTGCAGCATCACGTGGTTGATGAAGCTTACCACGGATCTTTTCACCCTGCCGATTTTGAAGGAGGGCATTTCGGGCAAGGACCTCATCCTGCTGGTCGGCGGCTTGTTCCTGATCGGCAAGAGTGTCGTGGAAATTCACGAAAAGCTCGAGGGTGAGGAAGGCCATGCGAATCCCGTGAAGGGCAAGACCAAGTTCGCCGGGGTGATCGTGCAGATCCTGCTGCTCGACATCGTCTTCTCGCTCGACTCGGTCATCACCGCGGTGGGTATGGCCGACAATATCGGGGTGATGATTGCCGCGGTGATCATCGCGTTGGGCGTGATGCTGGTGTTCGCGGGCGCGATCAGCGATTTCGTCAACCATCACCCGACGCTGAAGATGCTGGCGCTGTCGTTCCTCATTCTGATCGGCGTGACCTTGGTCGGCGAATCGCTCGGCCAGCACATCCCCAAGGGTTATATTTACTTCTCGATGGCCTTCGCGTTTGCGGTGGAGATGTTGAATCTCCGTCTGCGTGCGCAGGCGGTGAAGCCGGTCGAGCTGCGGTCGCCGATCAAGTAAGCGGGGCTCTGTTAGAAGCGACCGCTTGCGTCACGCCTCCGCCTGCGCGGAAGCGCGCCGCGCCGCGAGCGGCGGCCCTTGCTACCTCACGCCAGTTTTTCGCCGGTGCGTTGCTCGGCGGCCCAGCGATAAACCTCGACGTAGCGCTCGGCGCTCGTCTTCCAGCTGAAGTCCTTCGCCATGCCGTTGAGGCGCAGGCGGGCGAACTCCTTGGGCCGGTCGTAATAGGTCGCGCAGGCCCAGCCCACCGTGTTGTAGAGCGCGGGTGCGGTGGCGTCGGAAAAAAGGAAGCCCGTGCCGGTGTTTGTGCCCTCGGCGTATTGTTCGATGGTGTCGATGAGTCCGCCGGTGGCGCGGGCCAGCGGCACGGTGCCGTAGCGCATCGCATACATCTGGGTGAGTCCGCACGGTTCGCTGCGACTGGGCATCACGAAGCAATCGGCGCCGCCTTGGATGAGATGGGAGAGTTCGTTGTCGTAGCCGATGTAGACGCCGACGCGGCCGGGGTATTGCGCGGCGACCCAGCGGAAGGCGTGCTCCAGGCCGGGATCGCCCGAACCCAGGATGGCGAACTGCACGTGCATGCGGTCGGCGATGTGCGGCAGCGCCTCGGCGAGCAGGTCGAGTCCCTTTTGGGAGGCGAAGCGGGCGACGACACCGAAGACGGCGATGTGGGGATCCTGGGCGAGGCCGAGGCGGGTTTGCAGCGCGGATTTGCAGGCGGCCTTGCCGGCGAGCGTGGAGGACGTGTAGTTGACGGGCAGATACTTGTCGGTGGCGGGATTCCACGCGGTCGTGTCGATGCCGTTGAGGATGCCGACGAGGTCGCCGGCGCGGAAGCGGAGCACGTGATCGAGGCCCCAGCCGCCGGCGGGTGTCTTGACCTCCTCGGCGTAGGTGGGGCTGACGGTGGTGAGCTTGGTGGAGTGATAGAGGCCGGCCTTGAGCATGTTGACCGCTCCGGTGGACTCGGTGCTGTCGGCGCGAAACTCGGAGGCGGGGAGGCGGGCGAAGTCGAGCACGCGGCGATCGGCGTAGCCCTGGTGCTCGAGATTATGGATGGTGAACACCGACGCGATGCGTCCGAGCGGGGTATCCTTGAGCGTGGTGTTGAGGTAGACGGGAAGGAGGCCGGTGGTCCAATCGTGGCCGTGGACGACGTCGGGAATCCAGTCGAGCTGCTGGCAAAGGGCGAGCGCGCCGCGGGAGAGAAACGCGAAGCGGAGGTCGTTGTCACCGTGCGAGCCCCAAGGGCCGGCGTAGACATCGGGGCGGGCGAAGAAGCCCTCGTGCTCCAGCAGATACACGGGCACCTGCGTGCCGGGAAGGGTGGTTTCCCACGTGCGGGCCCAGTGCGCCTCCAGGCCGACGTCGACACCCAGCGGTTCGGGGCGGGCGGTGCGCGGGGCGTGGACGCGAACAGAGCCGTAGGCGGGACACACGATGCGCACATCATGGCCGAGGGCGGCGAGCTCTTTGGGGAGGGCTCCGGTCATATCCGCGAGGCCTCCTACTTTTACGAACGGTTCGACTTCGGGAGTGACGAGGAGAATTCGCAAGGGACGCACGCGAAGGAGGAAATGAATCCGGAGGAGGTTGCCGAGTGAATTGTGAGGGCGGGGCTGAAAGACGGAAAAACCCCGATGCGCGGGGCGATCGGGGTTTTCCGGGGCGGCTCGTTCAAGCGGCCGGGTTGAGCCGGTGCTCAGACCGTCTTGGGCAGGGGCGCGCCGAGCTCGACCGGATGCGGGTGGTGGCGTTTTTCCTTCAGTTCGCTGTGACGTTTGCGGAGGAGGCCGTCGAGTTTGTCGATGACGAGGTCGATGGACTTGTAGGCGTCGTTGCTGTCGACGGAAGCGACGAGGTCGGGACCGTTGATCTCGATCTGCGCCTTGGCGATGAAGTGGGATTGGGAGGTCTTGGTCTTGTCGAGTTCGACGTCGAAGCGGATGCGGTCGATGCGCGGTTCGTGGCGCAGGAGCCGGGCGGCTTTTTCGTTGATGACCGCCTTCATGGCGTCGGTGAGGTCGAGGTGAATACCGCGAAGGATGACCTTCGCGCCAATAACTTCAGGAGTAATATGGGGCATACGTGAAAGAGGATGCACATCGGCACGGAGATGTGGCGTCTTAAATGCATGAGGGGAACACCCGCATGCCGGAGGGCAACCGGGGGATTAACGCACGTCTTTGGCGGACTCAGGGAACTCGGCGGCAAGAGCGCGAAGACGGTCGATGATCTGCGCCTCCAATTTGGGCGG
Organism: Rariglobus sp.; assembly: GCA_029266495.1. Classification (GTDB taxonomy): domain Bacteria; phylum Verrucomicrobiota; class Verrucomicrobiia; order Opitutales; family Opitutaceae; genus Rariglobus. The sequence continues at coordinate 14,770 of JAQSWS010000114.1, read as the reverse complement.
TGCGCCGGCTTTGAGCGCTTCGCGGTAGAGCGCGGCGGCGGGAAGGGACTGGGCGGCGCGTTCAAGGCGCTGGGCGTTGGTCCAGGCCTTGATGGCGGCGGCGGGATTGGCGCCCACAAGGGGTTCACGAGCCGAACAGGTGCCACCGCTGGGAACCAGGTCATTGGTGACGGCGGCGAGACGCTGGACGCGAGGCCAGTCCTCGGATTTGACGGCTTCGTCGGTCAGGCGGTGCAGGTAGGCGACCGCCGTTTCGTCCGGGTTGGCGGTCGTGGAGAGGGGCAGGCCGGTGAATTTGGGGAGGGCGCGGATGATAAAATCGTTTTTCAACTTCGCGATCACATCCACGTAGGGATGAGCGGTGGAGTTGGAGTTGCGCAGGATGTCGCGGGCGCTGGCGATGCGGTCGGCTTTGAGGTCGGAGACTGCGCGGAGGAGGGCGTCGAGGTCGCTTATCAATGCGTGGAGTTCGTTGGAACGGCGGCCGGAGGCACTCTCTTGAACGGCGACAACACGGGCGCGAGCGAGGGGCAGGTTGTCGAGAGTGGCTTCGGCGAGGAGATCCACCGGTGCGGCCGGCGAGGCGGAGGTATCAAGCGTGGCGATGAGATTGAGGATGTCAGAGCGGCTGACGGGCCGGTAGCGATAGTTATTGGAGTTGAGATTACGCAAGGCGGTGCGGGCCGACTCGATGTCGCCGGCTTCGCGCAGGGCGAGGTAATCCTGCCAGCTGTTCACGAAGGTCAGGGTGTTATCCACGCGGGAGTGAACGCGCTGGAGGCGGTTGTTGTAACTGCCGCTGCGGGCCTCTTGGAGCGTGTAGAGTTCGTCGAGAATGCCGTCGAGTTCGGAGGGTTTGGTGGCGGAGAGCGCGAGCTGACCGGCACGCGCGGAGACGGTTGCGACTTTTTCGACATAGGCGGCGTCACGGGCCTTGGCCTCGGCCTGAAGGGCGGTGACGAGGTCTTCCCAGAGCTTGCGAACCTCGGCGGTGCGCGCGGAGCGGGCATACTGGCGGGCTTGGTTGAGGGCGTTGTTGAAATCCTGGTTGCCGATGTAGCCGTCGAGGCTGACGAGCTGGTTCTGTGCGGCGTCCCATTCGCGAATGAGCGTGCCGGTATAGCTTGCGTCCACCGCCGACGATTGGACGACGGACGGGGAGGCCTTGAAATTTTTCAAGGCTTCGTCGAGGGCTTGGGCTGGAAGGGCGGCAGGTGAGCCAAGGACAAGCGCGGCCAGCAGCCACGCGCAACGGGAAGGGGAGGGAGTTTTCATGGGCGTCGGGAGACAACGATGATCACGCGGATTTATTTGAGGAAAATCGAGGCGTGAGATGTCAGAGATTTGTCAGGCGCACATTTCGGGTGCGGCGATGTCTTCCGCCGGGGAGCCCGGGACGACCCAAGGGACGACCCGACGCAGGGTTTGCCATCGCATGGGATGTTTTCCCAAGCCAAGTGTCACCTAATAGGTGACACTTGGCTCGGGTGGTTCAAGACAGGTGGGTGCCTCGCTGGCGGGCTGCGAGCCAGTGGAGGAGCAGCAAGGTGCGTTCGGCGTCGGGAAGCCGGCGCCGGCCGACGATGAAATCGTCCACACGCTGGCGCGGCAGGCCGAGGACTCGTGCGAGATTGGCTTTCTCACCATATTTCCATCTGAGACTACGTAACGCCGAGGAGAGTTCGTTCCATAGGGGCGTGTCCACGCCGGGGTGGAGCGCGATTCCCCGGGGGCCGCGCGCCTTGGTCCGGGCTTTTTTTAAGGCTCTCGCGGTGGCCTCAGCTGCAAAGGCCATCGCATCGGCCGCAAGCAGCATCATTTTTAGCCGCGGATGTATCGTGTCCATCCGCAGCGCGGAGCAGGCATCGAGCCAGTGTCACCTATTAGGTGACACTATGGTTTGGGTTCGGACGTTGGGCCGGGGTGGCGGAGGCGGGTGGGTGGAGGGCGCCGGGGGGGCGTGCGGAGGGGGAGCGACCGTGGTTCCGGAGTTCATGCCCGGACCACGATCGCAAGGACGGACGTTTGGGGGCCGTCGCTGCCCGACGGCGGCGTCAGCGTTTTTTGTTCAGCGCGGCGTTGAACCAGTCGTTGGTGAGCGACTGCTGCGGACGGGGGGCGGGCGCGGCGGCCGGTGCGGGGCGCGCCTGGCCGGGACTGGTGCGCGGGGCGGCCTGGCCGGACTTGGCGCCGAGCTGCGGGGCACTGCGCATCGACAAGGCGATGCGTCCGCGGGTGAGGTCGACTTCGGTCACGGTGACGCTGACTTTTTGGCCGGGCTTCACGACGGCGGCAGGGTCTTTGACGAAGCTGTCGGCCAGTTGGGAAACGTGAACAAGTCCGTCCTGGTGCACGCCGATGTCGACGAAGGCGCCGAAGGCGGTGACGTTGGTCACGATGCCGGGGAGCTTCATGCCAGGCTTCAGGTCCTCGGGTTTGTTGACACCCTCTTGGAAGCTGAAGGCTTCGAATTTTTGACGCGGGTCGCGGCCGGGCTTGGCGAGCTCGGCCATGATGTCGTTGAGCGTCGGAAGACCGACGGTTTCGGTGACGTAGTTCTGGAGGTTGATCTTCTTGCGGAGCTTTTCGTCCTTGAGGAGATCGGCGACGGTGCAGCCGAGATCGGCGGCCATTTTTTCGACGAGGGCGTAACGCTCCGGGTGAACGGCGGAGGCGTCGAGCGGGTGCGCGGCGTCGCGGATGCGAAGGAAGCCGGCGGCCTGTTCGAAGGCCTTGGGGCCGAGGCCGGTGACCTCAAGGAGGTCGGAGCGGGTCTTGAAGGCGCCTTTTTCGTTGCGGCGGGCGACGATGGCGGCGGCGCTGCGGCTGTTGAGCCCGGAAACCTGGGCGAGGAGTTGTTTCGAGGCGGTGTTGAGTTCGACGCCGACGCCGTTCACGCAGGAGATGACCGTGTCGTCGAGGGAGCGCTTGAGGGCGTTCTGGTCGACGTCGTGTTGATACTGGCCGACGCCGATGGACTTGGGGTCGAGCTTCACGAGTTCGGCGAGCGGATCCATGAGCCGGCGGCCGATGGAGACGGCGCCGCGCACGGTGAGATCGTGGTCGGGGAACTCTTCGCGGGCGACTTCGCTGGCGGAGTAGATGGAGGCGCCGGACTCGTTGACCATCACGATGGCGATGGAGGAGGGGAGCTTGAGTCCGCGGATGAATGCCTCGGTCTCGCGTCCGGCGGTGCCGTTGCCGATCGCGATGGCCTCGACCTTGAAGAACTCGATGAAGCCTTTGATTTTTTCGGCGGCCTCGACTTCGTGGCGGTCGGGATAGACGACGTCGTTATGGAGGAGCTTGCCCTGGCGATCGAGGATGACGGTCTTGCAGCCGGTGCGGAAACCGGGGTCGAGGGCGAGCACGGCACGCTGTCCGAGGGGCGCGGCGAGGAGGAGTTCGCGGACGTTATCGGCGAAGACCTTGATGGCGTCGGCGTCGGCCTTCTTTTTCGACTCGAGGCGGAACTCGGTTTCCATCGCGGGGGCGAGGAGCCGCTTGAGGGCGTCGGCGAGCATGAGGCGCAGTTGCGCGGTGGCGGCGGGCGCGGTGTTCCTGATGACGTGGCGCTCGAGTTCGGCGAGGGCGAGGGTTTCGTCCACGGTGATGCGCATCATCAGGAAGAGCTCCTTTTCGCCGCGGCGCATGGCGAGGAGGCGGTGTGACGGGCATTTGGCGAGGGGCTCGGACCACTCGAAGTAGTCCTTGAACTTGGCGCCCTCGACTTCCTTGCCCGAGATAAGCTTCGAGGAGACGACGGCGGACTCGCGGTAGAGGCGGCGGAGGTTTTCGCGGGCGGCGGCATCGTCGCTGACGCGCTCGGCGAGGATGTCGCGGGCGCCGGCAAAGGCCTCGTCGGCGGAGGCGATTTTGGAGACGATGTTTTTGCCGTCGTCCGCGGTGTATTCACGTCCTGCATACGCCTGGGCGGCGGCGGCGAGGTCGATGGCGGGATCTTGCGCCCAGACCTGGTCGGCGAGGGGCTCGAGGCCCTTTTCTTTCGCGATGGTCGCGCGGGTGCGCTTTTTGGGGCGGAAGGGGAGGTAGATGTCCTCGAGGCGGACGAGGGTCTCGGCGTTGGCGATCTGGGTGGCGAGGGCGTCGGTGAGGAGGTTGCGTTCTTTCAGTGAAGCGAGGATGGCGGCGCGGCGTTCGTCGAGGGCGGCGAGTTGTTCGAGGCGGTCACGGATCGCGGTGATCTGCACCTCGTCGAGTTCGCCGGTCATTTCCTTGCGGTAGCGGGCGATGAAGGGGACGGTGGCGCCGTCCTTGAGGAGCTGCGCGGTCGTGGCGACCTGGTGGACTTTGACGGTCGAGCCGAGTTCCTGGGCGATGCGGAGGACGTGCTCGGCGTTGGGGAGAGCGGTGGGTTCAGCCATGAAAAGAAGGCATGAGTGCAACGTCGTGCGGGCGACGGGCAAGGATTTTAACCGCGAAGCGTGCAAAGGGGCGGGAGGACGGAGCGTTGCCCATGAAAATACACGGGACGGCACGGCCTCCGGAGCGGGGGCGCCGGGCGGGGCATCACGAATGTGTGGACGCGGCGGGCTTAAACCCGCCCTTGCGCGATGGAGAAACTGTGCTAGGTTGGCCGACCTGTTCTTTGATTGGCTGCACGAGCCGATCGCTCTTGTTAATCCTCTTTCAAAAAAACAAACGGCAACACTGAAGAAATGCCCCTCGCTGCCTAAGTGCAGTGACGTCCGCCTAGTGATATCTGCTAGCTAACGTGGACGATGACAGCAGACATAACGCATGGAGCCATCCGCGGGCCGTGCGCCGTATCTTCACCCGGGGATTGGTTGATGCCTAAGCGCGGTTGGTCGCGTAGCATCGACGAGACAAATACCAGCACATAAGGGTAGACGCGGTGCGCGAAGGCCGAAGGGACCCGGGTTCAAATCCCGGCACCTCCACCAATTTCGTGCAAAAGAAAGCCCGCGAAAACCAACATCATGATGATGGCGCGGGCTTTTGTGTGGGCGGGCATCGCAGGTTCCCTGGGCGTGACTTGGGCCGTGCTGCTTTGCCTCTCTGACAAGCGTGATGCTTGGAGCAGGCGTGACGCAGGCGGCTCCTAGCATCCGGATTGCCCGTAATAGGCGCCGGGGCCGTGCTTGCGCTTGAAGTGCTTGTTGAGGAGCTCGGGTTCGATGGTGGAGAGCTCCGGTTCGAGCTGGAGCGACATGAGCGCCAGGTGGGCGATGCATTCGGTGGCGACGGCGACTTCGACGGCCTTGGCCACGGTGTTGCCCCACGTAAAGGGAGCGTGGCGGTTGACGAGCACCGCGGGGTAGTCGGCGGGATTGAGGGAGCGTTGCGCGAAGAGCTCGACGATGACGTTGCCGGTTTCCCATTCGTAGGCGCCTCCGCCGATTTCGGCGGAGGTCATTTTACGGGTGACGGGGACGTTGCCGGAAAAATAGTCCGCGTGCGTGGTGCCGAAGATGGGGATTTCGCGGCCGGCTTGGGCGAAGGCGGTGGCATGCGAGGAGTGCGTGTGCACGACGCCTCCGATTTCGGAGAACGCGAGGAAGAGGCGGCGGTGGGTGGGCGTGTCGGACGAGGGACGGAGCGAGCCCTGGACCTGTTTGCCGTCCAGGTCGATGAGGACCATGTCGGCGGGCTTGAGGCCGGCGTAGGCGACGCCGGAGGGCTTGATCGCGAAGATGCCTTGGGCGCGATCGATCGCGGAGGCGTTGCCGAAGGTGAGGTTGATCAGGCCGTGGCGGGGCAGGGAGAGGTTGGCCTCGTAGGCTTCGCGTTTGAGTTCAGTGAACATGGGAAGGCGGGAGAGGTAGTGAGTAGCGGGTAGCGAGTAGTGAATAGACGGAGGTTCGGAATGCTCGCTACCCGCTACTCATTTACTCGCTACTTCTGGCCGTCAGGCCCTGAAGCCGTTGTCGAGGTGGTAGAACACCTCGTTGGTGCGGAGGTCCTGCTTGAGTTGGGGCAGGTGGGTGCCTGCGTTGATGTGGACGGTTTCGATCCCGGCGATCGTCGCGAAGTCCTCGAGCATTTCGGACGTCACGCTGTAGCTGTAGCCCGTGTGGTGGGCGCCGCCGGCGTAGATCCATGCGGCGCAGGCGGTCTTGAAGTCGGGTTTGCATTCCCAGACGGCGCGGGCGACGGGAAGTTTCGGAAGCTTCGGGGTCTTCACGGCGACGACTTCGTTGACGATGAGGCGGAAGCGGTTGCCCAGGTCGACGAGCGAGGCGTTGAGGGCTTCGCCGGCGGGTGCGTCGAACACGAAACGCACCGGGTCGTCCTTGCCGCCGATGCCGAGCGGGTGGATTTCCACGCGCGGTCTGGCGGAGGCGATCGACGGGCAGATTTCGAGCATGTGCGCGCCGAGAACCTGATGGCCCTTGGGCGAGAGGTGGTAGGTGTAGTCCTCCATGAAGGAGGTGCCGCCGGGAAGGCCGTGGCCCATGACCTTCATGGCACGCACGAGCGCGGCGGTCTTCCAGTCGCCTTCGCCGCCGAAACCATAGCCGGCGCCCATCAGGCGTTGCGTGGCCATGCCAGGCAGCTGACGCAGGCCGTGGAGATCTTCAAACGTGTCGGTGAAACCCTTCGCGCCGATCTCCTCGAGGAAGGCGGCGAGGCCGAGTTCGAGGCGCGCGCTGTAACGGAGCTCGTCGTGGCGGGCGCCGCCTTTTTTGAGGGCGGGGGCGACGGTGTAGGATTTTTCGTAGTCGGCGACGAGGGCGGTGATCGTCTTGTCGGCGACGGCGTCGACCCTGGCAACGAGGTCGCCGACGCCGTAGCCGTTGACCGCGAAGCCGAATTTGATCTCGGCGGAGACCTTGTCGCCCTCGGTGACAGCGACGTTGCGCATGTTGTCTCCGAAGCGGGCAAACCTGGCGCCCTGCCAGTCGTGCCAGGCGTGGGTGGCGCGCATCCAGGCGGAAATGCGGTCCTGGACCTCGGCGTCGGACCAGTGGCCGACGACGACCTTGCGGCCGAGGCGGAGACGCGTGTGGATGAATCCGGCTTCGCGGTCGCCGTGGGCGGCCTGGTTGAGGTTCATGAAGTCCATGTCGATCGTTCCCCACGGGAGGTCGCGATTGAACTGGGTGTGGAGGTGGAGAAACGGCTTCCTGAGCGTGGTGAGTCCGCGTATCCACATTTTGGACGGCGAGAAGGTGTGCATCCACAGGACGAGGCCCGCGCAGTTCGCGCTGGAGTTGGCCTCGATGCAGAGGTTGGTGATCTCGTCGGGCGTGGTGAGGAGGGCCTTGAACTTGAGCGGGAGGGCGAGCCGCTTCGATTTGACGAGGCCATCGACGACGGCCTGCGCGTTGGCGGCGACCTGCTTGAGCGGGCCTTCGCCGTAGAGGTGCTGCGAACCGCAGACGAACCAGATTTCGGGAGTGGAGAGGGCGATCATGGAGCGAAGTAGTGGGTAGCGAGTAGCGGGTAGTGAGTAGGTCGGAACAGCCGGAATCGGAGGTTAGGCGAGGGCGGCAGCTTTGATTTCCAGAAGGTCTTTCATCACGCGGGAGAGGTCGGCGGATTTGTTGACGCCGCCGAAGCTGTCGTGGAGCTGTCGATACAGCGCGTAGAGCCGGTCGTAGACTTTCCGGTTTGCGGCCCTGGGTTTGTAGGCGACGCCGGATTTGAGGCGGGTCATTTTTTTCTGCGCGGTGGCGAAGTCGGGGTGCGACCCGGCGAGCACGGCGGCGGAAACGGCCGAGCCGAGCGCGCAGGCTTGCGAGGAGCCGGCCACGAGCATCGTGCAGCCGGTGACGTCGGCGTAGATTTGCATGAGCAGCGGGTTTTTCTCGGCGATGCCGCCGGCGCAGACGACGCGTTCAATGGGCACGCCGTATTCCTTGAAACGCTCGATGATGGCGCGCGCGCCGAAGGCGGTCGCCTCGATCAGGGCGCGGTAGAGCTCGGCTTTCGTCGTGTAGAGGGTGGTGCCCAGGGTGAGTCCGGTGAGGAGCTGATCGACGAGGATGGTGCGGTTGCCGTTGTTCCAATCGAGCGAGAGCAGGCCGGACTGGCCGGGTTTGAGTGTGGAGGCTTCGGCGGTGAGGGAGGCGTGGAGCCTGGGGTCGCCGAGCACGCCCTCCACGAACCATTTGAAGATGTCTCCCACGGCGGACTGGCCGGCTTCGAGTCCGAAGTAGCCGGGGAGAATGGCGCCTTTGACGATGCCGCAGATCCCGGGGATGTCGGGGACGACCTTTGCGGCCGAGACGACGCCGCAATCGCACGTGGAGGTGCCGATCACCTTGACGAGGGTGCCTTCGGCGACGCCGGAGCCGATCGCGCCATAGTGGACGTCCATCTCGCCGATCGCGATGGGAATGCCTGCGGGCAGTCCCAGCTTTTTGGCCCATTCGGGACAAAGCGCGCCGGCCGAGGCGGTGGCGTCGTAAGCTTTTTCGTAGAGGCGGTCGCGGAGATCGGCGAGGGCGGGGTCGAGCAGGGCGAGGAATTCCTTGTCGGGCAGGCCGCCCCAATCGTCGGCGTAGAGGGCCTTGTGACCGGCGCAGCAGACGCCGCGTTTGACGGCTTTGGGATCTTTTACGCCGGCGAGCACGGAGGGAATCCAGTCGGCGAGTTCCACCCAGGAATAAGCGGCGGAGAAAACCTTGGGTGCGGTGCGACGACAGTGGAGGATTTTCGACCAGAACCACTCGGAGGAGTAGGTGTTGCCGCACTTGGCGATGAAGTGGGGGCGGATTTTAGCGGCGAGCGCGGTGATCTCGGCGGCTTCGCGGTGGCTGGTATGGTCCTTCCACAGCCAGCAGTGGGCGGCGAGATTGCCGGTCCATTTTTTATGGAGCGCGAGCGGGGTGTTGGTGGCGTCCACCGGAATGGGACTGGAGCCGGTGGTGTCTACGCCGAGGCCGACGACCTTGCGGGCATCGAAGCCCCTGGTCTTTTTCGCCTGGGCGAGCGCGCCCCGGATGGATTTTTCGAGGCCGAATAGGTGATCGGCCGGATTCTGGCGGGCGAGGTGGTGGTTCTTGGGATCGAGCAGCACGCCTTGGGTGCCGCCGGGATAGTTGACGATGGCGGTGCCGAGTTCCGCGCCGTCTGCGCAGCGGACGACGAGCGCGCGGACCGAGTTGGTTCCGTAATCGATGCCGAGGGTATACATGAAGTGAAAGGGGCGAGGGCTGGCATCCCTACTGACCGCCGATTTGGCGCTCGTAAACAGACCCGTTACTTGACCGTAATGTGAAATGGCCGGTGCAACCATGGCGATGATCGCGGCGGAGGCGGGCGTTTCGAAGAACACCGTTTCGCTGGCGTTGCGCGGGGACCGGCAGATTCCGCCGGTGACGCGGCGGCGGATCGCCCGCATCGCGGAGCGGCTGGGCTACGTCAAAAATCCCGTGCTCGCGCACCTGATGACCGAGTTGCGCAAGGCGCATCCGGCGGGCTTCCGTCAGACACTGGGGCTGTTGAACGCGAATCTCGACCGGGAGGCGTTTGCACGGCATCCGACGATCCCGGCGTATGTGCAGGGCTGCCGCCGCCGGGCGGAGGCGCAGGGTTACGGGCTCGATGAATTCTGGCTTCACGATCCCGGGATGGACGGGCTGCGGCTCAACCGCATCCTGAAGTCACGCGGCATTCGCGGGGTGATTGTGGTGGGCCTCATGAAAACGAACGAGCTGCCTCATGCGTTCCTGCCGGTGTGGGAGCAAAACGCCTGTGTGGTCACCGGGGTTCGCACCAGGAATCCCACGCTTTCTTTCTGTTGCGTCGACCATCACGCGCTGGTGCTGGAGGCGTGCGGTCGCGCCCTGGCGCTCGGCTATGAGCGACCGGCGCTGGTGATCGACCGGCGTATCGACCGGTTGGTGGACGGTCGTTTCAGCGCGGGCATGAGTGTTGCGCAACAGGCGTTGCCGGCGAGGCGGCGTGTGCCGGGATTTTATGACGTGGACGAGGCGCGCGAGGAGCCGGCGGTGTTCAAGGCCTGGTTCGAGCGGCACCGGCCGGACGTGATCCTCACGCTTTACACGGCGGTGAGACGCTGGCTGCAGGCGCTGGGGGTGGGCGCACCGCGTGACATCGGGCTGGTTCAGCTGGAGCGACGGCGGGGAAATCTGGAGTGGGCGGGCATGGATCAGCACAACGATCTCACGGGCGAGGCGGCGGTCGATTTGCTCGTGAGCCTGCTGCATAACAACCAGGCCGGGCTGCCCGCGTTTCCGGTTGCGACGCTGGTCAGCGGCTCGTGGGTGGACGGAGGCACGGTCAGGCAGGCGGTGAAGGGCTGATGCGTTGAGTGAGATGCGCGAAGGCGGTCCGGAGTAAATTATAGCGCAGTCACCGGATGCACGGCGACTTAAGGCGGGGAAACTTCAGCAGGGTGGACACGCTCGAATAAGCGGTTTCGATTTTCCCTTTTATGTCCCGCCAGCACATCAAAGATCTTCGCACGCTCAGGAAGCTTAGCCAGGCGGCCTTGGGCAAGGCCGCCGGGCTCACCGCGGCCGAGATCTCCCGCATCGAATGTGGCTACCGCGATTTATCGGAGACGGAGGCGGTGGCCATCGCCAAGGCGCTGGACGTTCTTCCGGTCAAGGTGGACCCGCGCTTGTTGAAGGAGATCAAGCCGGTGGGGCTGGCGGCGACCACCGGCACCGCCGTGGCGGAGGCGCCCCTGCCCACGGCGAGTCTTGAGGAGGATCCGGCGAATTTCCGGGAACTGCCGGACGCGGCGCTTTTGGAGCGGGGCGAGGCGAGCGAGCCGGATTATCGGATGCGGTTGCAAGGGGCGTTGAAGCGCGCGGCGCAGGTGTTGCACACGTCCAAGGTGCCGGCCGCCACCTGGAGGGCGTGGCGTGAGTTTGAGCGCCAGGTGCAGGAGCGGTTGCGGCAGTAGGCGGCGGACGTGGACGATTCCCCGAGCTCACGCTCAGGGCCACTCCGGACAATCAGGCTGTGCGCGGCAGCAGGAAGAGCAGCACGGCGAGAAAGTGGCAGGTGCTGCCGCCGAGCACGAAGGTGTGCCACACGGCGTGATGGTAGCGCAGCCGGTGCCACAGGAAGAAGACAACACCGACGGTGTAGCACAGTCCGCCGGCCAGCAGCAGCCACAGGCCGTTGTGCGGGATGCTGGCGATCATGGGCTTGAAGGCGACGACGATCAGCCATCCGGCGAACAGATAGGCGAGCGTGGCGGCGAGTTGGTGGCGCCCGCCGAAGAAGAGCTGAAACACCGCCCCGGCTCCGCACAGGCCCCAGATCACGCCGAAAAGCGTCCACCCCAGGGGACCGCGAAGGTTGGTGAGCAAGAACGGGGTATAGGTCCCGGCGATGAGCAGGAAAATCGCGGCGTGATCAAGTTTTCGAAACAGTCGTTTGGCCCGTGCACTGCGCTGCACGTGATAGAGGGTCGAAACGGTATAGAGCGCCAGCAAGGTGAGCCCGAAGACGGTAAAACTCACCACGTGCCAGGCGTCTCCGCGCAGGCTGGCGTGCACGATCAGGAGCGTGAGGCCTGCGATGCTGAGCGCCAGGCCAACGCCGTGTGTCGCCCAGTTGGCGATTTCTTCACCGTGGGTGTAGACGGGTGCAGCCGGTTCTGACTGCGCCGGCGCCTCCCCGGGTGTTTCGACTTCGGCCACCTGCCCGCTGCCCGCCCGTGTGCGACGCCGTTGCACGACGTGTTGCGCCCACCTGTCGAGCCGGCGGATAAACCAGCGTGGGTGCGGGCTGCGGAATTTGTCGGGTGTCCATTCCTCGCCGCTGGCGTAGACGGTCTGGGGGATCACGCAGGTGCCGAAGGCCCAGTCGGCGAGGGGCAGGCCGAAGAACCCCGAAATCGATTCGTTGCAATCGGTGACGGCGTGGTGGCGGAGGTGAAACGCGTAGACCGGCTGCCAGAACCATTTCCATCGCGGGTGTTCGATCAGCGGTTCCCATTTTTCGAAGGGCCAGTGGTTGATGGCGTGGAGGATCTCGTAGAGCGACAGCGAGACCGCCAGGGCGCCAAAGCCGGCGACGAACCAGGGGAAGGCGGGGAGCAGCCATTGCAGCAGGGCAAGCAAGGGCGACAGGACCGCGGCGAACACCGCGAGGGAATACCACGGGAAGAACGACGCCTCGGTCTGGTCGGGCTCGATGATGGGAAATTTGTTTTCGATGAACAAAACCCCGCGCCCGTCCCGGGTCTGCTTTCGGGCGATATGGGTGAGTGCATGGTGCAACGTGTGCTGGCGGTAGAGCCGGCGGAGAAACGGGATCGCCGGGGTATGCAGCACGTAACGATGGAAAAAATATTCCATGAAGCCGTTGACGAGGCTGATGAAGAGAAACGCCACAACGCCTTTCCAGAGCGGGGCGAGCCATTGCGTGGCCCAGATGCCGGGCGCGAAAAGTCTGAGCGCGGCGAGCAGGCCGGCCAGCGTTGCCAGCACGGTGAGAACAAAAAGGGGAAGTGAGAATTCCTCGTGTTCTTCCGGCGGGGAAGCGGGTGATGGTGTCATGGGAACGTCCTTCTATGGCGGATGACAGCGGACTCCTGAATCGGTTCGGATGCGCGCTCTGTTACCGGGGTGAATGAAAGATACTCTGATTTTCCCCGGTTGCCAGATGCGCCTTACCGGGATAGGTTTTCCCCATGAAAACGATCCTTACCCCTGTCGATTTTTCATCCGCGACGCGTGGCGTCATCGCCGTGGCGCTTGATCTGGCCCGGACCACGGGAGGCCAGGTGGTTTTGCTTCATGCCGTGCAGCATCCCGTGATCACGACGGACTACGGACTGACGGCCGAAATGCTGCAGGAGACCGTCGCGGCGAACGAAGGCGCGGCGCGCAGCCAGATCGCGCATCTGGAGAAGTCGCTCGTGGACAAAGGCGTGCCGGTGAAGTCGCGACTCGTGAGTGGTTTTGCCGCGGGCAACATTGTCGAGCAGGCGGGCAAGCTCCGCGCCGCCTACATCGTGCTCGGGTCGCACGGGCATACGGCATTTTACGATTTGCTGGTGGGAAGCACGACGAATGCGGTTCTAAAAAAAGCTCCGTGTCCGGTCGTCGTCGTTCCGCCGGAGCGGAAGAAACCGGCGGGAAAAAAACGTTAGCCAGCCACGCCAACGACGGAGCGCGGGGGGACTTTTCCATGAGATTGCCCCCGGCACGGGAAACGCTTTGCTGAAGGGGCCTTCCGAGCCGCCCCATGAAACCCTATCTGCGAGTCACCCTGGCTTATGCCGCGTTCGGCGTGGTGTGGATTTTTTGTTCGGACCGGGTGGTGGGGCTGCTGGCGCACAACCTTGAGGGGATGACTTTCCTCCAGACGATGAAGGGGTGGCTGTTCGTCGCACTGTCGTCGCTGCTCGTGCTGACGATTACGCGCAAAGCCTTTAAAGCACATCAGCGGACGGAGCGCGAAAAACTGGCGGTCTTTCACAAGACGGTGGAGGGCTCCTATCACATCCTGTTGAATTATCTGAATCAGATGCAGCTCGTCACGATGGAGGCCGAGCAGTGCGCGGGATTCGACCAGAAGATCTTGAAGCTCGCGAATGCGGCGTCCGACGAGGCCACGGCCGAGTTGATGAAATTGCGGGACATCCAGACGGTCACCGCCGAGCACATCGACTCGGTGATCTACGAAAAGTTGAGGAAGTGATTCGCCGCCTGGTCAGCCCGCTTGCGGACTGCGAACGGGTTTGCCCGCGACCCAGGTGCCCGCGACGAGCAGGTTAATACCGTTAAAATGGGTGCGACGTCCGCTCAACGGACGTCGCACGACACGAACGGTCCGTGCTTTTACGCGTAGGTGTCCACCAACGAGTGGAAGCGGAGCTTCTTTGCGATGCCGGCCTTGGTGACTGGCTTGGCAAGCTCGACGATGACCTCCTTTTTCTCGCGCGGGTAGAGTTCGAAGTAGTTGTCGCTGGTCGTGTGGGTGAGGCCGGGCAGGTCGAAGGCGAAGCGGTGCTGGAAGACAGGCGACGTGAATGAGAGGAGCGCCTTGGTCGGCGTAAGCAGTTTGATGGCCGTGGTGGTTTTCTTCGGCCGCGGGAGATCAAGGAAGCGCGGTGGGGCGAGGAACACGGTGTCCTCGCTTACGGTGACGCCATCGATGTCGAGGGCCATGCGCAGATAGAGGCGGTCGCGGGTGTGTTTGGCGAGGGGTTTGGAGAGATCGAGGGTCTGTTGTTTCACGCTTTCGCCGTAGCGGAGGGAGACTTTCTTTTTGCCGGAGAGGACGATGTCGCCGTCGAGGGTGAAGAGATCCCAGCGCAGGAGTCCCTTGGCGGTTTTGGGTGCGTCGTAGACGGTGTAGAGATGAACTTCGCGCACGGTGGAGGTGCGGTAGTTGCCGATGATCGTGGCTTCGTCGCCGGGGACGTGGGCGGAGACGAGTGCGGGGGCGTTGAAGCGGCGGGCGACATGGTGGAGGGCTTTCCACTTTCCGGTGAACTCGATCGAGCTCCAGGAGGCGACGGGCCAGCAGTCGTTGAGCTGCCAGTAGATCGCGCCCATGCAGCGCGGCATCAGCCGGCGGTAGTGTTCGACGCCGGTCGACATGCAGTAGGCCTGGTTGAGCTGCGAGAGGTAGATGAGATCGTCCTGGGACTTTGGAAAACGGTAGCGGCGCGAAACGTAATCGAGGATGACCTGGTTGCCGCCGCGGTTCTTCTGATGGTTCTCCATGACCGCGTCGAAGATGTTGGCGCCGGCGGGAGCGAAGGTGGCCTGGGTCTCGGGCGAGGAGTAGCTTTGCATGCCGAATTCGGAGCAGAAGCGAAGAGCCCACTTTTCGTAGGATTTGACGG
>JAQSWS010000024.1 GCA_029266495.1 Rariglobus sp. | reverse complement strand
TGAGCTTTCCGCCGATACCTGAATCCAAGCCGCCGTCACGTCGCCGCTCACGTCTATCTCCCGCGCAAACTCAACGTAATGATTCGGACCGGTGCAGTCCGGCGCCCACATCCAGCGGACATTTTCTGCGAGGTGATCAATGTGCGACATGGCGGTAGAAAAAAGGCCGGCCCATCCCGTGATGACGCCGGCCGGATTGGCAGGATTGAGCGCTGTTATTGTTTGATCTTGTGCAGCATCGTCTGGCCGGACCACAGCTCGTTGGTCTTCGGATTGAAGCGCAGGATCTGCGGCTTGCGGTGCTGGATGTCGCCGGTGAAATCCGTCCAGGTCGCGCCGCCGTCGGTGCTCTTGTAAACGTCTCCGTTGGCGCTGCCGTCCCACGTCACCGCGGAAATCCAGATCGTCTTCGGGTTACGCGGATCGACTTCAATGCCGACCACCGAGCGGCCCGTGAGTTTCGTGATCTGCTTCCAGGTTTTTCCGTGGTCGGTGCTGGTCCAGAGGTTGTTGCCACCGGCGTAGAGCGTGCCGTCGGCGGTCGCATGGACGTTGAAGAGATATTGGTCCTGCTTGAGGGCATAGTTCCACGAATCGCCGCCGTCCTCGCTGATGTAGACGCCGCCGTTGGCGCCGAAGCCGCCCCAGATAATGCGCTTCGGATTGGTCGGGTCGATCGCCAGGCCGTAATACATGCGACGGCTGCCGGGTTGGTTGGGCAGTTGCTTCCACGTGTAGCCGCCGTCCTCGGATTTGAAAACGCCGCCGCCGGTTTCCGCGGGATTGCCGGGCGTGGGATCGCCGTCGATGCCGAGGTAGACGATCTTCGGATTGGTCGGATCAACCGCGAGAGCGCGCGGATAACCGCGACCCCACATCGTGTTGGCCTTGATCTCGTAGGTGGGCAGGCCGGCGGTGGTTTGCTTGTAGGTCTTTCCGCCGTCTTCGCTGATGGCGATGATGACCTTGTTCTTGCCGGTCCAAGGGCTGACGGTCGCGATGATGCGGTCGACGCCGTTCACCTTGTTGACGGCCAGGCGCCAGTTGTGACCGGAGAATTCGCCATCGTATTTGAGCGGCCAGAGTTGTTTCCAAGTCTTGCCCTGATCTTCGCTCATGAGCGTGCCTTCGTCCATCGCGCTCACATAGGTGCGGTCGCCGCTGAAACGGATGTCGGTGTGCACCGTGATGTCGGCGCCCTTGACTCGCTCTTCCCACGTGCGGCCGCCGTCGGAGCTGAAGGCCGGGCGCCAGTTGGCACTGATGAAGAGTTGCTTCGGGTTGCGCGGATTGATCGTGAGATTGGTCGGAGCGCTCAAGCCGGCCGAGGAACCGTCGCCCGGCAGGGTCGGATCGATCGCCAGGTCGACCTTGACCGAGCGGGAGATCGTCCAGGTCGCTCCGGCATCGATCGAGTAGCCGAATTCGCCGTTCCAGCCGTCTGAGCCGATGAAGTAAACCTCGTTCGAGTTGGTCGGATGGACCACGATTTCACGGGCCGACAGTTTCGGAGGAAGACCCGCGGAAATTTTTGTCCAAGTCGCACCACCGTCGATGGACTTATGAATGCCGTCGGTGGCAAACGCGCCGTAGATCACAGAGGCATTGCTGGGATCGAAGGCCGCGTGCATCGCCTTCTTCGGCGTGGGCAGCGGACGCCAGGTTTCGCCCTTGTCATCGCTCAACAACAGGCCGGTTTCGGAGGTGGCCGCGAGGATCTTGGACGGATTGGAGGCGCAGACCACCACGCTGCTCACCGCTCCGCCTGCGGCCGCCGCTTCGCCCAAGCGCACGTTGCCGTAGGACTGCACGGCTTTGTCTGCGCTGAAATCGCGCACCGTGAGCTTGGCTTCCTTGCCGTCGGCTCCGAGGGCTACAAAAAAGATGCGTCCGATTTTTAAAACCGAAGCCGTGTCAGGAGCCGAGACGCGTGAGAAATCCATGCGCGTGATCGCAGCCCAGTCCGGTGTCTTGGGAGCGGCCGCAGCCAGTTCGGGAGACTTTTTGACGAAGTCCGGATCGAGCTCAAAATCCGCCGCAGTATAAACGACATCGTGCACCTGGGTGTCCGCGAAAATATCGAGGATGTTGCGGCTGCGATAAGCGACACTCGTGGCCGTCTTCAAATTCAGATAGGCTCGCTCGGGGGCCGAGCCGTCGCCCTTAAGCGTGAAGCCGATGCCGGTCGCGCCGGTTGCATCCTTCGGGAACTGCAACGGCGACCAGATGCCGCCGAAATACGCGCCGTTGGCCTTGCCGAACTGAACGCGCACGCCGTTGAACGTATCGATCTCGGCTCCTTTTTGATAAACGACGCGCCACGTCATGGCGCCGTCGGTGCTCTTGTAGATTTTACCGCCGGGGCTCGCCGCATAAACGATGTTGCTGTCCGTCGGATCCGACGCGACCGAGCGCACGCTCGTGCCGCGCTCCGAGGTGATGCGCAGTTCCTTTTTGGCGGTTCCGGGAATGAACTTCCAGGTCTCGCCGCCGTCGGTGCTCTTGTGCAGGCCGCCCTCGGTGCCGGCATAAACGATATCGGGATTCTTTACGTCCACCGCCAGCGAATACATCGCGTAGTCGACGAGTCCCTTGTTCACCATGCGGAAGGTTTTTCCGTGATCGGTGGACTTCGCCACGCCGGCCACGTCCATGCCAAGAAACAACACGCCGTCGCGCGTCGGGTGAAAGGCCGCGGAATAATAGAAACCGCCGCCGCTCCAGCCGGTCGGGGTCCATGCGGGCGTGGCGTTTTCAGCGGTCGCCAGCGGAGCCGCGTCGGCAACCGTGGCGGTCGCCGCGCAAAGTCCGGCGAACAGCCACCGGCGGGGTTTGCTTAACAAACGGGAAGTCATGATGACGGGGTGCATAAGGGTTTAAGGAAAAGAAAAAAGGTGGCGAGGCGGCTTAACGGGCTTCGATCAAGCTGGAGGTCGCGCATCAACGCACGCCATGTCGTCGACCGCCGCGAATTGACCGAAGCCCACGCCGCGACCGTCAGGCCGGGATGCGAAATATGAAGGCTCTTTGGTTTCATTCGGGGGAGAAACGGACCTTCGAACGCGGGGCATCCGGACGGGGGATCCGACTGCGCGTCAAAGGCGCGGGGTAACGCTGTCTCCGGACATTTTACGTCGTCCCGCCCGGGGCGAATAGATTAAGCGCGCGCCGGCGATTGCCTCACAATTTTGTTTAAACATCGAACTACCCCCGTCCGGGTTCCGGAGCCGCGCCCATTGTTTCAACATTCGACTGAATTTCTCGCCGCCCCCGGGTTCTTCATTTGCCCGTGCCGAGGCGTCCGGGCTTTGGATGAAGCCCACACCCGCAAGCCCCACTTTCGGCTCCGACACGACTCCGCCGGCCCCGCCTCCCGTCTCGGTCCGTGACGAACGCGCACCACCGGAAGGGCGCATCCCTTTTCTTCTTAATGAACATCCTTTCGCCGGTCACCTCTTGCGTCCATCCGGTCGCGCAGCCTCGCTCCGCCCACTTTCAGCTCTGGGTCAACGGAGAGCCCGTTGATGCGCTTCTCGCGGAGAAGGCCGATTTTGCCGTCTTCGAATGCGGCAGCCCCGTTCACATCGCGATCGTCGCCGCGACCGCCGCCGAAGGCACCCAGGTAAAACCGCTCTCCCGCGGCATCACCCCGTCCGTCGACGGTCGTGCCATCCGCTTTCAAATCGACGGGCCGCAGTGCCTGTGCGTCGACGTCCCGGGTCTCAAGCCGTTCTTCATCTACGCCAACGCCCCCGAGATCGCCAAGCCGTCGCCCCGGGATCCCGACGTCCGCTACTTCGCCGCCGGAAAGATCCATGAGGCGGGTGAAATCGAGCTCACGAGCGGCCAGACGCTCTACATCGAAGCCGGCGCGGTCGTCCGCGGGTTCGTCCGCGCCACCGGCGCCGACAATGTCTCCATCCGCGGCCAGGGCATTCTCGACGGCCGCTGGCATGACTACGCCAAGGGCGATCGCATCCGTTCCGTGATCTTCGAGCGCTGCACCCGCGTCCGCGTGAGCGACATCATCATGATCGAACCCACGTCATGGATGCTCGTCTTCGCCTGCTGCCGTGACGTGCATGTGGACGGCCTCAAGCAGATCGGCTCCTGCATGTCCTCCGACGGCATCGACGTCTGCGCCTCACGCGACGTGCTCATCGAGAACTGCTGCCTGCGCAACGATGACGACAACATCGCCGTCAAAGCCGGCACCTTCGATAAAACCAGCATCTGGGAGGGCGACGTCGACAATGTCGTCGTCCGCCGCTGCATCTTCCTCAATGGCCAGCCGGGCAATGCCATGGAGATCGGCTATGAGCTGAGCACCGACCGCATCTCGAACATCGCCTTCGAGGACATCGATGTGCTCAACGCCCACGGGGAAGGCGCCGTTTTCTCCATTCACAATGGTGATCGTGCCATCGTCGAAAACGTCCGCTGGGAAAATATCCGCGTCGAACATTACTGGGACAAGCTCGTGGATTTCCGTGTCGTTCGCTCCCGCTACAACAAAGACCCCGAGCGCGGCCTCATCCGCAACATCCGGCTGAAGAACATCCGCATCGTCCACTCCGTCTTCAACCCCGGTTGCTCCATCTCGCTCATCAGCGGCTACTCCGGAAAAAAGCCCGCGCGCGACATCGTTTTCGAGGATTTTTATCTGAACGAACACAAGGTCTCCTCCGCCGACGAACTCGACCTGCATACCCGCAACGCCGAGAACATCCGCTTTCTCTAAACCGCCCGCCTCCCTCGTTCTCTTACTCGTTCACCTTCCCCGCTTCCGCTCAGCCGCTCCTTCAGTTCGGAAGATTTGAGAACAGAACGAGCAGGAGGAACGAGAACGTTTTTCCGCCCATGCCCCTACCCCGTCTCCCGCGCCTGTGCGCCTTGCTTGCGCTGTGCGCCTTCGCCGGCGCCCTCCACGCCTCGACCGCGCTCAAACCGAATTTCTTGTTCTCCGACAACATGGTCCTGCAGCGCGACCGCGAGACTCCAGTGTGGGGAACCACAACCGCCGGCGAGCGGGTCACCGTCTCATTCCTGGGCAAGTCCGCCACGGCGACGGCGGGAGCCGACGGAAAATGGTCGGTGCGCGTCGGCCCTTTTCCTGCGGGCGGCCCTCATGAACTGACCATCTCCACCGCCTCCGAAAAACACGTCGTCAAAAACGTCCTCGTCGGCGACGTCTGGTTCTGCTCCGGCCAGTCGAACATGGGGTGGTCTTTGTCCCAGTTAAACAGCGGGCCGAAGGAAATCCCTCTCGCCAACCACCCGCGCATCCGCCTCCTCACGATCCCGCAACGCGGCGCGCCCCGGCCTCTCTCCGACCTCACCGGCGCAACGTGGACCGAGTGCTCGCCTGAAAGCGTGAAGACCTTTTCCGCCGTGGCCTATCACTTCGGTCGCGAACTCCAAAGCGCCACCGGAGTTCCCGTCGCGTTGATCAACTCATCGTGGGGCGGCTCCGCCATCCAATCATGGACCAGCCTGCCGACTCTGGAGACCAATCCCGATCTGGTCGGCATCACCTCCAATTACTACTATCCCGTCCGCCGTTTCGAAAAAGAGTTCGCCGCCGGTGTGGTTGACGAGCGCGACGCCTACATCGATCCCGGCCTCCAACCCGCCGAACTCGGTTGGGAGGCGGCTCACTTCGACGATTCCAAATGGCGCGACTGGGAGCAACCCGGCGAATTCGGATCCTGGGGCAAGCCCGAGCACACGCAGGGTGCCATCTGGTTCCGCCATTCAATCGACATCCCCGCCGAGTGGACCGGAAAAGACCTCGTGCTGGCCCTCGGCGCCATCGCCAATTACGACATCGCCTTCGTCAACGGCGTCGAGGTCGGCCGCACCGACAAAGCCGCACTCGCCACCAAAGGCCGCGGCCGCCGCGAATACGCCGTCCCCGCCGGCGTGCTCAAGCCCGGCCCGGCCACCATCGCCGTGCGCACGTTCAACGCCACGGGCGCCGGCGGCATCCGTGGTTATCCCGAGTGGGAAAAGCGCGACATCGGTTTTCATCCCGCGGGAAAACCCAAGGAGATCCTCTCCCTCAAGGGCACATGGAAATACAAAGTCGGCGTGCCGCTCTCCACGCGTGGCGTCACCGTTGACGCACATTCCCACAAGCTGCCTTCCTGCCTCTTTAACGCGATGGTCGCGCCCGTCGTTCCGTTCGGCATGCGCGGCGTGATCTGGTATCAGGGCGAGCAAAACACCGGCAATGCCTGGGAATACCGCGCGCAATTCCCCATGATGATTCGCGACTGGCGCGAAGCGTGGGGCGAGGAGTTCCCGTTTGTCTACGTTCAACTGCCCAACCTCGGTGGCAGTCCCTCCGCCACGCCCACCGCCGACTCTCAATACAACGATTCCTGGACCGAACTGCGCGACGCCCAATGGCGCGGCCTCACCGAACCCCGCACCGCCATGGTCTCCACCATCGATCTCGGCGACGCCTCCATCCATCCCTCAAACAAAAAGGATGTCGGCGCACGCCTCGCCCTCGCCGCGCGCGCAGTCTCCCTCGGCGAAAAAATCGAATACTCCGGCCCGCTCTACGCCGGCATGGCCGTCGAGGGCTCGAAGATCCGCGTGAAGTTCAGCCATGTCGGCGGCGGTCTCGTCGCCAAGGACGCGCCCGACGGCACTCTCACGCGTTTCGCGGTGGCCGGTGCCGATCGCAACTACGTGTGGGCGCAGGCCCGCATCGAAGGCGACACCGTGGTCGTATGGAGTGACACGGTTCCCGCGCCCGTCGCCGTCAGCTACGCGTGGGCGATCAACCCGCTCGGCGCCAATCTCTACAACCAAGCCGGCCTTCCTGCCGCGTCTTTCCGCTCCGACGACTGGCCCATGCGCACCCTCGGCAAAAAAGCCCCTTACTGATTCCCATGCGCACCGCACTCCTCCCCGCGTTCGCTCTGCTCTTCATCGCACTCACCGCACCTGTCATCCGCGCCGCGGACCTCGATCTCGGTGACGGCGTTCACGTAAAACTCGCGCCCGTCCCCGCCGGAAAATTTCTCATGGGCGCCCCCAAGGGCTCCGTCGGCGCCGCCTACGACGAATCGGACCGTCATCGCAAAGACGCCGTCTACCAACACGAGGTCACGCTCACGCGGGGCTTCCTTATCGGCGTCACCGAGGTCACCCAGGAGCAATACATCCGTGTCGCCGGCAAAAACCCCAGTATCTTCCGCGGCAAAAACCTGCCCGTGGACAATGTCTCGTGGGAAGACGCCATGAAATTCTGCGAGCTTCTCTCCAAACGCACGGGCAAAGTCGTCCGCCTGCCCACCGAAGCCGAGTGGGAATACGCCTGCCGCGCCGGCACGGCCACGCGTTATTACTTCGGCGAAGATCCCGACCACGCGCTTCTTCCCGACCACGCCTGGTATGAGATCAACTCCGAGCGAAAAACGCATCCGGTCGGTCAGAAAAAACCCAACGCCTGGGGCCTTCACGACATGGCCGGCAACGTCTGGGAATGGTGCTCCGATCGCTACAAAGGTCCTTACGAAGACAAAACCGTGAGCGATCCCAAGGGCCCGCCCGCGGGTGACCTGCGCATCCTCCGCGGCGGCTGCTGGGAAACGGGACCCTTGAGCGCCCGCAGCACCAATCGCGGTGGCATCATCTCGACCCGCGCCACCAGCCGTTTCGGTTTCCGCGTGGTCGTGGAAACCTCGTAATCACGCGGGGCGCCTCACGCGGCGGTCGGTTCGGACAACAGTCCGAGTTCGCCGAGTCGCGCGCGCACCAAGGCGCGCTCCGGCTCGCGGAAGCGATGGAAGGGCCCGGCCATGAAGTCGTCGCAGATCCCGAGTTCGTTCAGCGCGCACTTCAGCCCCTTGATGAAGGCCGATCCGTGGCGTCCCACGCGGTAAAGCGTGGAAGAGATGGGCATCACGCGCGCGTGCAGCCCGGCATGCATCTTTCCGCCCATTCTGCGGGAGGCCACGTGGAATTGTTCAAACATCTTCACGAGATTACGACGATACGGCATGTGCCGCCCTATCCTTGGATGGCGCACGCCGGCGAGTATCTCCATTTAGTCCCCTGCCCCGCGACTCCCCCCGCCCGGCGTTCCCATGAGCCTTCAACTCGCCTCCCTCTTCCAAGACCATGCCGTTCTCCAGCGCGATCAGACGCTTCCCGTCTGGGGCCGGGCCAGTGCCGGTGCCCGCGTTCGCGTGACCCTTGCGGACAACACCGCCGTGACGATCGCCAACACTCAAGGCGACTTCCTCGTGCGTCTTCCGGCTTTGCCGGCCGGCGGTCCGCACACGCTCGCCGTCTCCATCGAAGGAAGCGATGAACGCGTAGAGGTCCGTGACCTGCTCGTCGGCGAAGTCTGGCTCGCCTCCGGCCAGTCCAA
The DNA here is from genome assembly GCA_029266495.1 of Rariglobus sp. Taxonomy (GTDB): domain Bacteria; phylum Verrucomicrobiota; class Verrucomicrobiia; order Opitutales; family Opitutaceae; genus Rariglobus. The sequence continues at coordinate 46,168 of JAQSWS010000024.1, read as the reverse complement.
CATGGAGATGAAGCTCGCCGGCTGCCGCCCGCTCACAGACTCCGACATCGCCTCCGCCGACTTCCCCGCCATCCGGTTTTTCAATGTCGCGAACCGCGCCCACCTCGGCCCGCAACGCACGGTCGAAGGCAACTGGCGGGCGTCCACGCCCGGGACCGTCGGCAGCTTCTCGGCCGCCGCCTTCAGCTTTGCCCGCCGCCTCCACCGCGAACTCGGCGTGCCCATTGGCATCATCTCCTCCTCTTGGGGAGGCAGCATCATCCAGAGCTGGCTCAGCCGCTCCGCGCTTGCCCTCAACCCCGAGGCCGCCCCGTGGCTGGAACGCTACGAAAGCCAGGTCTGGACATCGGAACACTGGGACCAGATGAGCTCCCCCGGCCCCGATGGCCGCGTCAACGGCGCGCCGAAGGATCCCGGCAACACCGCAGTGGCCCGCGGCTGGCACCAGCCGGACTTCAACGACTCCGGCTGGCCCGTGATGCCCGTGCCCGGCACCTGGCAATCCGCGGGACACCGGCACTCGGGCGTCTACTGGTTCCGGCGCACCGTGGAAATCCCCGCCGCGTGGGCCGGCCGCGACTTGCACCTGCATTTCGGCGGCATCGACAAGCAGGACATCACCTACGTCAACGGCGTGGAGGTCGGCCGCACCGGCAAAGACCGCGAAGACCAATACTGGAACGTTCCCCGCCGCTACACCGTCCCGGCCTCGGCGGTCACCGGACGCTCGCTCCACATCGCCGTGCGCGTGTATTCATTTATCTATGACGGCGGAATGATCGGCGCGGACAACGACCTGCGCATCGCCCCGGCGGATGCGGCCGGCTCCTCGTGCCCCCTGGCCGGAGCCTGGCGCTACCAGTGCGAGCACAATCTCGGACTCGTCACCGAAACCCACTTGATGGGACACGGTGAACGCAATTCCCCGCACATCCTCTTCGACAACATGCTCCAGCCGCTCGTGCCCTACGCCCTGCGCGGCGTGATCTGGTATCAGGGCGAGGGCAACACCTCCCAGGCGCCGCTCTATACACGGTTCATGCGCGACCTGGTTCTGGATTGGCGCGCACAATGGGGACGCGCCGACCTCGCGTTTCACACCGTGCAGTTGCCCGGGTTCCAGGCCGCCCGCGAACACCAGCCCGACAGCAACTGGGCGCGCCTGCGCGAAGCCCAGGCGGACACCCTCTCGCTTCCGCACACGGGCATCGCCGTCACCATCGACCTCGGCGAGGCCGGGGACATTCACCCGAAAAACAAAATCCCCGTCGGCGAGCGCCTCGCGCAAAGCGCACTCGCCCGCACTTACGCCCGCAACCTCACGCCCAACGGCCCGCTTTTCGAAAGCGTTGTTTTCTCCGGCGGAATCGCGCGTTGCCGGTTCAAGGACACCGGCGCCGGGCTGGCCACCACCGACGGACAAGCTCCGCGCCTGTTTTTCATCTGCGGCGTGGACCGCGAGTTTCATCCCGCACACGCCCGCATCGACGGCAACGACGTGGTGGTTTCCCTCCCCGCCATTTCTCAACCCACGGCGGTGCGCTACGCCTGGGCCGACAATCCCGAAGGCTGCAATCTCGCCAACCTCGACGGATTGCCCGCCAGCCCGTTCCGGACCGATCGCTGGTAACTCCGGCAATGCAATCCCCCATGAAACGTTTTTTCCACGACACCAGCTTCTGGAACCGCCCGGTCGCCCCCGATCCCGCCATCGATCCGGACTCGCGCGCCATGCTCGATTTTCTCGCGACGCACGACGACCGCGGATTCTGGATCAACCTCCACCAGTGGACCATTCCGATTTATGAGGTGAACGCCGGCACGCCGCGCCGCCGCGTGCATCGTCGCATGGCTCCGCACGTCGGCGGGATCATGGTCCGCAGCACCCCGTATCTCTTCCCGGGCCACCCCGTGGGCCATGGCCGTGACTTCGCCGCCGACGCGGCCTCCGGACTCATTCCCCTCCCTGAATACGCCCGCCCGGATCCTGAAGGCGACAGCCACATCGCTCTGGTCGACTGGGAAAACGGCTGGATCTGGGACATGTGGGCCGCGCGCGTGCGCCCCGACGGCGAATGGGAATGCAACTCCGGCATGAAGTATCCGGCCAAAGGCTCCGGCGTATTCGATCGCGCGGAGTTTGCCGTGAGCAACGGCGAGAGCATCCACCCCTACGGCCCCGCGCGCGCCGCCGGCGTGCCCATCCTCGCCGGCACGATCATGCACGACGAGATCACCTCCGGTTGCATCGACCATAAACTCTCCTTCGCCACCCAGAGTTCCGCCCTTCAACGCTTCGTTCATCCACCCGCCTGCTGGACCGACGGAGGCTGGCCGGACGGCCTGCCAGAGGGCGCGATCGTGCAACTCGATCCGGCCCTCGACCTCGAAAAACTCAGGCTTTCACCCGCCGCCAAAATCGTTGCCCGCGCACTTCAGCGTTACGGCGCGGTCAACGTCGACGTGTGCGGCGGCCACGCCCTCTACGGCGAAGGTCTCTACAACGATCCGCGCGGTCGCACGTGGAACGGCCTCCTCGCGGAAGACGCCTTGGTCGGCCTCGGCTTCGAGCACTTTCGCGTGCTTCGCATGGACAACGTCGTTCCCCAAGGCATGGGCCCGCGCAAACCGGACGGCATCTACTGCCCCGCCGCGCCGGCGACCGTGTAGCCCGACCACCGGTCGGACGCCCCGGGGAAATGCCCGGCCACCCGTCCCACACCACCCCAGGTCTCCACCCTCGTGCCCCCCGCCCTGCCCGCCGCCGCCCCCTCGCTGTTCCAGCGCACCCTGGACCTGCTCAATAACTCCGCACCGCTCAGGGCGAGTTTCGAGGACTTCACCGGCGTGACGTTGGATTACCCTCAATTACTGCTGCCGGTATCTTACGACATCCACAACTGCGCCGCCTGTATGCATGCCAAGTCGGCCCTCCACGGACCGCTCGACTGTTCTATCAATAAAGGTGCGGCCAACCGCATTGCCATTCGCCGGCGCGAAGGGTTTGGCGGCCTCTGCCACCTCGGGCTCTTCGACTTGGTTGAGCCGCTCGTCATCAGCGGCGCCGTGCTCGGTGTGTTTTATTACGGCTCCGTCGCCATCGTCGAACGGGAGGCCGAATCGCTCCGCCGGGTGCACCGCTACTGCAAGCGACGCGGCATCGATCCGGCAAACCACGTGGCCGCATGGAAAACGGCGCCCCGCATCCGCGAGACCGAGATCGCCGCGCACCAAGACCGCCTCCGCACCGTGGTCGAATCCGTCCGCCTGTGGTGCGAAGCCTTGGCCATTCCGGTCGAGCGTTACCCGCCGCTCGCGCAAAACGTGCACTGGCTCCCTTATCACAACCTTCCCCCGCTCGTGCGCACCACGGTCAAGTTCGTCGCGCGACGCTTCGGCCAGTCTTGCCGCGTGACCGACATCGCCGCGCACGCGGGCTGCCACCCGAATTATCTGAGCGGCGAGTTCAAACGCCACACCGGCGGCAATCTCACCGCCTACATTGAGCGGGTCCGCATCGAACGCGCCAAGTCCATGCTCCAGGCCCGTCAGTTCTCGGTTGGCGAAATCGCCCACTACTGCGGCTTCGCCGACCCCAGCCACTTTGTGCGCGTCTTCAAGCGTCGCACCGGAAAAACCCCGAGGGTGTTCCAGTTCGAACAAAGTTAAACCTGAGAATTATTCCATTTTAAACGAGGGAGCAGACTAACGCCTTCCGTCCGTTTCAGGTAGGATAAGGCCCATGAACACTTCCCTACGTTCCCTGCTATTTACCCTGGCCGCTTCCGTCTCGGTGACCGCCTACGCCCAAGTATCCCTGGACTTTGAAACGGCAGGCCAGGTCTCAGGTAACTTCCGCAATCTGGGCCCTGCGACCAGCAGCAACACCCAGTCGTCCAACGGAGTGGCCAACGACTACCTCATTCATAACATCTCGAACAGCTCGTTCAGCGCCGCGGCATTGCTTTACGATACGACACCGGGAGACACGACGGACGGCACCCAGTCCACCTTTTCCACGAGCTCGCCTCTCACCGTGAGCTTCGATTTTCGTGCCACGACCGCCAATTCTTCCGTCGGCATCATTTTCGCCGACTCGACCAACGCCAGCAACCACGTGCTGGCCCTTTTCAATGTGGATAATAGCGGCACCACCGACCTGTTCCGCTTCTTCAAAGATGGCACCGTGACCACCGCGAGCATAGAGGCCGGCACCCTGGCGGGCAGCAATACGGCGTCGACCGGTGTCGATGTCGGTTCCGCCTTCGGAAGCTATTCGGCAACCCTCAGCGTTGCCGGAACAACGCCCACGCTTGCACTCACGGTCGGCTCCCAGACTTTTTCCCGCACGTTTTCCGCCGGCGATTTTAATTGGGCCAGCACCACGGTGATCTTGCGCCTTTTCGATGCAGGCAACACGAGTTTAACCCCCAGCATCTGGGCGGATAACTTTGCCATCGGCACCATCCCCGAACCCTCGACCTACGCCGTGGTCTCCGGCGCTGCGGTCCTCGGCCTCGCCTTCTGGCGTCGCCGCCCAAAGGCCTGATCCGGTCTCCCAACCACCCGCTTAATCAACCCGGCTCCCCGCCGGGTTTTTTTGTGCGCACCTGACCACCAGTCCACGCAGTGCTGCGGCCGGGCTTGTTTCCCAATCCGAAGGCGGAGGCCAGTCCGCCGACCACGCCGTCCGCGGGCCATCCAGAACCGGTGTCCGCTCCATGAATACTCGTCCTTCAATTCGGCAAACAGCAGGTTGTCCCCGCGGCCGGAGATATGGGATTTCCCATTGGCTCGACCCGTGGAAAGGTTAAGGCGTGAAGTGAGTCGCCGCCAAATTGGTGGTCCGAGAGACGCCAGATCCGCAGACACCCGCAGAGAGAAGCGTCGAGTCGGAGTGTTTGTCGCACACCAAAAAAAAGGCCGCGCACTCATGCGCGGCCTTTTTTTCGAGACACCCGGCAAGCTCCCCCAAGGGAGAACCTGCTGGTGTCACAACGCAGGTGATCCTTACGGATTCAAACGCGGGACGAACGGGAGCGGCGGCAGACAGCCGCAGCCAAAGCGAGCAGACCTCCGATCACGGCATACGTGGAAGGCTCGGGGATGGCGTTGGCTACCACCAAGAGATCGCCGGTGGCATTGTTAAAGGTCAGCAGCTGATCGTTGCTGATGAGCGTCCACACACCGGTGCCCACCGTCCAGGTGCCGGCATACGCTCCGGTGGAGACGACGCTGGTGAAGGCGCCGCCGGTGGTGCCGGTGAAGCTGAACAGATCAAGCGTGTCACCATTGGTCAGGCTGGAGGTGAAGCTGAAGCTGAGGGTGCCCCCGTAGGTGAGGCCGTTCAAGTTCGTGACGGTAATACCATCGAAATCGGTGCCACGCACCGCCGCGCCAGCGATCTCCAGGGAGGTCGTGCTGCCCGTGGCGAGGTTGAGCGAACCGACCGTAAGGATGCCAGGGCTGTTACCGGGAGCGAGGAAACCGCCGGACTCGACCGTGACGCTGCCGCCGATGATGCCCGAGCCCCCAAGCGTGCCGCCGGAGTTGACGGTGACTGCGGAACCGGAGGCCAGGCTGCCGTTCACGATGAGCGAACCGCCGTTGACGGTGGTGGCGCCGGTGTAGGTGTTGGCGTTGGTGAGAATCCACTTGCCGACGCCTTCCTTGGTGAAAGCGACCGCCCCGGTGCCGTTATTGGCAATGAGTGCGGAGAGCGTGTTATCCGCCGTGCTGGTGCCGCCAAGCTTGAGTGTGCGCGTTTGATTGGTCGTGCCCCAGGCAGTGCTGCCGGTGTTGTTAAAATTCACCGCTCCCGTGCCCGATGCCTCAACCGTGGCGCTGTCGCCGGCAGCAGTGCCGTTCACCGTAAAGAGACGGTCCGTGGTATGCCCGGAACCGGTGTATTGAAACGTCGTGCCGTTGCCCAGACGGAGACTGGCTGCGGCATTCGACGAAGCACCTATGCTGCTGCTGGTGTTTCCATTCGCGAGGACGGACGCCGCAAGAGTGCCTCCGCTGATGGTTGTGATGCCTGTGTAGGCCTTGCTGCCGGTCATCGACAGGTAGCCAGCTCCGGCCTTGGTCACCGCACCGGTGGCAATGCTCCCACTCATGAGCGCGTCAACCGAGGCCGCACCATCCGCCACCGTAAAGGTCTTGGTGGCCTGACTGCTCTGCAATGCGGCGGAAATAGTAGCCGTGGTATCGCTGGCACTCGTGTTGAAGCTGTTGTTGTTGCCATAGGTGGTGCCGCTCCAGGTGCCGCCGGTCATGTTGACCGTGACATTCTGATAAACCTGGGAGCCGGTGATGGTGCCTCCGAAAATCGAAATCGTGCCGTTCAGTGATTGGGCACCGCCACCCAGACTCACCGTGCCGTTGCTGTAGACCGTGATGTTTTTGGCGCTGTTAAACACGGTGTTGGATCCGCTGTTGGTGTAGGACGCCGCGTTGATCCCGCTCACCGAGCCCACCACCAGATCGCCGCTGATTGCAATCACGTTGGCGGCTCCGCCGCCGATCACATTGCCCTCGGTGATTGTCGTGGTGCCGGTAAACGTATTGGCGGCCGTGTTTGATAACGTCACCGTGCCGGACGTGGTTTTATCGAGGCCGACGCTGCCCGCCAGCTTCGTGGAAATCGTGCCGTTGCGCACATCATAGTTGGCACCGGACTTGGTGAGCGTGCCGCCCGAAAGCGTGCCGCTGGCGAGAACGACCGCACCGCTGGTGCTCTGATTCGTGCCCGTGCCCAGACTGAGGGTGCCCCCGGCGACCGTAATCGCGCCGGTGTTGACGAGCGGATCGGTTGAGCCGGCCACAAGCGTGAGCGTGCCCGCGTTCACATAGGTGCCGCCAGTGTGGCCAAGAGTTCCCGTCAGGTTGAGGTTACCACTGCCTGACTTGGTGAGCGCGGTGGGCGTGGTGTTGTCCGCGATATTCGAGGCAATCGTCAGGCTGTTGCTGGTGTTGTGCTGGTGGATCACCAGATCGCCGCCGCTGGATCCGCGAAGCGTTCCTCCCGTGAGGGTGGTAAGATTGTTGCCCACTGCGGAGGTGACCAGGATGCCGCCCGAAGTGATCGTGTTGGTCCCGCCCAGCGTAAGGGTGTTGGCTGCGGCCGCATTGAAGCGAAGGCTGTGCGTGGTGGAATCATCCGCGATCGTCCCGCTTGTGGTGACCGTGGTGTTGTTCCCCGCAGCCCATGCATCATTGGTGTAGGCGGTGTAAGCGACGATGTTGGTGCCATCATTGGTCGCCCAGTTGGCGGATCCGACCGTGGCCCAGCCACCGAGAATGTTACCCGCGTCGTTGGTCGACGTAGTGGTATAACCGTTTTGAGCACTGATCGTCGTGGCGACCGTCGGCTGCACGAAATTGACAGTGCCGCCGACATTGCGGGTGATCGCACCCAGGCTCACGAGCGTCTTGCCCGAAGAGATGCCGTTCACAATACTCAAGGTCGATGCACCCGCGTTGAGCGTCAGTCCGTTGAAAGTCTGGCTGTTGACGACGTTGGCAAGGTTGCGGCCGTTCACGGTCAGGGTGCCGCCGCCACGGATGCCGCCCAGCGCCAATGTGGAGGAGCTGTTGACGATATTCGTCGCGGTCGCCGCGCCGAAACTCAGCGTCACGTTGCCACCCGTCGCCGCCGTGGTGCCGGTGTAGGCATTGGTGTTGGTCAAAATAAGACTGCCACCGACTGAACGCACGCCACCCGTGAAGGTGTTGGCGCCGCTCAAGGTCAGCGAATTACTGCCCTCTTTGACGAGGGTGACATCGGAGGCGCTGCCGACTGCTCCGGTGACAGAAACGGTGCCACTGTAACCGTTGATGATATTCCAGACGCTGTCCCCCGCCAGGTTGACGTTGGCCGCAATGGTCTGCGTCCCACTGTTGTTATCTCCACGGTAAACATTGGTCAGCGTGAGCGTGTTACCCGCTGTAATATCCGCAGCGCTGCCGATGGTGAATGTCGGCACGTTACTGTAGGAGTTAATCCGCAGTTCACGGATCGTCTGCGAGGCTCCCAACGAGATGACCGTGGAAGCAGGCAGGCCCGTGGTGGTAAAGAAGACGGTGTCGCTCGCACCAGGCAGAACGTCACCACTCCAATTCGTAGCGGTATTCCAGTCGGTGCCATTCACGCCGCCGCCGTCCCAATTAACGCTGGCGGCTTTCGCCGTCACGCCACCCGCCAGAATCAACACGGTGACCGGCAAAATACGGAAGGCGGAACCAAGCACGGGTTTTTGTCCCGGAGAACCGAAAATCTGACCACGAGGGAAGGTCGAGGACTGGGCAAAGCACAGGTTTTTCATGACGGGGAAGGGGCTGGGGTGGGGCTAACGCAAGTTCATGGGCGTTTGGGCCCACGATCTCTGCGGGACGTTATCGGCGATCTTTAGCGCGCATGGGAAGAATTCCTTAGATTCGCAGCCATTCTCTCACAAAATTGTTAAAACAAATGAAAGCCGTTGCGGCATAACTGAAAACGAACGGCAAAACGGTCTTTGAACCGGCACATCCCAAGTCCCCGGCGACGGCCGGAGATTCGACGATCAGCGATTCTGCGATGAGAGCTGCTGCAACCAGAATCCGTTTCCGTCCGACGGCCTCAGGCGGTCCGTCAACGGTGGCTCCGGCTGGACCACGTTCACCAACATCGACCGTGTTTTCCCCGCCCGGCCTTTGGCCAGCATCCGGGCGGATCTTCAAGGCCTCCGAACATTTGTTTTAACAACCCCGCTAGTATTCATGCGCGGCGCCTTTTGCAGGTGGGAATCGCTCTTCATCGAGCCTTCCGTCGCAGGTCCCGACGATTTCTAAGAAATGAAAAGATACCCCTTCTGGACACTGCTGGCCGCTGCATTGGCAACAGGCTTTCCCTCGATTGCCCAGGCTGCCGTGGGTGATTCCCAAGTGGCACGGTGGAAAGACAACAAGACCGCGTGCTTCCTGCTGATGTTCGACGACAGTTGCGCCAGCCACGTTCAGATCGCGATCCCCGAGCTGGTTAAACGCGATATGATCGGCACCTTCTACATCAATCCCAGCAGCAGCTCCTACACGTCCAACGCCAACCAGTGGACGAACGTGATTCCGCAACAAGGGATGGTTTACGGCGACCACACGTGGTCCCACTCAAACACCACCACCCTGATTGGCATGGAGGACGAAATTCGGAAATGCTGGGAAGCCATCAATAACATCTTCCACCCCGGCGACACCACTCCCCGCCTGATGTCCTATGGACAACCCGGCGTGGGCACTTGGTTCAGCTATGGCCAGCCGCTCACGGATATCCTGAACAAATACAATCTGATCAGCCGTCCGGCCTTTATCGCCGCCCAAGCCCCCTTCTCCGGGATCAACACGCTTCCCCAGCTGATGGCGGTTGCCGACACCGCTATCACGGCAAAGGGCATGGGCTACGCGATTTTTCACGGCTTGCAACGGAGACATTCGGAAGGTGATCCCGACCTGGGCTTCCAGGATTTTTGGGCGTTCGATAAAGCCGTCTATCGTGACTTTCTCGACGGCCTGAAACTCAAACGGGACAGCGGCGACCTCTGGATCACCGATCATATCTCTTATCACAAATACGAAGCCGAGCGAAACGCCGCGACCATCGCGGTGACCTCCACAACCAGCTCGCTCGTGACCCTGACGCTGACCACGACGAAGGGCGCGCTCTATGATTTGCCGCTCACGCTGACGACCGAAGTGCCGGTCGCATGGAAGGCCGCCGTCGTCGTCCAGGATGCCAGAACCGTGAACGTTCCCGTCATCAACGGAAAGGTTCTCTACGACGCCCTGCCCAACGCCGGCTCGGTCTCCATCACAGAAAGTCCGCTGCCGGTAGTGACGATCAAGGCGATTTCCCCCGAGGCTTATGAGACCGGTGCCGCTCCCGGAGTCTTCACCGTTTCAACCACCGGAACACAACCCCTGTCGATCAACTACACGATCACCGGCACCGCCGCCATCGGCACACGCCACACCCTTGCGGCGGGCCCCCTGCCGCTCACCGCTCCATCCACAACCGTGAACGTGACGCCCGTGCCCAACACCGTCTACGAGGGCGAACAGAGTGTCATTATGACGATCACCCCCGGAAACCATTACGTGATCAGTCCGAAGACTTCGGCGATCGTGATGATCCATGATCGCACCGATATCCCGCCCGCCGACTGGTATCTGCACGCCAATCAAGCATCGGGCCAGGATTGGAACCTGAAGACGACTTGGTGGAGCCAGCCGGTGGGAGGAGTCGCGTTCAGCGCGTTTAACCGAGGGACCGTGGCGGACCGTTTTCACACCAACGGCTTCGAGGTCCGCACCAAGAACAGTTCCTATCCGGCCGAGCCGGATTTTTACGGGAACAACATCGTTCTCGATGGCTCCACGGCCAGGCTGCGGCTCGCGTATACCACGACCAGCGGCATGCCCACCAATAGGCTTCCTTCGCTCGCCACCTCGGGCGGCAGCATTCTTCCCCTATCGGGAGCGATGATACAGATTCTGGCGGTCGGCACGTTTACCAGCTTGGGCACAACCCAGATTTCAAATGGCGGCAACGCAACCTACCCCACCAGCGGCATCAACCTGAGGGTATCGCGCCTGACGGGCACCGGTGACCTCGTCCTGACGAACGCCATCGGCACAGCCGGCACGAACGGTTCCACGCTCTTGAATATCTCCAATGCCGCCGACTACCGCGGAAAACTTAACCTGGTCGCCGGAACCTTGAGTGTTCCCACCAACCTGACGAGCTCCGGACAATTGATCGTCGGAACCGGCACGGCGGTGACAAACGACAAGGTGGTCAAAGTGGCCCGCTTGACCATCGGTAACACCGTCCTGGATGCCGGCACCTATACCGCCGCCCAGCTCAACGGGCGCGGCGTCGTTTTTAGCGGAACCGGCACGATCACCACCAGCCTCCTCCCCGATGGCTGGAGCGACCTCGATATCGGTGCGCCCGCCCTGAGCGGAGCGGCCACCTACGCTGGCACGACCTGGACGGTCACCGGCGGTGGAACCCAGATTGGCGGAACCTCCGATAAATTTAATTTCGCCTCTGCACGCACGTCCACCAGCAGCCCTTCAATTCTCGCGCGCGTGACGTCCATTCAGAATACCCATGGCAACGCGCAGGCGGGCGTCATGCTCCGCGATAACAGCGACCCTGACGCTCCCTTCGCGGCACTCACGGTGTCGCCGGGTGGAGTCATCAGCTTTCGTGCGCGTTCCACGACCGGAGGCACCGCGTCTTCAGTGCAGGCCGGAACAACCGTCGCTCCTCCAATCTGGCTCAAGCTGACCACCACGAGCGGCACCTGCACCGGCTACTACTCCACGAATAACATTTCATGGATACAGGTCGGAAGCGCGGCGCTGACCTTCGCCAATACACCCATGGCCGGTCTGGCCGTGTGTGCGGGAATCGATACCGTCAAAAACGCCTCAACATTCACCGGCGTGGCGATGGAGAACGTGGCCCCAAGCCTGACCGCCTGCACGGTATCGGCCAGTTCATCGCCGGCCGGTGCGGGCACGATCGGCGGAAGCGGAATATTCAATGCGGGAACGAGCGTCACCCTGACCGCAACGCCTTCCAGCGGGTATGCTTTCGCGGCATGGAGTGAAAGTGGAACGTCAACGGGTTCTCCGTCGGCCTACACGTTTACGGTCAACGGCAGTCGTTCACTGGTTGCCAACTTCCAACCCTCCAGCCTGGCGGCTTTCAAGTCCGCCTCCTTTACCTCCGCCGAGTTGGGTAACAACGCAGTCAGCGGCAACTCCGCCGATCCCGACAATGATGGTTACCCCAACCTGATGGAATATGCCCTGGCGATGAACCCGAAGATGCCCGACCCTGCCGTGCCGCAAGGAGAACTTTTGGATGGCTGTCTTTCCCTCACCTACAAGCGGAGCAAAACGGCCGCCGATCTGACCTACGTCGTCGAAGTATCAGGCGACCTACAGACGTGGAAATCAGGCGCAGCCGATATCTCCACGCCGGTCGTTCAGAGTGACGATGGATACACCCAGACCGTCCGGGTCAAAGATCTCATCGCCCCTACAGCTGCGACGCGTCGCTTCATCCGCCTTCGCGTCGTCACCCCGTAAGAAGCAGAGCCTGGCCGGCTCCCTCGCCGGCCAAGAGGACACGGGGACGCCGTCAACACGTTCACGATGTCTTCCTCAACGCACCGGAGTCAGCACGATCATCGTCGTGCCAGGCACCGCTTCGTAGCGCGCTTCTCCGTTGTCGATGGCTGCAGTCGCACGCGACGTTCCTTGCGTAACCTGACATTTCTTCCAGTCCGCGGGCACCTTGGTGATGAGAGTCAACGGCTGATCATAGAGCGCGAGATTCACGTCTGCGGTGAGCAACACGCGGATCTGATCCGGGCCGTCCTGCTTGAACTTCACCTGCGCCTTGGCGCGCGCGGTCTCGTATTTGTGAACGGAAATCGTGTCGGCAATCCAGAGCGAGTTGCGACGAGCCTCCAAACCATCAAGCAACTGGATGAATTCAGGAAGCGGAAACACGAGCCAGTCGCCACCCACCCCGTGGAAGATGATGTATTCAGGAGTGCCGTTGCTGATACCCCGGTCAGCCGCGGCCAACACGTCAGCCGCAGTGTGATAGGCGATACCACCGCCGTGGCCGCCAAACTCAGGGCGGCGAACCAGGTTGTTCTTGGCGAGAACTGCGTCGATCTGGGCTCCGCTAATCGCATTCTTCACGCCACCCGGATCGGCATAGGAAACCAAACGCGGCGATTTCCCTGGGAAGAGGCGCATGATCACGGCGTTCGCATCGCCGATTTCCTTTTCCGCGTTCTCGAGGGTCGGAAATCCTTTGTGGCTGATCGTATGGTTTCCGTAAGCCACGCCAGGGATGGCCGGAACCGTGGTTTCCCAAAACGCCTTGTTCCCTTGGTAATGACCGGCCGCCGGGAAATTATAAAATGTCCCGGCCATGCCCCGCTTCTTGAGTTCAGGCACGGCGTTAACGACCTGTGACGGACACGCGTCGTCAAACATCAGCATGAAAGGACTTTTCTTATCGTCCTTCCACTGCGCGATCCGCGTGGCGCCGGGCTGCGTGGACTCGGTCTGAGCAAACATCGCGAGCGGGTGGAGGAGGAGCGTCACACAACTGATGAGGGCGGGTATTTTCATGGGGAAAAAAAGATGATGCGGGCAATCACGCTTCGATGACGGCGACCACGCGGGTGACCGGCTTGAGTGACGCGAGCGGCAGAAGGTTGCCTTCGACGCGCAGGCCATCGACCAGCAGGTGCGACACGCCGCGGTTCAGCCCGGATGGATTGCGCACCTCGACGTGAACCGTGCAGTCCCGGAAGCGGCGGCGGGCCTTGAAGCCCGGCCACTCGCGCGGGATGCACGGATCGATGCGCAGGCCGCCGATCTCGGGTCGCAAGCCGAGGATGTGTTGCGTTGCCGTGTAATGTGCCCACGACGCCGTGCCCGAAAGCCACGGCACGCGCGAGGTGCCGAATTTCTTGGAGAACTGCGAATGCGTGCTCTGGCAATGCGCAAAGGGCTCGATCTCGCGCGTCTCGATGCGGTCGTTCTGCGCCGAGGGCATGAACGAGCGGTAGTAGGCGTAGGCCCGGTCGCCGTCACCGGCCATGATTTCGGCGAGCACGGCCCAGCTCTGCGTGTGGGAAAAAATGCCGCCGTTTTCCTTGTTGCCTGGATTGAACAGCACCGCCCGCATCACGTTCACGGGGGTCTTCGCAAAGGGCGGCGCGCACATCGCCACGCCATACTCGGACGCGAGCATCTTCTTCACCGCGGCCAGCGAACTCTTCGACTGCTTCGCGTCGGCGAAACCCGACAGAATCGCCCAGCACTGGGTGTTCAAATAGATGCGTCCTTCACTCGCTTTCGACGTTCCGTAAACGGTGCCGTCCTCCGCGATGGCCCAGATGAACCACTTGCCGTCCCAACACGTGCGGGCGATGGCGCGATCGATTTTCTTCAACTCCTCCTCGGCCCATGCGCGTTCGCGGGAGAGCTTTTTCGCGCCGGCGATCTCCGCATAGGCCGCGAGGCCGAGGCGCACCTGGAAGGCGACAAAGACCGACTCGCCCTTGTAGCCGAGCTTGAGACAGTCGTTCCAGTCGGCGAGCAGGCCGCAGGGCAGGCCATTGCGGCCAGTGCGTTCCAGGTTGAACTCCAGGGCGCGACGCAGGTGGCCGAGCACGGTCGCCTTGCCCTTGTCCGCGAAAGGCACGACCTCGTCGTAAAACGCGACGTCGCCCGTCTCGGCGACATAAGCGGGAATGGTATTGAAAAACCAAAGACAGTCGTCGCTCCGGTAATGGCCCGCCGGCGTGGGTTTCATGCTGCCGGGCGCGTGCGACCAGGGCCGCACCTCCGGCTGCGCGCCCCCGGTGGCGTCCTGCGCCGAGAGCATCAGGACGAGCCGTTCGCGCACGACCTCAGGCAGCATCGAGGAGACGCCGAGCATGTCCTGCACGGTGTCGCGAAACCCGAAGCCGTCACGCTGGTCTCCCGTATAGACCAGCGAGCAGGAACGCGACCATTCGAAGGTCACCAGCGCATTGTAGGCGCCCCAGGTGTTGACCATGTGATTGAAATCGTCGTCAGGCGTTTCGGCCTGAAACGTTTCGAGCAGCCCGTGCCAACGGGCCTTCAACGAGGCGAACGCCCGCTCGCACGCCGCGGCGTTGCCGTGGCGGCGCAAGGCGGCCCGGCCTTCGCGTTCGCTTTTGCCAATGCCGAGGAGAACGAGCACCTCGCGCGTTTCGCCCGGGGCCAGTTCGATGTCGCTCTGCAACACGCCGCAGGTGTTGTCGGAGAATCCGGCGGATCCGCCGCACGCGCCTCGTTCGACGACGAGGGGCCGGTCATAACCGCGATAGGCTCCGAGGAAGGCGTCGCGGTCGCAGTCGTGGCCAGAGACCGGCGCGCCGGCGAGCGTCATCCACCACCAGCGGGACTGGTCGCGGTTGGCGAAGTTGCCCGGATCCTCCGGCAGGCGGGAACAGGAGGAAGCGCGGATGAAACCGTCCCGGAACGAGGCTTCGCCAATGTATTGGGTGTATTGAAGATTGAGGAGGTCGTTGACCAGATTCCACTCGGTCGTGAACTCGGCGCAGGCGAACACCGAAAGCCGGCGCGTCCGCCCGCCGGTGTTGGTGACGCGCAGGCGCCAGTATTCAAATTCCTGATCCAGCGGGATGAAGTAGAGCGACTCGGCGCGGATGCCTGCGTAGTCGCTGGTGATCGTGGCGTAACCGGGCCCAAAACGAGTCTCGGCGTGGTAGCGATCGAGCGGTTTTCCGACCGGCTGCCAGGCCGCCGACCAATAGTCGCCGTCGTCGCGGTCGCGCAGATAGAAAACGCGTCCCGGCTGCTCGGCGGGCACGGAATTGTAGCGGTGCCGGAGCAGGCGCCCCTCGGCGGGCGAACGCGTGAAAGAGTAGCCACCGGCATTGTTGGTGACGATGCCACCATAACGGCGCGAGCCAAGGTAGTTGGACCATGCGCGCGGTGTGTCCGGACGCGTGACAACATATTCGTGGGCGGGGGGATCGAAGCGACCGTAGCTCATGGGGGAGCCACTGGGTAGCCCCCGCCGTCACACCTGCGGAGGCATTTTGTGTAAAAATCAGAATCTCAAGGCAGTTTGTTCAAACATCCGGCCGATATTGGCCGGCCGGCCTCCCTGCCGCGTTGACACTCCGGGTCCGCCCCGATGTTTAAACATTACCCCTATGTCTTTTGGCCGCCTTGTAAACGAAGCCGACGCCCTCCTGCGCGCATGGCTGGACAAAACCGCCCACAAACCTGGAACGCGCCTTCCGTCGGAGCGCTCGCTCGCCGTGCAGCTCGGCCTGCAACACTACTCGCTCAACCGTGCGATGAGCCGGTTGATCTCCGAGGGACGGGTGGAACGGGTGGGCTACAAGCTTTTCGTGGCGGAGGCCGGTGCCCACCCGATCTCCCGCCTCACCTGCCATCTCGTCGTGGCTCAGCGCTCCATCCACCTCCAAAGCTACAAGCGGGTGGCCAAGGAAATGGACATCAAGCTGCTCGTCCATACCTGGCAGTCCATCGACGAGGCCCTGCTGCTGCTCGAACGTCTCGACAATCGCGACACCGAGGCGGTGGTCCTCGACCCGCCCTATGCCGCTCCCGTCAGTCTCTGGACGCCCCTGGCCGAGAAACTCATCCGCCACGGCATCCCTGTGGTCAGCCTCGGCCAGCCCTCGCCCCAGGTGTATTCGGTGGTCCCCGACAGCCGCCACGATCTCGATCTCGCCGTCCGTCACATGGTCGACCTCGGGCATCGCGAACTGGGCTTTGTCACCGCCCCGGCCATCAATCCCACCTCGGAGGAAACCCTCCTGGCCTGGGGCGACCTTTGCCGCCAGCACCACCTGCCCCGCTCGATCGAACGCGTCCATTTCCAGGACAACAACGCCCGCCTGCGCGAGGAGGCCGCCGAGGTCGTCGGTCTCCTCACCGGGAAATGGGCCTCCGCCACCGCGCTGATCTTGTATTCAGGGCTGGAATACAATCTGCAGCTTCTCCAGGAGCAACTGGCGCAAAAGGGGAGGCAAGTCCCGCGCGATCTCTCGATTGTATTCGTGGGCAGTTCGAAACCGCCGGCCACCGCGATTCCCCCGGTTACCAGCGCCGGCCAGGACATGCCGCTCATGCAGGAGACCGCCTTCCACCTGGCACTTCGGGCCGCCCGCAAGAAAAAAGCCCTGGGCATCCTTCCCCCACCCTGCTGCATCCGCGTCCAGGCCCAGTTCGTCCTGCGCTGCTCGACCCGTGCCCCGGCCTCGCTCGCGGGCCGGAAGGTCGCCCCCGAAAAACCGGCCTCCGCCCCCCAGCCGGCCCGCCCGCCGTCGCAATCCCTTGAATTGTGCCTGCGCACGGCCTACCCGCTCGCCGCCCGCGCCTCGCTCTCCGAAAAACCGCGCTTCGCCCCCGTCGATCTTGCCCCGCTCGTCAACCGCCCGCTGAACTTCCGGCGCGGCTGGCTCGGGGATCTTCCCCTCAAGGAACTCCCGCCCGGACGGCACGAAATCCACGGCGTCCCGTTCGACATCCTGGGAGGTCCCCGACGCACCGACTGCGGCGCCATCGTCTTCCACTCGGCGGTCAATACCACCGGCAACGCCCGTCCGCTGCCCAATCAGCTCTCCATCCCCATCAAATCCAAGGTGAAGGCCGTCTACATCCTGCACGGCTGCGGCTACGCCAAGTTCCTTCACTCCTTCGCCCGCTATCGTTTCCTCCATCGCAAAACCACCCTGGGAGAAGTTCCACTGGTTGCGCTGGGCCAGCCTGCTCCCGGCTACACTCCAACCCCAAAGGATGCTGCCTCCCCGGCCCCGAACATCCAGGATTGGTGGCCCGACTTCCCTCACGAGGATTTCCCCAACGCGCGCATGGCCCCCATCCTGGAGAGCGACGAACACGAGCGCCTGCCGCGCCACGTCTTCCTCTACACTTACGAGTGGATCAATCCCTTCCCCGGCAAGACCGTGGATACGCTGGAGATCTCCGTTGATCCGACCGGCTCCACCACCCTCGGCGTGCTCGCGGTGACAGTATTGGAACCCTGACTGCTCCACTACCCCGTTAGGTGCTGCTGCAGGCGCAGAGGTGGTTTCCGGCGCGGACGCGAATCACCGTCCGGATGAGCTGATCGTGCTACAAAAATCCCCTCCCGTGGAGGCAGGGTGGACGGATTATTGTTATCGTTTCGGCCTTAACCCATGCCTCCCCACCCCCGCCCCGTCGATCTGCGCTGCGAACATCTCGTCAATCCGCTCGGCCTCGACGAAACAGCCCCCCGTTTCTCATGGAAGCTCGCCGACTCCCGCGTCGGTGCCGGCCAGACCGCCTGTCAAATCGAGGTCTCCACCCACTCAGGTGAAATCGTCTGGGACTCCCTCCGGGTCGACACCGATGCCTCCGTGCTGATTCCTTACTCCGGCCCCGCCCTTGAACCGCACACCCGGTATCACTGGCGGGCGCGTATCTGGGATCATGAAGGTGTGGTCACAGGATGGAGCGAAGTCGCCTGGTTCGAGACAGGCTTCCTCGACAGCAAAGCGATCTGGCCCGGAGCAAAATGGATTCATCTGCCGGTGCCCAAAACCGACTCCGCCCGGCCGGCCACCCAACTGCGCAAACACTTCTCGCTCGCCGCCGCTCCCCGTGAGGCCCGCCTCTACATCACCGCCCGCGGCCTTTTCGAAGCCCACATCAATGGCGGACGTATCGGCAAGGATCACCTGACGCCCGGCTGGACCGACTACCGGCATCGCCTGGAATATCTGACCTACGACGTCACGGCACAGCTCAATGCCGGGGAAAACACCCTCGGAGCGTTTCTCGCAGATGGCTGGTATGCAGGCTATCTTGGCTGGAAGCGCGACCATGATCTATATGGTGATACGTCCGCACTTTTCGCCGCGCTTCGCATCATCGAGAAGGATGGTTCGATCCGCTGGATCGGCACCGACTCCACCTGGCGTGGCTCGACCGGCCCGTTGGTCGCCGCAGATCTCTATGATGGCGAAACCTACGACGCCCGCCTGACAAATACCGCCTGGTGCACACCCACCTTTTCAGCCCGTGGATGGAAACCCGCCCGCGAACTCGTTTGCACACCGCTTCCCCTCGCCGCCAAAGCCTTCGGGTGCGTGCGCACCACCGAGGAACTCAGAGCCGTCGTCCTGACACAGCCTGCAAAGGGACGCCATGTTTTCGATCTGGGCCAGAACATGGTCGGCAACATCCGCCTGCGCATCCGCGCCCCGCGTGGCACCCGCATCACCCTCCGCTACGCCGAAATGCTCCAGGCCGACGGCACACCCTACACTGCAAACCTGCGCGGGGCGAAGGCCACCGACATCTACCTTTGCCGTGGCGCAGGCGTTGAAATCTACGAGCCTCGTTTCACCTTTCACGGCTTCCGTTACGTCGAGCTCACCGGCCTCAAAGCCAGGCCCCGCCTCGACGCGGTCACCGGCCTTGTCTGGCACACCGAGATGACGCCCACCGGCACCTTCACCTGCTCGGACCCGCTCGTGAACCAGCTCCAGTCCAACATCCGCTGGGGCCAGCGCGGCAACTTCCTCGAAGTCCCCACCGACTGCCCTCAACGCGACGAACGCCTCGGCTGGACCGGGGATGCCCAGGTCTTCATCCCGACCGCCGCCTTCAACTACGACGTCTCGGCCTTCTTCCGCAAATGGACGCGTGATCTGGCCGACGGCCAGTATCCGAGTGGCGCGTATCCCGATATTGCGCCCGATGTTTTTTTCAAACTCTGGCCGGACAACGCCGGCGGCACCGCGGCCTGGGGTGATGCCGGCGTCATCTGCCCGTGGACGATCTACAGAAAATACGGCGATATCCGCATCCTCGAGGAAAACTATTCCGCGATGGCCCGATCCGTCGCATTTCAGGAAAAAACCTCCACCCGGTTGATCCGTCCCGACACCAATTACGGCGACTGGCTGGCACCCGATGCGTCACAGGCAGGTTGGGCCGCCACGCCCAGCGACCTGATCGGAACCGCCTATTTCGCTCACACCGCCGGCATCATGGCCAGGGTCGCCCGCATCCTCGAGCGCGATGCCGACGCAAAGCGCTTCACCCGGCTCCACACCCGCGTGATCGCCGCGTTTAACCGCCACTACGTCACCCCGGACGGTCGCATCGCCGGCGACACCCAGACGGCCTACCTGCTCGCGCTCGGCTTCGACCTGCTCCCGGAAAAACAGCGCCCCGCGGCCCTCGCCCACCTCGAACGCACGCTCAAACGGCGCAACAATCACCTTTGCACCGGCTTCGTCGGAACGCCCTTGCTCTGCCCCGTGTTGACGCGCTTCGGCCGCACCGATCTCGCCTACCGCCTGCTTTTCAACGAGGGCTACCCGTCGTGGTTTTTTCCGATCAAGAACGGCGCGACCACCATGTGGGAACGCTGGAACAGCTGGACTCCCGACAAGGGTTTCGGCGAGGTCGGCATGAACTCGTTCAACCACTATGCCTACGGCGCCATTGGTGAATGGCTCTACGCGACGGTGGGCGGCATCAGCGAACTGGCCCCCGGTTTCCGCCGCATTCTGCTGCGCCCGCAGCCGCACGAAAAACTCACCCACGCCGCCGCCACGTTGGAATCGCCCTATGGTCGCATCACCAGCAAGTGGAAACGGACGCGCGCGACATTCACCTGGATCGTGGAGGTGCCGCCCAACACCCAGGCCACCGCCGTCCCGCCCGGCGTGTCGCTCGACACGGTAAAAATCGACGGCCAGCCGTGGGACCAACACGCGGGCGTCCATGGCACCGTCCTGCCCGACAACCGCCCGGCACTCACGCTGCTGCCGGGTCGCTACACGTTCACGATGCCCCCGCAACCGGGGCTTTCCTGACCCGCACACCTCAAGATTCCGGCCTAGGGCGGCTCATGAAATGGCTTTGGCCTTGATTGATTGCTTATGATCGTTTCATTATTTCGATCATGTTCGCTCAAGAACGACACCAGGCGATTCTCACCGCCCTCGAGAAGCAGCCCTCGATCACCCTCACCGCCCTGGAAGGCCTGTTGAAGGCGTCGCCGGCGACGATCCGTCGGGACCTCACTTTCCTCGAAAAGCTCGGCAAGCTCGTCCGCACCCATGGCGGGGTGCTTCATCCCGATCACGCGCAGGGCGAAGTCTCCTTCGATCGCAAGAGCCGCGAGTCCCTGGAGGCCAAACTTGCTCTCGCCAAAAGCGCCGCCGCTCTCGTCAAACCCGGCGCCACCGTCTTCGTCGACGCCGGCACCACCACGCTGGAAATCGGTCGCCTGCTCGTCGCCCGTCCCCAGCTCACGCTCTTCACCAACTCCGTCCCCCTGCTCTCCGAGCGGCCCGCCGCCGACACCCGCCTGATCGCGATCGGCGGAGAAGTGCGCAGCGTCAGCCTCGCCCTCACCGGCGCGGGGGCGCTGGAATGGGTTCGTCGTCTCAGGCCCGACTTCGCCTTCCTCGGCGCCTCCGGCATCGATGCATCCGGGGGCCCTTGCACCACCGAGTTGTCCGAAGCCGGCGTCAAAGGCGCGATCGCCGCCGGCGCCCGGCGCGCCGTCGTTGTCGTCGATTCGTCGAAATGGGATCAACCCGCCGCCATCCGTTACGCCAACTGGGCGCAGATTCACGACGTGTTCACCGACCGTGCCTTCACCCGCGCCGAACGCACCGCACTCACCTCGCATGGCACCACGCTGCACGTCGTCACCAGGTAATTCTCCCATGAAAACCGCCCGTCTCAACCGCCTCTTTAACCCGCAAACCGGCCGCTGCTTCGATGTCGCCGTCGATCACGGCTTCTTCAACGAGGCCGGGTTTCTTGCCGGTATCGAGAACCTTCCCAAGGCCATCGCCACCCTCGTCGCCGCCGCACCCGACGCGATCCAGCTTACGATCGGACAGGCCCCTCACCTCCAGGCCCTGCCCGTGCGTCCCAAACCCGCGCTCGTCCTGCGCACCGATGTCGCCAACGTCTATGGAAACCAGCTCCCTCGCTCGCTCTTCTCGCGCATCATCGCCGATCCCGTCGAACAGGCGCTCCGCCTCGACGCCGCTTGCGTGGTCGTGAATCTCTTCCGCATCCCCGAACAGCCCGAGGTCGCCGATCAGTGCATCCAAAACATCCTCGCGATCAAACCGCTCTGCGACCGTTTCGGCATGCCGCTCATGATCGAGCCGCTCGTCTTCCAACCCAACGCCAAGGCCGGCGGCTACATGGTCGACGGGGACCCGCAAAAAATCATCCCGCTCGTCCGCCAGGCGGTCGAACTCGGCGCCGATATCATCAAGGCCGATCCGACCGATGACGTCTCCATCTACCACAAGGTCGTCGAGACCGCCGGTGGCATCCCCGTCCTCGTGCGCGGCGGCGGGCGCGTCTCCGACGAGGTCATCCTCCAACGCACCGCCGACCTCATCGCGCAGGGCGCACGCGGCATCGTTTATGGCCGCAACATCATCCAGCACCCCAAGCCCGCCGCGATGACCCGCGCCCTCATGGCCGTGCTCCACGAAAACATCACGCCCGCCCAAGCCCTCAAACTCCTCGCCTGACCCATGTCCACGTCCACTCCCGCCGTCCGCGTCGCCGTCATCGGCGCCGGCCTCATGGGTCGAGAAGTCGCCAGCGCCTTCGGCCGCTGGTTCTCGCTGCTCGACTGCCCCGTCCGTCCCGAGCTCGTCGCCGTCTGTGACGTCAACACCGCCGCCCTCGACTGGTTCCGCCAGGTGCCGACCGTGCAACACTTCGACACCGACCACCGCGTGCTCCTCGCGCGAACCGATATCGACGTCGTTTACGTCGCCGTGCCGCACCACCTCCATGAGGCGCTCTATCTCGACGTTCTCCGCGCCGGCAAAGACCTCCTCGCCGAAAAACCCTTCGGCATCGACCTCGCCGCCGCCCGTCGCATCCGCGATGAAGGCGTCCAACTCGGCCGCTTCGTGCGCGTCTCCTCCGAGTTTCCCTTTCTTCCCGGCGTGCAACGCGCCATCGCCGCCGCGCGCTCCGGCGCGTTCGGCAAGATTCTCTCCATCCGCAACAGCTTCCTCCACTCCAGCGACCTCGACCCCACCAAGCCGATCAACTGGAAACGCCAGAATAAATTCTGCGGCGAGGCTGGCGTGATGAACGACCTCGGCCTCCACGTTGCCCACGTGCCGCTGCGCATGGGCTGGAAGCCCGCCCGCCTCTACGCCCAGCTCCAAAAAATCTACACCGAACGTCCCGATGGCAAAGGCGGCACCGCGCCCTGCGACACGTGGGACAACGCCGTCCTCCATTGCACCGTCGATCTCCCCGGCCAGCCCGGCGTCCCGCTTACGCTTGAGACGAAACGGATGAGTCCCACCGACACCAACTCGTGGGAAATCGAGATCCTCGGCACCGATGGCGGCGTGCGTTTCTCCACCAAGCAACCCAAGACCCTGCTCACTTACACGCGTGGAAAAGAGCAGGCCTGGTCCGCCACCGATCTCGGTTTTGCCATGCCGTTCAAGACGATCACCGGCGGTATTTTTGAGCCCGGTTTCCCTGATATCCTCATGCAGATGTGGGCGGCCTACCTCGCCGAACGGGCCGGCCAGCTCGTTGATCGCTTCGGCTGCGCCACGCCCGACGAGGCCGTCGCCCATCACGAAATCTGGGCTGCCGCCCTGGCCTCGCATCGCGACACCACCGTCGTCACACTCTGACTCACAGATAGGAACGGCGGTAGGGACGGCTCTCCGCGGCGTCCGCTCCGAGCGTCCGTTTCCACCGCCATCACCATGCCTCCTCCCCTAAAAACCGTCCGCGGCGCCCCATCCTGGACATTCGCCAGCGACTGCGTCGAGGCGAGTCTCACCCGCGACGGCGGACATCTCGCGCCCGTGCGTTTTCGCACCGAGCGGGGCGTGGTCAACCCCTTCTCGATCGCTCCTTGGAGCGAAGAACCGCTCGCGCCGGACACCGCGCCCATCCTCAAAACCCTGCGCGGCGATTTCTTTTGCGCCCCGTTCGGCGGCAACGCGCGCCCCTGGCGCGGCGAACGTCATCCCGCGCACGGCGAAACCGCCACGGAACGCTGGGACTTTGTCGGATGCGAGACCACGCCCTCCGGAATCGAATTCGTCACCCGCCTGCGCACGAAGGTCCGCACCGGGGAAGTGACCAAGCACATCCTCCTTCGCAACGGCGAAACCAATCTCTACTGTCGCCATGAACTGAAAGGTTTTTCCGGTCCGCTGAATATCGGCCACCACGCCATGCTCGCGTTCCCCGAGGAGAACGGCCCGGGACAAATCCTCCTCAGCCCGTGGCGCGAGGGCCGCGTGTGTCCGCAACCCTTCGAGTCGCCGGCCGCGGGCGGTTATTCCTCGCTCAAGCCGGGCGCGCCGTTCCGCAGCCTGACACGCGTGCCTCTCGCCTCCGGCGGCAAGGCCGACCTCTCGCGCTATCCCGCCCGCGAAGGCTTCGAGGACATCGTGATGGTTTCGTCGCGGGCCGACGCCCCGTTCGCCTGGACCACCGTCACTTTCCCGAAGGCCGGCTGGCTTTGGTTCGCCATCAAAGACCCGCGCATACTCGCCTCCACCCTCCTCTGGCACTCCAACGGCGGACGCCATTATCCGCCGTGGAACGGCCGCCACCGCCGTGTCCTCGGGCTCGAGGAGGTCACCAGTTACTTCCATTTCGGCCTCGCCGAATCCGCCGCACCCAATCCGCTTTCCCAAGCCGGCATTCCCACCGTCCTCCGCCTGCGTGGCGACCGGGTCGCCACCATCAACTATATCATGGGGGTCGTCGCGCTGCCCCGTGGCTTCGACCGCCTCAAATCGATCCGTCTCGCCGGCAATCACCTCCTCGCCCGATCCACGTCGGGCACCGTCGCGCGCCACCCTGTCGATCTTTCGTTCTTCCAAACCCGTCCATGAAACGCTCCGCCATCAATCAAGCCTATCGTCAGGCCCGCGACTGCTTTCACAAGCATTGCTGGGTGCTTCCGCCGAACCCGCAATGGGACATCACCGACTTCGGCCTCGGTGATTTCGACCGGCACGGCCTCACGCTCATCAACCTCGCGGCCGAGCCGGAATATTGCGAAAAACTCATGTATGCCCGCCTTGGCCAGCGCACCCCCTGCCATACCCACGCAAAGAAAAAAGAGGATATCATCTGTCGCGCCGGCTCGCTCACCCTCTGGCTCTGGGCGCGCAAACCCGCCGATGAAAACTCCCCGTCCAACGACCTCGTGACCGTGCCGATCAACGGAATCCCCACCGAACTCCCCGCCGGCCGGCCCTATGTCCTCGCAGCCGGCCATCGCGTCACCCTTGTGCCCGGAGTATGGCACGCGTTTGCCCCGTCCAGCGACGAGTGCATCATCGGCGAAGTCAGCACCGCCAACGACGACTTGCGCGACAACTTCTTCGTCAACCCCGGGGTCGGCCGCTTCCCGGGTATCGAGGAGGACGAACCCGCCCGCATCCATCTCCTCAGCGAATGAGCCTTTCCTCCCCACGCTCCGGTCTCCTCGCCGGCGGCAACTGGATCGTCGACCACGTAAAGATCCTCGATGGCTGGCCGCCCCAGGACGCCCTTGCCAACATTCGCTCCGAGTCGTGGGGCAACGGCGGATCGCCCTACAACATTCTCAAGGGCCTCGCGAAATTGGGGGCGGACTTCCCGCTCGCCGGCATCGGTCTGGTTGGCGACGACCCCGACGGTCAACGCATCCTCGCCGATTGCCGGGACCATCGCATCGACACCGCGCAACTCCGCCAGACCTCCGCCGCCCCCACCTCCTACAGCGATGTGATGACGGACGGCACGACCGGCCGCCGCACCTTCTTTCACCAACGCGGCGCCAACGCCCTCCTCGCCCCGGAGCACTTCGACTTCACCCTCACGCGCGCCCGGATTTTCCATCTTGGCTACATCCTGCTGCTGGATGGCCTCGATGTCCTGGAAAATGGCGAACCCCGCGCCTGCGGCGTGCTCCGCCGCGCCCGCGCCGCCGGTCTGCTCACCTCGCTCGATTGCGTAAGCGAAAACAGCGGACGCTTCCACGCCGTCGTAAAGCCCGCGCTCCCCGAAGTGGACATTCTC
Organism: Rariglobus sp.; assembly: GCA_029266495.1. Taxonomy (GTDB): domain Bacteria; phylum Verrucomicrobiota; class Verrucomicrobiia; order Opitutales; family Opitutaceae; genus Rariglobus. Next base: position 20,458 of record JAQSWS010000024.1, on the reverse strand, counting down.
TTCGTAAACGACTTCGAGGCGGAAAAGCTCACCGGCGTCCCCCTGCGCCCCGCCCCGGATCAACCCATCCGTCGCGCCGCCGTCGAGGCCGCCGCCCGTGCGTTGATCGTCCTCGGCGTGCGCCGCTGGGTGATCGTGCACTTCCCGGAGGCCGTTTATGCCTTGCACGCCGCCGGCGCCGGCCACTGGCAGCCCAGCCTCAACGTCCCCTCGTCCGCGATCAAAGGCACCGCCGGCGCCGGCGATGCCTTTGCCTGCGGCGTGCTCCACGGGTTTCATGCCGGCTGGGAAATTGCCGATACGCTGCGCCTGGGGGTCTGCGCCGCCGCCAGCTCGCTCAGCGACGCCACGTGCTCGGAGGGCATTCTCTCCGCCGCCCGCTGCCTGCAATTGGGCGGCCAGTGGGGCTTTCGCACGACGCCGGCCTGAGCTCGCATAGGCTGGCCTGCCGTCGTCCCGGCGCTATTCTGTTTGAAACTCGTGAACACCCCCGCTCCCTCCGCCCCAGGCACGGCGCTCATTGCCGCACTCCAAACCAGCCTGGGCGCCGATCAGGTTCTCACCGCATCCGAGGACATCATCCCCTACGGTTTCGACGGCACCGCCACGCTCAAACAGCGCCCGCTCGCCGTGGTTTTTGCCCGCAACGCCGCGCAAGTCTCCGCCGTCCTCAAGCTCGCCCGCCTGCACCACGCGCCCGTCGTCACCCGGGGCAGCGGCACCGGCCTCTCCGGTGGCAGCGTGCCGTCCACCGCCGCGATCGTCCTCTGCCTCGTAAAGATGGATCGTATCTTGGAGCTGGATACTGCCAACCTCACCCTCCGCGCCGAGGCCGGGGCGATCACCCAGACGATCTTCGACGCCGCTTCGGCCGCCGGCCTGTTTTATCCGCCCGACCCCGGCTCGATGAAGATCAGCACCATCGGCGGCAACGTCGCGGAAAACTCCGGCGGCCTGCGCGGTCTCAAATACGGGGTCACCCGCGACTACGTCATGGGCCTCGAGGTCGTCCTCGCCGACGGCTCGATCTGCTGGCTCGGCTCCAAATGCGTGAAGGACGTCGCCGGCTATAATCTCCGCGATCTGTTCGTCGGCAGCGAGGGCACGCTCGGCGTGATCACCCAGGTTCTGCTGAAACTCCTGCCGCAACCCGCCGCGCGCCAGACGCTGCTCGCAATGTTCTCCCGGATGGATTCCGCGGCGGAAACCGTCTCGGCCATCATCGCCGCGAAGATCATCCCCTGCACCCTGGAGTTCCTCGACCGCAAAACGATCCGGTGCGTCGAAGACTTCACCCACGTGGGGCTTCCCCTTGATGCCGAGGCCATTCTCCTCATCGAGACCGACGGACATCCCGCCGCCGCGACCGACGAGGCGTTGAAAATCGAGGATCTCTGCCGCCTGCATGGCGCCACCTCGGTCAAACGTGCGGCCTCCGCCTCCGAGGCCGCACTCCTCGCCACCGCCCGTCGCAGCGCCTTCAGCGCCCTCGCCCGCCTGCGCCCCACCACAATCCTCGAGGACGTCACCGTTCCCCGCAGCGAACTCGCCGGGATGATCCGCGATGTCGAGGCCATCGCGCTTAAACACGATCTCAACATCGCCACCTTCGGACATTTCGGTGACGGCAACCTGCACCCGACCATCCTCACCGACGAACGCAATACCGCCGAGATGCACCGCGTGGAACTCGCCTTTGCCGACATTGTTTCCGCCACGCTGGCTCGCGGAGGCACCATCACCGGGGAGCACGGTGTCGGCCTCGCAAAAAAACCCTTCCTTCGCCGGCAACTCGGCGACGCCTCTTATGACCTTCTGAAGCTGGTGAAGCGCTCCCTCGATCCCGACAACCTGCTCAACCCGGGCAAGATCTTCGATCTGTGATAAAAAAACTCGCGGACATCGATTATTCGATTCTCCAGCAGTGCATGCACTGCGGCATGTGCCTGCCAACCTGCCCGACCTACGTGGAAACCAAGGAGGAGCGCAACTCGCCGCGTGGCCGGATCGCGCTCATGCGTGCGATCGCCGACGGTGAACTCGCGGTCTCCAAGTCCTTCGGCGACGAGATGTATTACTGCCTCGGCTGCCTTGCCTGCACCACCGCGTGCCCGGCCGGGGTCAATTATTCCGAGCTGTTCGAAGTCGCCCGCGCCGAGATCGAGGAGAAAGGAGTCCTCGATTCCCCGAAACGGGACGCCATCCGCTGGTTCGCGCTGCGCCTCCTCTTCACGCGTCCGCGGCTCCTGCGGTTCGTCGGACGCCTGCTGTGGCTCTGGCAGGTCTCCGGGCTTCAAACGTTCGCCCGCCGCACCCGCCTGGTGAAACTTCTGCCCGGAAACCTCCGCCGCCTCGAACCGCAGGCGCCGGTCATCCAGGCGAAATTCTCCCATCAATTGATCGCACCCGTGGAAAAACCCGTTGCGACCCCGCCGGCTCCGCGCCGGGTCGCGGTTCTCACCGGTTGCGTGCAGGACCTTGTGTTCGCCGACATCAACCGCGCGACCGTCGATGTATTGCTCGCCAACGGCTGCGAGGTTCACACCCCGCCCGTTCAGCCCTGCTGCGGTTCGCTTCACGCCCACAACGGCGACACCGGCACCGCCCGTGAACTCGCCCGCCGCCAGCTCGATCTGATCGACCCGTTCACATTTGACGCAATCATCTCGAACGCCGGCGGCTGCGGATCCCACTTGCGGCACTACGATCATTTGCTCGAAAACGACCCAGCCTACCGCGAGCGCGCGGTCGAATGGTCGCGCAAGCTGAAGGACGTCTCCGAATACCTCGTCGAAATCGGCTTCCGCAAACCCGGCGCCTCCGCCGCCGGTCCCGTTGAAAATGTCAGCGTGACCTATCACGAGTCCTGCCACCTCTGCCACGGCCAGAAAGTGAGCAAACAACCGCGGGAGCTCCTCAAAGCCATTCCGGGCGTCGAGCTGCGTGAATGCGCCGAGGCCTCATGGTGCTGCGGCAGCGCGGGCATCTACAACATCACCCAGCCCGAAACCGCCGGCTGGCTTCAGGAGCGGAAGCTCGGCCACCTCCTCGCCACCGGTGCGCAGGTCGTGGCGACGGCGAACCCCGGATGCCACCTGCAAATCGAAAATAGCCTGAAGACCACCCGCGGCTCCACCGCGTCCGCGCCGAAGATCGTCCACCCCGTCGTCCTGCTCGCAAATGCATATCTCGCCGAGGAAGCCTCAGGGCGGCCCACCGGCAATGTTATCCCACCTTCCAACTCTGTATGAAAAAAAACAAAGCCCCCAAAAATGCGGCGGCTCGCAAAGTTCACTATGTGCTCAGCACGCATTGGGACAGGGAATGGTATCAGACATTTCAGGACTATCGCCGCAGGCTCGTGCACCTGCTGGATCGACAGCTTGATGACATCGAAAGCGGGGCGTTGCGCGGTCCTTTTACCACCGACGGCCAAGCGATCATCCTGGATGACTATCTGGAGATCCGGCCGGAGCGGCGGAAGCAGGTGGAGGCATTCGCGCGCAACGGTCGTTTAAACATCGGCCCTTGGTATGTTTTGCCCGACGAGTGGCTGGTGTCCGGCGAGTCGATCATCCGGAACCTGCGGCTGGGGCGGGCCATCGCCCGTTCCTACGGAGGCACGCCCTCCTCGGCGGGCTTTGTATGCGATCTGTTTGGACACATCAGCCAGCTTCCCCAGATCGCCAAGGGATTCGGCATCCGCGCCGGCTTGATCTGGCGCGGTCTCGAACCCCGCAAGGCGGCACATTTTCGTTGGAGGGGCGCCGACGGCACGGAGCTGCCCTGCTACCGCTTTGGCCGGACTGGTTACTGCGACTATTCCTGGGACGTGCGTCGCAGCACCGAACCAAGGACGACGTTTGAGCAGAGCCAGGCGTTGACCGACCTCAAGGCCTTTCTGGCCAAGGAAGCGGCGCGCACCGACATCCCGCCCCTCTTGATCTTCGACGGCGGAGACCACCTCGAGTATGATGCGGATCACTACAGATTGCTCTTCGCGCAGCAGGTCGGCGGCGAGTTTCCCTATGAGGTCGCGCATAGCACGCTTGACGCCTACTTGGAGGATGTTGTGGCGCATGAGAACCAGATAAAGGACGTCGTCGAGGGGGAACTGCGCGAAGCTGCACGGATTTCGGCCGACCGGGACCTTCAGTGGCTGATTCCCGGCGTGCTCTCCAGCCGAGTGTGGATCAAGCAGGCCAACGCCGAATGCCAGAGCCTGCTCTGCCAGTGGGCGGAGCCTTTCTCGGTGCTTGATTCACTGCTGACCGGCGCGCCCGCGCCGCGCGGTTATCTCGACGCGGCCTGGCGCTGGTTGCTCCAAAATCATCCGCACGACTCGATCTGCGGATGCAGCATCGACGAAGTGCATGAGGACATGAAGTATCGCTTTGCGCAGGCCAGGCAGATCGCGTCCGCCCAGACGGAGGAGTCGTTGCGCTCGCTCGCGGCGGCGGTTGCCGGCGATCTGACCGACAAAGAATTGCGCGTGCTGATTGCCAATCCGTTGGCCCGAACGCTCGACGAGACGGTCACGCTCACGCTGCACATCCCAACAGAGTGGGGAACCTATCAGGAGTTTTTCGGTTTCGAGCCCAAGCCCGGATTTCGTATTTATACGGCCGACGGCAAGGAAGTCGCTTATCAATTGTTAACCCAGGAAATGGGACGCACGAAGGCGCGCATCAATCCTCTCAAGTATCCGGAGGGTTACAAAACCAACGACATCACCGTTGCTCTTCGACTGAAGCTTCCCGCACTCGGCTACACCACTCTGACGGTGAAGGAAGGCGCATGGATGGAAAAATCGGGGCCGGTTTCAGCGGCCATGCTACCTACACGGCATGCACTGACTCCGGGGCTTGCCACCACCGAACGCTCCATGGCCAACGCGCTCTTGTCCGTGATGATCGAGCCCAACGGTTCGCTGACCGTGACCGACAAAAGAACCGGACACACCTACGAGCGCCTGCTCACGTTCGAGGACACGGCCGACATCGGCGACGGTTGGTTTCACGGACACGCCGTCAACGACCAGTGCTTCGTGTCCGGCGCCGCGCACGCCGACATCGCCTTGCTCCACAATGGTCCGTTGCTTGCCCGCTTCCGGGTTCGCGTTGCCCTTAACCTGCCGGAGGAGTTTGCGTTCGATAAAGGGACGCGGTCCGAGCGGATGGCCTCGCTGGTGGTCGACAATCTGGTGACGTTGCGCGCCGACAGTGATCGTATAGAGGTCGTCACGAGCGTGGATAACCGGATCAAGGACCACCGTCTCCGCGTGCTCTTCCCGACCGAGGCGTCCGAGGCCAAATCCTATCTGGCGGACACCGCCTTCGACGCAGTCGAGCGCCCGATCGGTCTGCCGGCCGATAACCATCTCGGCCGTGAACTGTCGGTGGAAACCACGCCTCAGCAAACGTGGACGTCAGTGGTCGCCGGGACCCGTGGCCTGGCCGTGGTGTCGAGCGGTCTGCCGGAGTCGTGTGTCAGGGATCAGCCCGACCGTTCCATCGCATTAACACTTTTCCGCTCCACGCGTCGCACGGTTTTGACCGATGGACAACCAGAGGGGCAGGTCCAGGGGAAGATGGTCTTCAACTATTGGATCGTGCCCCAGACCGGCAAGGTCGGTCGGAGTTCACTTTTCGACGCAGGTCTGCGCTTGGCCGCGTCGGTGCGGACCGTGCAATTGAGAAATTTCGATCTGCCGATTTATCGCCGCAAGGGAACGGGCGTTCCGGCCGAGTCCTCGTTGTTCGTGCTCGAGGGGCCTGCGGTGCTCAGCAGCGTCCGCCAGGAAGGTGACGCGGTCGAAATTCGATTGTTCAACCCGGACACCACGAAGGGCGTAGTGACATTGCTGCCCGGCACCGAAGTATGGAGGGAAAGTCTGGTCACCCGGGTTGATTTGGAGAGCCGCGCCACGGGTTCCGCCCGGAAGGCCGGGGCACGGTTCGCGCTTTCAATGAAACCCAAGGAGATCGTCACTTTGCGGTTTTCATCCCCCAAAAAAACCTGACAGGCACCGCTCCTGCCACTGGCCTCCTGGGGTAATCGTGAGTAGATACGTGATGCTTCTTCACCGGGCGGCGTGCGGCTATGGTGACGGCAGTTTCTAGTTAACGCTGTTATCGTTGGGTGCCGGCCGGATTCCGGCATTGGCGCACCCGGCGGCTGCGGCTCCTACCCCTCCGGTCGTTTCATTCCCCAATGATATCCTGTCAAAGACATACCCGTGGCTTTACCTTGGTCGAACTGCTGTCGGTCATCCTGATCATTGGAATTCTTGTGGCTATTTTCATAGCGGTCGTCGGGCGCGCGCGGGAGTCCAGCAAGCGTGCGCAATGCGGATCCAATCTGAGGCAGGTTTCGGTAGCCATGCTGCTTCATGCAAACGACAATAACGGATATCTGCCGTCGATCGTGGGCAACACGACTCCCATCAACACTGGACGCACCTGGGCGCGCGCATTGATCGACCAAGGATTCATTTCGAAATCGCAATGTTTTGCCTGCCCCGCCGACGAGGCTTCCATCGATTTGGCACCCAAGAGCAACACTTTGCCGTGCAGTTTTGCTCCGGCGTATCCGGCCATGACGACGGCCAGCAGCCTGCTCAAGGCACGCAAGCTACTGACGGTAAATAATCCCTCTCGAGTTTACATGCTCGTGGAATGGGCCGGACGTTACACGGACTCCGCCCCAGGTGGAGCCTATTGGCATTCTGTGGACGAAGGATATGCCACGGCGTCGGATCTGATTTCCAATACCACCACGGCCCTCAATTCAACGCGCCACCCCGGGGGATCGCGGCATTTCGCCTTCATGGATGGGCACGTCGGATACCTGGACCTGGCCACAGCTCAGGTCCAGGCCCCATCCTCGACCTGGAACGGGTATTGACCCCGCAAGGGATTCGCGCGCGGCGAGGATGAAGAGAGCCGCACCGGCAATGGCTCATTGCTTTTCGCGAACGGTCGTTTCATTTCGTATCCAGTATATAAATACCCCTAATACTTCAGGCGATCACCGGTCGTTCCAGTGCAGTCTGCCCGTTTTCGGCCGGCCTTTATTCGCGAAATATCTGTAACATCAGCGCGACGACCCGGACATTCATTTTATCTACTCTTGAGTAGATAAAAGGCGCTTCTGTTTGCATCGGTCCGAAGGCATTGAATGCACAGCAGTCTTGGCACGGACCCATCCCTTGGGCGGGCACCGTCAATGCAGCCACCTACTCATTATCCTAAACCCTCCATCGTCTCCCCTCATGAATGCAATGCTTCGAACCCTTGGTCTGGTAGCCCCTCTCACTATGCTGATGCTTGTGTCCGTGTCCGTCTCGGCAGCGACGGACAATTTAAAACCGCTGGGAAACCTGTCGGAGGGGGCGACCACGTGGCATTTTTTTAACGGGGCCGAATTCCCCGGGGCCAAGGGTTCCTTGGATGTGATTTCCAAGGATGGTGGACCCATAGGTGTCATCAATTATGACTTTTCGGAAGGGGGCAATTACGTGTTCGTGACCAGCACCGTCGACATGCCGGCCGGTTACGGCGAGCTTCGCATCAAGGTGCGCGCAAACGCGCAGCAGATGATTGGCCTGCGTCTGATTGATGAACAGAACCAGGTTCACCAACTTAGTTTTTCCGGTGCCCAGACGGGCGAGTGGCAGACCATGATTTTCGATTTACTGAACTTCAAAAGTAAGCAGCACTGGGGCGGTCCCAACGACGGGAGACTTTATTTCCCAGTGAAAAAAATGCAGCTCATGGTCCTGAACTCCAAATCCAGCCCCAAGGTGGGCGCGGTTGAATACAAAGAAGTCCAATTGATGCGCTGACCTCTTACCAGGAGGAACTCCCGGCCAGAGTATCTTTACAAATGGCGTCCCTCGCTCGGAAGGACGCCGCTTACATAATACGCGGTGTCCGTGAACCACGTTCCGGTCAGGGACTCCGGCAGAGACCGACAGCCGTCAGCCTTGATCGATCTTGACCGATCCCACGATCCGCGTGCGTTTTTCCGCCGCCGGCACGCTCTTCCCCGCCTTCCACGAGCCGGCCACCAGCACAACGCGAGGATTGGCCGGCAGTCCTTGTTCGTTGTGGGTGATCTGGCTGCTGACCATGTCGACTGCCAATGCCCCTTGCAGTTCATGCCTTTGATTAAAGCCGGCGATCTCGGCATACCGTGCTGACCAGTCAACGCTGGCGAAAGCGATATCTTGCGGCACCCGCCATCCCATCCGGGTTATGGCTCGCCAGGACACCGTCTCACCCAGCACCACCTCGGGACGATACGCCCGGAGCCACTCTTGGATGACTGGAATCTCGTGCGGCTGATCCGTTGCGAAATCGCATACTTCGATGGTGCAGTCGGCGCGCCAGCGTTCGCGCGAGAAATACGTGGGAAACAACACCCCGTGATTCACCTGCTCATCATAGGCGCGGGAAACGGCCACTCCTATGCGTCGATAACCGAGCTTTCGGATATTGTCCAAAAGCAGCGCAAATCCATCAAACGTGTCCGCAGTCACCCGGTGGATTTCCGATTTCGAAGGTATGAAACCTATGGCGACCGAGGCAAAATTACGCCATTGAAGCTGTTTGAGGACAGCAGCCGGCCCCTCAACGCCGGGAACGAACAAGCCGGATATATTTCGGCTCCGAAGAATCCCGTTCAGCCGGCGCGGGGTGAGATGCGGTTCATTCAACCACACCGGCTCGACTTCATAACCGAGTTCCCGCGCCCGCTTGGAGGCCCCGCGGAAATAGTATTGTATGTGGGGTGGTTGGTCCGTGACCCGGCCGGATTCCGGATTGTAAATGAGGTAGGCCAGATTCGCCCGGTAGGCGGATTTACCTTTCGTTCTGCGTAGGTGGCTCATGTAGGCGGAGGCGAAAGGATTGGGCTTCCACCCCAATTTTCCCGCGGCGCGCAGGATCTTTTCCTTCGTTTCCGCCGAGATGTTCTGTGTTCCGCGCAGGGCGTGGGACACCGCCGACTGGCTGTAACCAGTCGCCGCCGCAATATCCCGGGTGGTGGGCAATTTGTAGTCAGCCATAGCGTGCAAGCTAATCGTGAGTAGATAAATGTGCCTTTAGAAAAAAGCCCGCAACCATAAAAATCCTCATCGTTCCTCACCTTCCCAAAAACATGAAGCTATCCCACACCCTCCTCGTCTCCGGCGTTGGCCTGTTCGCCGCCTTGCATGCATATTCCCAGAGTGCGTCCTTTGATTTCGAAACTGCCGGGCAATTCGGCTCGAATTTCCGCGGCGTGAGTCTACTCGGCGGCACGGCCGCGCAAACGTCGAACGATGTCGCCAACGATTTTGTAGTGCATGACCGACAGACCGCAACTTCGTCGGGTGTTGCTTATCTATACGACACCACGCCAGGAGATAGCTCAAGCGGGACCAACTCGGTATTTTCGACCACGTTGAATCTCACGGCTGGTTTCGATTTTTACACCGCTACCGCAAACTCTTCTCTCGCTATCATCTTTGCGGATTCGACGAATCTCAGCAACAACGTGATGGCTTTGCTTACCATCAGCAACACAGGCACCGCAGTCGATCAACTCCGTTTTTTCAAAGACGGCACGGTGAACACTTCCAGCCTTACTGCAGGAACCCAGGTGGGCAGCAATCTCAGCCAGGATGTCGGTATTCACACGGGGACTACATTTACATCCGGTAACGGTTATTCGGCCACGCTGTCTGTTTCCGGCACGACGCCGACCATCGCCTTGACTGCAGGCGGTCTGTCCACCTCGCAAGCGTTCTCCGCCGGAGATATGAACTGGACCAGCACCGTGGTCATGTTGCGTTTGTTTGACCCGGCATCATCGGCAAGCGCGGGCATCGGGATCGATAACTTCTATATCACCCAGATCCCTGAGCCTTCCAATATGGCCATGGTATCGGCGCTTTTCGTCGGCATGAGTGTCATAGCCCGCCGGCGTCGGCAGTGACCGTAGTCGTTCCCGATACAATCGGCATCCACCGCGACAAAGAGTGATGGGGCGTTTCCATTCTTTGTGCGTTGCCATCGCCGGTCACGCACGGCGACAGCCCACGCGACGCCTATAAAATGTCCCATAGAATCCGTCGTGAATTACGTTCAATTGATCTCTGCGCCGCTTCTACCGGCACCCTTTCTCATCCTATGTTAAAAGCCAAAACACTTATACTCTGCTTGCTTACGTTCGCCTTCTTCCATGATCGTGGAATAGCCTCTACCAAGACGCTGGATTACCGTGTGGGCGTATGCACCCACTTCGGTCTTTCGGGGCCCTATCTTCCGAATTGGAACATCGAGACGCTTATCCCGAAGGTCGCCGATCTGGGCGCCGGTTGGATCAGAGACGAGCTCTACTGGAACCACTACGAACGCGAAAAGGGCGTTTATGAACTTCCCGCTCGGACACGAGCGTGGATCGACGCCGCCAACGCCGCCGGCATCAAAGTCCTTCTCATCTTTAATGGCTCCAGCAAACTGTATGCGGATTCCTATGACGCCAAGGCTTACGCTGCGGCCGCCGCCAACCTGGCGCGAGAGCTCAAAGGCAAGGTCGGATGCATCGAGATCTTAAATGAGCCTCACAACTTCGGGTTTTCGAAATACCATGGAGGAGAATGGAACGGCGTTGAAAAAGATGGCTCGGTGTCACCATGGATTGGAAAATATGTCGCCTTCCTGAACACCGCCGCGCAGGCCATCAAGTCCGCCAATCCCGAGATGAAGGTGATCGGACTGGGATCGGTGCCGCCTTCCAACTACCGCATGCTTGAGATGGGTATTGTCCCGCAGGTCGACGGTCTGGTCGACCACCCTTACAGCATGCAGCTCACCGCCGAGATTCTTCCGTGGGCCGACACCCCCGGTCAACTGAAGCGCGATGGCTTCGTCACCGCCGACCAGCGCGGCACGTTTGCCTCTCTGATCCGGCTCTATCGCGCAGCCTCCGGCCGATACAGCGGCCCGCGCGAGATCTGGCTGACCGAGTGGGGATTCACTTCCTACCAGCAGACCAAGCCCGACCTCTTCGCCGGAGCTTGGTCGATAGCCTGTCTCTCGGAGTTGAGTATTCCTTTATATACTCCCTCAAGAAAGACGGCAGCCTGCGCAACAACGCCGAGCAAAACTTCGGTCTGCTCAACATGGACTACTCCGACAAGCCCGGATTCGCGGCGGTGCGCCGGGTCCTCGATTTCCTGCGCTCCAGCAGCCGCATGGATACGGCTCCCGAAATCAACGTGTTGCTCGAAAACGCCCGTCCCGACGAATGGCCGGTCACGTGGGACGGTGCGAAGCTCGCCGCTCCCGGATCCATCGAAACCCATGCGTTTATCGATGCGGAAAAACGTCCCGTCCTCGTCTTTTGGTCTTCCGAGCGTGCGGGCGGCGATCTGCAACCGCGTGTTGCCGATATCCGCATCTACGCAGATTGGGCCAAATCGGACACGGTTCGCGCGCAGGATCTGTGGACCGGCGAGACCTTTGATTTGCCAGTCAAGCGCCAAGGCGGCCGCGTATTTCTCAAGGGCGTGACTGTTCCCGACCATCCCATTGGTATCGTTTTCCGGTAACCTAATCGATCCGCCCAGCCTCGGGCGGAAACTCCTTTGTTCATAGGCCGGCCGGTTTTCTTCAACCGGCCGGACGCGGGTTCGGCGGGTCGCTTTCCCCGCCGCCCCGTGCAGCTGTGCTCCGAATCGCTTTCCCACGCGTTTACGATCCATCTTCCACCCCAAAAACATGAATACCCCCACAAAAATCGCAGTCAGTGCTTTCTTCTGTCTCATCGCCCCGCTGGTTCACGCGGTCGACAAGATATGGGGCATCTGCGGACATTCCGGGCGCATCTCGTCGCCCTACGGCGTCACGCAGATAGCCCACTCCAGCCAGTTGCAGCTCATCAAGGATCTGGGCGCGACTTATTACCGAATGGATGCCGGTGAGGGTGACGACGCTTCGCTCGCCGGCCTGCTGGCCGCCATTCGCGCCAATCCCGACTTCTACGGCCCGGCCTACAAAATCAAGATTCTCCCCATCCTTTACAAGCCGGCCTCCGTCTCCTTCGCCACGAGCACCGCGGAACAGATCCGGCAGGCTTGCTACAACCGGGCAGTCGCCTTTGTCACCGCCCGAAAGAATGATTTCTTGGACGGCATCATCACCGAGATCGAACTGGAGAACGAAATGGCCGCCACCTATGGCGCCCTCTTGCCCGGCACCAATGGCGACCTTATCTCACACTACGATTCTCTGAAATACGCCAAGGTGAAGGCCATCCTTCGCGGCTTCTGCCAAGGTGTCTGGGATGGCAACACGCTCAACAACACCGCCTTTAATCGAGTGGTCGGCGACGCATGGCTCCACTATGGCTATCTCGATCAAGTCATCGCCGATGCCCAAGTGGAAGGTTGGAGCTACTGCCTTTGGAATATCACCGCCTGGCATTGGTATTCCGACATGCAATCGTCCAACCGGATCATCACGAAGCTTAATAGCTACGGAAAGCCGATTTGGATCACCGAGACGAACGACTACGCTGGTTCGCTGCTCAAGACAGTCGACGCACAGGGCAATGTCACGGCCGATCCCGCCGCCTACGCACGCCAGTCGGCCAATATGCTCGCGCTGGTCCGCGAGCTGGCCAATCAGAAGGGAGTCGCGGCCATCTTCCCCTACGAACTGTTGGACCGGAAAACCCAGAACGCCGCGTATAGTTCGCCTTCCACAGTCGTTTCCACCGACTACTTCGGACTATGCCAGGTGAAGTATAACGGCACCAAATACTACATTGATGGCGTCTGTCCCAAACCCTCCTACTTCGACTACATGGAGGTCATTGACGATCCTGTGTTCCAAACCGTCCAGGATGGCGCGGTTTTGACACTGGACGATTCCTACCTGCCGGGAGCGGTGAACTACTATCCCGATGCGTCCCACTGGCTGCCCAGCACGCTTCAGAAGGCCAACTACGCCACCTCAAGGCATGACAACGCGGGCAAAGGCACCGTGCGCTACGTCCGCTACAGTCCTTGTGTGCCCGCAGCCGGCTACTACCAAGTCCAGATATGCTATCCTTCCATGGCTAACCGTTCCTCGAACACCAAGGTCACCGTGCGGGCCAATGGACAGTCTTACCTAAACTATGTCGACCAACGTTCCGGCTCCAACACGGCGAGCAGCGTCGTGTGGCGAACCTTGCCCGGCAGCTATTATTTCCAGGCCGGCTGGACCACGGGCCTCATGCAATACATCGAAATCAGCAACGCAGGCACCGCCGCCGGCACCTACGTCATGGCCGACGGCGTGCGTCTGATTCGACAGTAATGCCCCGACACATCTGCACCGCCGATCAAGGACGTGTTCCTCTGCCGCACAACGGTCTGATAAAAAAATCCGTCGGCCTGCACGGACTCAAATACGGAGTCACCCACGATTACGTCATCGGCCTTGAGGCCGCCCTTGCCGACGGCTCGATCTGCTCGCTCGATTCCAAATGCATGAAGGACGTCGCCGGCTATATCTCCGCGATCTGTTCGTCGGCAGCGAAGGCACGCTCGGCGTGATCACCCAGGTTCTGCTGAAGCTCCCTGCCGCAACCCGCCGCACGCCAGACTCGGCTGGCAATGTTCTCCGGCGCCACCTCGGTCAAAACGTGCAGCCTCGATCTGTGATAAAAAACTCGCGAACATTGACTATTCGATTCTCCAGCAATGCATGCACTGCGACATGTGCCTGTCGACCTGCCCGACCTATGTGAAAACCAAGAAGGAGCGGAACTCGCCGCGTGGCCGGATCGCGCGCGCCTACCAGGCCGAAGCGAAGCGTGGCTAGCTGAGCGACCAGCCGGCCACATGGCCGGCGACGAATTTTTGCCACGCTCGAATACGAAGCCCGGACCGAAAGCCGCTGCGCTGGCATTTCCACGGACTCGCGCTGCAACAAATACATGCCGGACCTTCGGCTCGGAGAAGGAGTCCGCCACCCCGGTTTCGCTCTCCGCGGGCTTCGTTCGAAACGATGGCCCGGTTGTTTCCGCTTAACTTAATGTTAAGTGATCACGGCCTTGCGCGCTTGGATCGCCGAAGGCTGCCTCTCCTCCTTCCTGCCGGCGTCGGCACCAACAAACCCCGTTTCCCTCTCTCCATGCGCTTTCATCTTATCGGCAATTCACATCTGGACCCCGTTTGGCTCTGGGACTGGCGCGAGGGTCTCAACGAAGGCATTATCACGTGCCGCACCATTCTTCACCTTATGGATGAGTTCCCTGAACTCACCTATATCCGCGGCGAGACCTCCATCTACCGCCATATTCAGGAGCACGATCGGCCCACCTTTGATCGCATCCGTGAACAGATCGACGCCGGACGCTGGGATGTCGTCGGCGGCACCCTCTGCCAGCCCGACACCAATCTCCCGGCCACCGAGGTGCTCAACCGTCATTTTACCTGCGGGCTCAACTACATGCAGCGCGAACTGGGCGTGCGTCCGCGCGTGGCTTGGGCCGCCGACTCCTTTGGTCACAGCTTTGGCTGGCCGGAAATCTACTCGGCCGCCGGGATGGACTACTTTGCTTTTTCCCGTCCGTTCGAGGCCGACTGCCCGCTGCCCTCCCCCGCATTTTGGTGGGAAGGCGCGGGCGGACGCCGTGTGCTGTGCTGGCGCATTCCAGTCGGGTGGTATGGCACGGATCGCAGTGAAGTCGCCCGGCGTCTGGATCAATATCGCGAGAAGGCTCCAGCCTGGGGACTGGAAAACGTCGCCATCACCTTTGGCCTCGGCAACCACGGCGGCGGTCCCAGCAAGCAAGAGATCCGAGAGATCCTCGCGTGGCGTGATGCCAATCCTGACGTCGAGATCGAGTTCTCCACGTTCCACCGCTTCTTCGACGCGCTCTCGAAGGAAAAGAAAAGCCATCCCGTCGTTAGGAAGGAGCTCAATTTCACTCTCCGCGGCTGCTACGCGAGTGCTTTTCGCTACAAAAAAGCCTACCGCCGCACCGAGAATCTCCTGCTCACCGCCGAGCGCACGTCGAGCGTCATCTCCGCCGCGCTCGACCGGCCGGCACCGGACTTGAACGCGGCGTGGGACTCGATGTTGTTTAATACCTTTCACGACATCCTTCCCGGCTCGTCCATCGAGTCCACCTACGAAGACCAGCATGCCTGGCTCGGCGTGGCCTACCACGACGCCCGCCGCCATGAACTGGCTGCGCTCACGGCTCTCGCCGCCGAATGCGACACCCGCGTGCCCTCGCCTGCGGAGAACATGCCGTCGGCCGTCCCGGTGGTGCTGTTTAACCCCCACCCCGTCACGTTGACCACGCTGGCCGAGTTCGAGGCCTGCATGGATTACCGATTGATCCAGCTCTATAAGGACAAGCCCGACGCGCTTCCGGTTGAAGTGATCGACCACCGCGGCCAGCCCGTGCCGTTCCAATTGCTCGCGGTGGACAATCAGTTCGCGCCCCATTTGCCCTGGCGTAAACGCTTCCTCTTCCCCGCCACCCTGCCGGCCTGCGGTTATCAGGTGGTGCGTGTCGCCTGGAACGAAACTCCGCGTCTGGCGCCGCCGATCAAAACCCGGGTGCGCACCCGCGGCGACACGTTCGTCGCCAACGAAGCGCTCACCGTGTCGGCCAAGGCCGGCGCCGCCGGCGTCGACATCACGCTCGACGGCAAAAAACTCTTCGGTCGCGACGGCTTGCGCCTGGCGACCTTCGACGACCCATTCGGCTCCTGGGGCAATCACGATGGCGATCACCATGGCGACGATATTTCAAACGTCCTCGCCAGCTGGCAGGTCACCCAAACCAAGGTTCTCGAAAAGGGCCCGCTGCGCGCCGTCCTCTGGGTGATGCTCACCTCCGGGACCTCCCGCCTGGAACTGAGTTTCTCGGTCGATCAGGGCGCGCGCCACGTCGCGATTTCGGCCCGCCTGCTTTGGAACGAACGCTCCGCCCGCCTGAAGCTCCTCATGCCCGGAGCCGGCGAACGCGCGACCTTCGAAGTGCCCGGCGGCGAGGTCACTCGCGGCCCGCTCGGCGAAGTTCCCGGCGGACGCTGGATCCGCGCCGATGCGGGGCCCCGTCCATTCGTGTTCGCAAGCGACGCACTCTACAACTTCGACCTCACCGCCGGCACGCTCCGCGCCACGGTGGTCCGCTCGACGCGCTATGCACGCAACGGCGCGGCTGCGGCCGGCGAAGAACCATGGCGCCCGCATCAGGATTTGGGCGAACACTGCTTCAAGTTCGCTATCGGTGCGGGCGATGTCGATGCAGGGGCGCTCGCCGACAGCCTTGAGCAACCCATCGCGCTTATTCGCACCGCCTCTCACGCCGGCCCCCGCGGACGCAGCGGCTCCTTTGCCTCGCTGAGCTCCGGTGCCCGGCTGCTCGCGGTAAAGCCCGCGGCCGCGGGCAAGGGCTGGGTGGTGCGCATTCAAGGCGGGGCAACCAAAGCCGCCCCGTGCGCCCTCACCTGGCTCGGCCAGCGTATCACTCTCGGAAGGATCACGCGCCACGAAATTCTCTCGTTCCATCTCACCTCCACTGAACGCGGCTGGATCGCTGCGCGGGTGACCACCGCCGAGGAACCGCGTCGTTAGGATCTTCCCGATACATGCACCTGCTCGACTGGTTGGTAATCGCAATACCGCTGTGGTTCACATGGGTGATCTCCGTGATATCCGCGCGCGCTTCCACTCGCTGAAGACCTACCGGATAGACGACACCGACAACGGCACGGTCAAGGAGCACAAGCCTCACTGACCGCCCTGTAAAACCCTCTGCAGCTCCCACCCCTGTTCATCCCGGTCACGACCGCCGGCGAGGTCACTCCTCCGAACAATAAGTCGTAAGTTTTTATCAAAATACATAAACGTATCCAATTGGATTTATCCCGTCGTTGATCGTTTCTGAGCTCCGGCGAAGCCCTGCCATACCCCTGCGCAATAAACCCGCGCCCGGCACAAACCTCACCCCAAAAAAAGACCGATCATGAACCGTGTCATACCCCGCCCTGCTAGAATTCCCCGCACCCTGTTAAGTGTGCTTTGCCTGTCCGCCTCTCTCTGTCGTGCGGCCGAAGTCATCGTGGACAACGCCGCACCGACCGGCGTCACCGTCACTGGAACCTGGACCGCCGGAACGAACCCCGGGTATTGGGGAACCAATTACATTCACGACGGCAATTGGGCCAAGGGCACGAAAAGCGTCCGCTTCACCCCGAATCTTCCCGCCGCTGGCGAATATGATGTTTTTCTCTGGTGGTCGGCGTCCAGCAATCGTGCCACCAACGTCCCCGTGGACGTCACCTACTCCGGCGGCACGGATTTGATCGAAGTCAACGAACAGCTCGACGGCTCCCAATGGAACTTGCTGGGCACCTATAATTTCACGGCGGGAACCGCGGGCAACGTCCTCATCGCCAACACCGGCACCAACGGCTACGTCTTCGCGGATGCCGTGAAGTTCGTTTCGACGCGTCCGAATCCCTTCGGAGTTTCCATGTCTTCCAGCCGCGTTGACAACCTGGCATCCTGGGTGGGACCGATCGCCTCGACGGGCGCCGGCTGGGTGCGGGGATTCAAGGGGATCAACAACATCACGCCCTCGCCGGGAACCTACAACTGGGTGCAGGTCGATGCTTACCTGGCCGCCGCCGCAGCCAATAACATGAACGTGTGCGGTATCATCAACTACAACGCCAGTTGGATTAATCCCAACACCCAAACCTTCCCCACCGACAATCTTCCTGCTTGGGGCAATTACGTCACCGCGCTGGTGAATCATAGCAAAAACCAGGTCCGGCACTGGGAGGTCGGCAACGAGCCGCCGAACTACACTTCCGGCGGAACGCCCGCCCAATACGCGAGCACCATGATCACCGCCTATGATGCCGCCAAGGCGGAGGACCCTACCTGCAAAATCGGCCTCGCCGCAAAATCCGCCGACATCAACTGGCTGTATCGAACCATCAATGCCGGCGCCGCCGACCACTTCGACTTTATCACCCTGCATCCCTACGAAGTCTTCGACCAAATCGGCTACGGATGGGAAGCGCAGTTCATGAGCCTCGTTCCGACGATTCGAAAGATGCTGGCCGACCGCAATCCCGCGAAGGTCGACGTCCCCGTCTGGTTTACTGAATTGGGCCAGCCGGTCGGCTCCGTGAACGGCAGTCTCACCTTCACCGATACGATCATCGCTGAAAACCTCGTCAAAGCCTACAGCATGGGGCTCGCCCAAGGCGTGTCCGTGATCACATGGTTCGAAGGCCGCGAAGGGGACTCCGGTCCCTTCGGCCTCATCTCCAGCGCAGGTGTTCAACGCCCCGCCTACACGGCTTTCTCGAAGGTGATCCAATACCTCGGAACCCGCCCCGACTACATCGGCTGGGTGCAACTGAACACCTCCGCCAATCCGGACCGCGACTACGGTTTCGTCTTCCAAGGAGCCACCACCACCGTGATGGCCGCGTGGGCGCCGCCCGGCGTGACCGACACCATCAACTTCGGCCAAACGGTGCAGATCATCAACCCGGTGACGGGTTCCGTCACCAGCGCGAGCAGCTACTCGCTGACCAACTCCCCCATTCTCGTGGTCGGTGTTCCCGCGGCTCTCGTTACCCAGGCGACCACCAACAAAACGCTCCCGTTCCCATGGGACGGTGACTACACCAGCGCGCCCTCGGTCGCCATCACCATGGGCGGACCCAACACGGAGGCTGGACTGCATCACCTGAAGGCGGATGTCACCTCGACCGCGGTCACCACGCCCTACGGTCCGGCTCGCGATTGCAACAAGATCACCGCCGGCATCCAGAAAGGAACGGCCCAATACATCACCGTCGACCCCAACTTCAGCTCCTACACCACAGGCCCGCTTCAAATCACCGCCGTCGTCCGCCGGAATGCCGCCAACGATGCGGCGTCCGTCGCGATCGCCTACGAGTCCACGAGCGGCATGAAAACCACGACCAGCCAGTCGGTTCCTGGCAACACCCAGTGGTATACTCTGACCTGGACCATCAACGATGCCCAGTTTGTAGGAAACTACGGATACAACTTCTATCTCTCTTCTGCTTCACCGCGATATTACATCCAGAGCCTGACGGTGACCAAACTCACGCCGTCCACCGTCAATTTCAGCACCAGTCCGACCAGCAGCTACGCCACCCAGGACTCGGTAAACGGCTCCGTAGCCGTCGAAGATGCCGGAGCCACGCTGAAACTGACAGGCAACCTGTGGAAAAAGATCGGCTTCTCCTACACCGTCACCTCCGGCACCGTGCTCGAGTTCGACTTCAAGGCCGCCGGACCCGAAGGCGAAATCCAGGCCATCGGCATCGAAACCGACAACGTGGAAGGCGGATCCGGCTGCGTTATCTTCCAGCTTCAAGGCACGCAGACCTACGCCAATCAAACATTCAACACCCACACCTCAACCGACTGGGTGCACTACAGCATTCCGATCGGCGCCCACACCACAGGGTCCAAGGCGCACCTGGTCTTTATCAGCGACAAGGACTCGTCGCCTTACACCAGCGAGAGTTTTTTTCGTAACGTGACCGTCCACGAATAGACGAAGACCCTCCCTCCCCTCCTCGGCGGCTGCACTTGTCGGCCGCCGAACCCTCTTTCCTCAAGTTTCATGAACCTCCTTAAAACGCTCCCCGCCTCGCTCGGTTGCCTGATTGCGTTCCTCGCGTTGGCGAGCAGCGCCGCCCTCGCCGGGGATTCCGCGCCCGCCGCCGATGTTGGAATCTTCGGCATCGGCAGCAGTAACCTGGGGACCAAACAACACGCAAAATGGATTCCGCAGATGAGGGCCATCGGCATCCGCGATTTGCGTGCCCCCCGCACGTCCTGGAACATGGTGCAGCCCGTCAGCGAAACCGAATGGACCTGGACCGAACTGGACCGTCAGCTGGATTATCTCGAAGCACAGGGCATCCGCAGCGGAGGCCTGTTTTTGGGGACCGCCTCGGCTTGGAATAAATTGGATCACGAGCGCGGCCTTCCGCTGAACAAACTCGAGGCGTGGTCCGAATACGTTTACCGAATCGTCAAACACGCGAAGGGCCGCATCAAGTATTGGGAAATCTGGAACGAGCCGCCCAACGGCACACGCAACGCCCCCGCGTCCGATTACGCCAAGGTCGTCGTCGCCACCTACAAGGCCGCCAAGCGAGCCGACCCCGATTGCAAAATCGGCATGGCCGCCAAATCCGCGCACATCACCTACCTCGAACAAGCCATCCTCGCGGGCGCCAAGGATCACTTCGATTATATCACCCTCCATCCTTACGAGATTCTCGGCTGCGTGATGGCGCATCCAGGCACGGAGCCGGTTTACCTGAACATCGCTCCCACTCTTCGAAAAATGTTGGCCACTCAAAACCCGGCCAAAGCCGGTGTTCCGATCTGGT